>CAYZEZ010000377.1:0-3669 GCA_964477295.1 uncultured Bacteroides sp. | reverse complement strand
ATAATTGCAGATAATTCATATTTTAGTTTTGCTGATGAAGGATTGATCTGATCCGCTCCAGCTAAAACAAATATGAACATAAATCATTATCATAATAAAGATATTGACCTTAACAGGTGGGATAAATGCATACAAAATGCCATAAATCCGGCTGTATATCCATTATCGTGGTATATGCATATAGTATCTCCTGACTGGGAAGGATTATTTTCCGATGACTATAAAACCATCCTTCCCCTTCCAATAGTGAAAAAGTATGGAAGGCAATTTGTTATTCAACCTGAATTTACCTGGCAACTGGGTGTATATTCTACCGAATCGCTGAATCCCGAAGTAATTGGGAAATTGCTGAGCCATATCCCTTCAAAATACCGCATCGGAAGTTACCATCTCAATAAATTCAATGTAATAGAATCCGGAAGTTATGCCGTTTACCCATTACAAACTACTGAACTTCAGCTAATTTCCAATTATGATAAAATACATGCAGAATACAAATCAAGCTTACATACCCGGATGGAACAAGCCAGAAAAAATAAAGTCAGCGTGGTAAAAAGTATTACCAATCACGATTTTGTAAATTTCGCATATACCTTCGACCATTTTAACACCCACCGGCTGAATCCAGCCCGCCTGATTATGCTGAGGCAGATTGTTTCGAACGCAATCCGCTACAGAATGGGTGAAATCTATGGAGCCTATACAAAAGAAAATAACCTGTGTGCTGCCATCTTTCTGATTCATTACAGGGGGAGAAGTACCATTCATTATGCTGTATCAGATAAGGATGGAATTGAATCCGGGGCCCTGTATACGATGATCGACAATGTAATTATTACTCATTCGGGAAAATCAATAATATTGAGTGTTGATGATCCTTTCAATTCTAACCTGTCGGATCTTTTAAAGTATTTTGGAGCAAAATCTTATACCTTTGCAAAGATCAAAAAGAAGCGATTTCTGTTCAATAAAAAATGATCAATATACTCCTGGTTATCAGGTACTTTTCACATATACGCTTCAAACTGATCTACCTTATTGGCGCCAATATATTCTGATCAGTCATTTATGCTGTTTTCTGGATATTCATTAAAGATCAGGCTGGATTCTGAACATCAGAGGCAAGCCGATTATACAGCAGGATATTTTACAACCTTACTCCTGTCTTTGCATTCCATCAGTAAAACGCTGATTTCATCCTTTACCACCGGATGGATGAGTCCGGTGGCGATTTCATTTAATGGCTCCAGCACAAACCTTCTGTTTTCAAGGTCTCTTTGAGGAATAACCAGGCCGGGTGTGCTGATGATCTCGTCGTTGTAGAATAAAATATCTATATCAATCAGGCGATCATCATATCCCTTCCCCTTCCTCTCCCTTCCCATACTGTTTTCAATCCGGATAATTTCATCCAGTAATTTTTGCGGATTTAATCTGGATTCTACCATGATACACTTATTAAGAAAGTCTGCTCCTGTAAATCCCCATGATTCAGTCTCAAATATTGAGGATTCCGTAATGATATGGCCAATTGTGACGCTGATCAGTTCACAGGCTTTCGCCAGTTGATTTGACCGGTCGCCCAGATTACTCCCAATAAGCAGATATACTTTATTCATTTGAGAAGATTATTAACTTTTATCCGTTGCCCAAAAGTAATAAATCATTAATTACCTATTTTCTTTATCTTTATGCCCTTAACTCAGATCGATTAATAAAACCATACCATGAAAAGTTTTTTTAAATATACCCTGGCCACTATTCTTGGAATAATAATATCCACTTTCATCCTGTTCCTTTTTCTTATCATCATCATTGCTGCCTCATCAAAGGAAAAACCTGTTGAAGTCAAGGAAAACACCATCCTTGTGGTAAAACTTAATGAGCAGATTGTTGAACGAACCGTTGATAGTCCTCTGAATAATTTTTCCTACGGTCCGTTTACAATGACCAGGGCCATGGGACTGAACGATATACTGGATAACATAAACAAAGCCAAATTTGATGAAAATATTTCCGGGATCTTTATGGAGCTAACAGCTATCCCGGCCGGCATTGGAACCGTTGAAGAGATCCGGAATGCCTTAATCGACTATAAGGAGTCCGGGAAATTTCTTATTTGTTACAGTGATATTCTGACACAGAAGGCTTATTACCTCGCTTCTGTTGCCGATACCATATACCTCAATCCGGCCGGAGAATTGACCCTGATGGGATTTGGGGCACAGGTGATGTTTTATAAGGAGGCCCTGGACAAGCTTGGTGTTGAGGTCCAGATCATCCGGCATGGCACCTATAAAAGTGCTGTTGAGCCCTTCATGCTCAATGAGATGAGCGATGAGAACCGGGAGCAAACACTTGCCTGGATAGGCACTATTTGGGAGCATACCCTGAAAGGTATATCTGAGGAGCGTGAAATTGCAGTGGAAAAACTCAATGAGTTTGCCGATAACATGACCATTAAAAATGCACAGCTTGCCCTTGACAATGGATTGATCGATGGCATTATGTATAAGGACCAGGTTATTAATGAACTCAAAAAATTAACCAATACGGAAGAGAAGAAAAACCTTCGAAGTATCTCGCTGAGAAAATATACAAAAGTCCCCAAGATCAAGGAACAGAGGGGCTGGTCAAAAGATAAGGTTGCTGTCATATATGCATACGGCACCATTACCCTTGGAAACATGGGTGAAGGGTACATCAGTTCAGAACGTATTTCCAAAACCATCCGGAATGCCAGGAGAGACAGCTCAATCAAGGCTATCGTGCTCAGGATAAACTCAGGTGGCGGAGGATCTCTTGCATCTGAAGTGATCAGAAGGGAAATTGAACTGGCACGTGAGGTTAAACCGGTGGTGGCATCTTTTGGGGATGTAGCAGCTTCCGGGGGATATTACATTGCGGCCCAGGCTGATACTATTCTTTGCGAGCCAAATACAATTACCGGTTCAATTGGTGTTTTTGCTATTGTACCATATGCCGGAAAATTCCTCAATAATAAACTGGGCATCAATATAGATGTGGCAAAAACAAATCCCCATGCCGATATGGGTTCTCCCTTCAGGGCTCTCACCGAAGATGAAAAATCTGTGATCAGGTTTGGTGTTGAAGAAGTTTATAATGATTTTCTAAAATATGTAGGTGAAGGACGCAGTATGACCCGGGAAGAGGTGGATGCCATTGGACAGGGAAGAGTCTGGAGCGGGATGAATGCCCTTGAAATAGGCTTGGTTGATATGTATGGCGGAAAACTGAAATCAATAGAAATAGCTGCTGAGATGGCGGGACTCGAAAAATACAGGATTGTGGAATTGCCTGAACTGGAAGATCCGCTGGAACAATTTCTGCGTGAATTATCCGAAAATGCAAAAATGAGAACGATCAGCAGGGAACTGGGCGAAGAGTTTAAATACTATAAACAATTGCACGAGCTCAAGAATCTATCAGGTATCCAGGCCAGGCTGCCTTTCATGTTTGAAATCAATTAACCGGATAATTTGGATCGAAGTGTCATCCTGAACTTGCCTGTCCCGCTTGCCCCGCCTGCCCCCCCGAGCACTCAGGGGGGACGAAGGTCAAGGTTTCAGGATCTTTAAGTTACTGATAATGAGATCCTGAAACAAGTTCAGGATGACTTAGTTTTCAGTTATGATAATCTTGTAATGA
>CAYZEZ010000376.1:0-3673 GCA_964477295.1 uncultured Bacteroides sp. | reverse complement strand
AAATTATTGAGAAATTCCCTCTGTTTCATGGCCCGGGATATAATCCTGCCGACGGTCTGGCCGGATTGCTGTTCTCCATGATCGGATACGAATCCGCTTATCCCTTGCGGATAATTGTCAGGCTGCCGAAAAAAGAACTGCTTTCAGGTTCGGCAGTATGCAGGCTCATCCCTGTCTTTAAAGGTAAACATATAGAATCCGGTTTAAAATACTGGGGTGAAATATGGAAAAGTCACTGGTGGGTGGCTGAATTCCCGGCTGACCAGGAGAAAGGTGAATGGAATGTCGAGTTAATAAATAATAGTAAATGTGTCATGCATGATACCGGACTCAGGATTGATGATGGTATCTTATGGAATGAAACTATCGATCTTGCATCTGCCGATATCCTTGAACGCCGGGTGCATTTCACGAAAGTAGGTGCAGGATGGCAGGATGCAGGTACATTATGGGTTGAAAGCTGTTCACATAGCGTAATGATAAACGCTCTTGTCGAAATGCTGGATCATTCCGGTAACAGGATCGACGATGAATTGAAAAAAAGAATATATAAACAGATCACTGTTGGTTGTGATTACCTGGTGATGTTACAGGAAAAAGCATCCGCGCTGGGTTTTGCCAAAGGCGCCATGTCACATGACCTTCATGGTCATGAAAAAGATATTCTGCCTAATGATGCCATGAAGGCTGTCATTGCTCTTGCCGGAGGAGCCAGGATACTTCCTGACTCATTCAGCGAAAAGAAAAACAGATATCAAAAAACAGCCGAATTAACATACAGGTGGCTACGTAATGTTACAAAACCAATGGGAAATTATGGACTAAGCCTGTTTCAGCGTGGTTTGCCGGAAGGAACAAAGATACCTGACGACGAGTGGCAGACACGGGATCTTGTAACTCTTTGCTGGGCAGCCCTGGAACTTTCAAAACTTGACGTTAAAGGCGTTAAGGAAGATGCAATAGGATATGCAAGACAGATAATGTCGCGACAAATACCGGAAGACAAAAATGAAATCGGCTTCTGGGGACATTTCCGCGAATATGATTCCCTGCCTCATAGTGAAAAAGCCTGGATACATGGTATTGTACACGCACAATTTGGCGCCGATATAGGAGGTGTTTATCCTAATTACCTCATGCCACTTATCAGTATGACAAAAATATGGAGCGATCATGAAGATATGGCCGCATGGAAAGAAACACTCAGAAAATTTGCATACGGTTACCTGATACCTGCATGCCGACAGAATCCTTTCCTGATAATACCACTGGGTATCTTTGATAAGGAAGGGCCAATATGGTTCTGCGGCACATTCCACGGAACAAATACAATATATGGTTTTACTGCAGCACTGGCCATGGAACTTTCTGTCATGTTCAATGAACCTGTGCTGAAAGAGATCGCTTATGCAAACCTCCAATGGCTGGCAGGATTGAATGCAGGTATTACAAAAGAGAATCTCAAAGCGAGTATCGTATTCAGTACTGATGTTCCTGACGGAGTAGCCCTCCCAGCAAGTATGATGTGCCATGTAGGTAAAAGGTGGGCAGGAACATGGTTCCAGACCAGGGGAAGTATTTGTAATGGCTTTTCTACCGGAACACAATTTGTTTATGACACAGCTCCGATAAAGGCGAATGACGGTCCGTTTTCTCTTACTGATGAAGACTGGATCCCGCATAGCGCTGCATGGTTAACAGGATTGGTAAGATTATAAAAAAATCAGAACTAATAATAAAACAATATTAAAATGAATATAACAGAAGAACTGGCAAAAATGATCGATCATTCGATTCTTCATCCGGCATTTACGGATGAAGACCTTAAAAAACATTGTGATACAGCAAAAAAATACAACGTGGCTTCGGTATGTGTAAAGCCTTATGCCGTGAAACAGGCAGTGGAACTCCTCAGGGGATCAGACGTTCTGGTATGCTGTGTTATCGGATTCCCTCATGGTAACAGCTCCATTACCGTGAAAGTATTTGAAGCGCAACAGGCTTGTAATGACGGAGCCGTAGAAGTAGATATGGTGATAAATATCGGCAAAGCGCTGGGCGGTGACTGGAATTATGTGGAACAGGAAATCAAAGCAGTTACAGATACATGCCACAGTAATAATGCTATAATAAAAGTGATCTTTGAAACCGATTATGTGACCCGTGATGAACATAAGATAAAACTGTGTGAGATATGTGCACGGGTCGGAGTCGATTTTGTCAAGACTTCGACAGGATATGGATTTGTAAAACAACCCGACGGTAATTATAATTACACAGGCGCCACAATACACGATATCGAACTTTTCAGAAAACACCTGCCTCCCAGAGTAAAGATAAAATGTGCAGGAGGAGTACGTACTCTCGATGATATGTTGAAAATGAAAGAAGCAGGAGCCAGCCGCTCCGGTGCGACTGCAACACAGACAATGCTGGAAGATGCTAAGATAAGATTCGGGAAACGATGAATTAACTTAAAAACCACATGATGAAAAATATGGAAACATTTTTTAAAGAGCATAAGTTAAAAGCCTCCGATTTTGATATGGGGAAACTGGTGGAAACTTTTACAGGAGATATGATCAGCGGTCTTGAGGGGAAAAGTGGAGCGCTTCGTATGATACCTACCTATATAGAAGCGGAAAATGATCTTCTTAAAGATGTCCCTGTACTGGCTATCGATGCAGGCGGAACAAATTTCAGAGCAGCACTTGTAAGTATAAACCGGGATGGAAAGATAATGCTGGAAAATATTATAAACGATAAAATGCCTGGTATTGAAGAAGAGATTTCCGAGGATGAATTCTTCAGCACCATTGCCGGCTATATCAAATCCCTGGCTGACAAATCGCACAGAATAGGCTTCTGTTTTTCATACCCGACTGAGATTCTGCCAACCCGTGACGGAAGACTGATCCAGTTTTGTAAGGAAATAAAAGCCCCGGGAGTAGTGGGACAACTGATAGGTACAAACCTCCTTAAAACTCTCGGGACACCCGAAAAGCAAATTGTGATCTTAAACGATACGGTAGCTACTCTTCTTGCAGGAAAATCGGCTTCTGTCAGTAAAACGTATGATACGTTCATCGGATTCATACTCGGCACCGGCACAAATACCTGTTATATAGAGCAAAACCGCAATATATTGAAAAAAAGGGACCTCGACCGGGAGGGAAGTCAGATAATAAATATCGAATCAGGTAATTTCAATAAAGCGCCCCGTACTGATCTCGATCTTGTTTTCGACAGCAAAACAGCCGATCCGGGAAATTATACTTTTGAAAAAATGTTCTCCGGAGGTTCTTTCGGAGGTTTATGCTTATCTGTTCTGAAAGCAGCGGCAAAAGAGGAGGTTTTTTCCCCGCAGACAGCCGGGATAATTGACAAAATAACCGACCTGTCATCAAATGAAGCAAATATTTTTATTTGTAAACAGGATTCACCGGAGAATAAGCTTGCCGGGCTCATTACTGATAAAAGTGACAAAGAAAAATCTGTTTTAATTATAAATACTCTTATTGAACGTGCATCGAAACTTGTTGCGGCAAATCTGGCTGCCGTTGTTCTAAAAACAGGTAAAGGTCTGACACCAAATCGGCCGGTTCTGATAACCATTGAAGGAACTGCTTTTTATAACCAGTAAAACCTGAAAACCCAGTTAGAACATTATTTC
>CAYZEZ010000375.1:1919-3755 GCA_964477295.1 uncultured Bacteroides sp. | reverse complement strand
TATCATCTTCATTATCAGACACCCATAAATATTCACCATCCCACGCCAGGCCCTGTGGACCGGAGCCCGGTGACATAAAAACTTTCAATGTTCTACCGGTTTCCGGATCAACCTGGTATATTTTCCCTGAATAAGATTCAGTGGAAGTACTGGTGAAATCGATATCCGCCACCCAGAGATATTTCCCATCCCATGCAAGCCCGGTGGAAAAATAACCGGGAGATGTCAACACTTTGCCTACCAGCCCGCTGGAAGGATCAACCTGGTATATCCTGTCACTTTTGCGATCCACACCCCAAATATTCTTCCCGTCAAAAGCCAATCCTGTCAAACAGGAGGACGGTGCGGGTATCTTTTTAACAATATCACCGGTATTAGCCATTCCATGGATAAAGAATCCCGATAGTATAAATAATGCAACCATTTTTTTACTCATTGCTTTCACATTTGATGATACACTTTAGAAATTTACCAAATTATTTTAACTCTTTACAGGTTTAAACCCCAAGTGCATAATTTGAGAATTTTAAAATTAAACATTACACCCTGGTTTAATGCTTGTAAAAGTCCATTGTGCCTTGAATACCTACAAACTTCGGTTATTTAATCAGATCAATTATCCGGTCAATTATAATTCTCATAAAATATAAAACCAGTTCGGTGGCGGAAATTTTTGTCTCAGGATTTATAAATGTTGCATAACGCCGGACATATTCCATAATTTGAACGCATATCCGGGTAAGTTCAAATCTATATTTATTTTACAGCGTTTTGTAGGGCACGCCTGACAGGTCCGATATAAATGGTTCCATTCAGCAGGTCACCCCAGGAAGGTTCGTATACAGGACCGGTCGGAAATTTAGACCTAAATTCCTTTCAGCTTTCTAAGCTCATTGTGGTGTTGGACGGCCAGTTTTTCGTATCGTTCACGGGATGTTTTGCGATATGCTTCGAATTCTTCTTTTAATTCTTCCAGATCCTTCTTATTATTTCTTGCCAATGCAAAAAACCGCTTATTTGAAAGGAACAGGACACCCGAAAGAAAAGCCAGGGAAGCAATGACAATCAACATGATAGTGTTGTAGAGAGCTTTGTGAACAGGGATCCTGAAAAAATTGATCCTGTCCCTGTTTTTCACAGCCTGATCAAGCTTGTCAGCTGTATTTTTAAGTTCCTCCTGCAGCGATGCTATACCAGTACTTTGATCCTTTAACTGTCCGGTCAGTAATAATACATTTTCTTTCCGGGCCGCCAGGGAATCAATGGAATTGGATTTAATTTTTTGAAACATATCTTCACGGATGGCCCTGTAGTCATTATAAATTCTTGTTCTTCCCTGCAGGTAATCGAATTGTTCCTGCAGGGTCCCTGTATCCAAAACCTCCGGCATGCTTTGCTGTGCATAAACCTGGATCACGACAGAGCCTAACAGGCAAATCATAATAATTTTGAAAGGTAAGGTAGTTTTTAACTCATTCATATAACAGGATTTTTTGAGTGAAACGGTTGTCCCGAGTACTCGGGATTCTCAAATATTTAATTATTTTATTTTCAGATAATTATAAAAAATTAAACGGATGAAATAAATACGGTTATGATATCAACGTCATTTAGTGCCTGTAAATTGTAATTACCATCCAACTGGAAACTATCTGCCAGGCAATCCCTTGGTATTTCTAGTTGAAGCTCCTCACCCCGCCGTGCCCCCCCGAGCACTCGGGGGGGAGTCCTCGGGACGGGGAATCCTCGATCCTTTTTACTTATTTTACCTGTGCACGTTAATCCCGCCGTAACCAGCGAGGAAACGAGTTCCTGAGTTCGGCATAGCCAGACGGC
>CAYZEZ010000375.1:0-1819 GCA_964477295.1 uncultured Bacteroides sp. | reverse complement strand
CGGCGAAGCCAGTGCGCCCGCAGGATTCAATGACAACTTGTTTTTCTGTCTGAAAAAGTCCTGATTTAACCAACGACGCATACCTGCTCAGAAAACCTATATTCATACCAAATAAAAAAATGAAATTTACCTGTATTTAGTAAAACAACATCAATATTTGTGTATTTTCACAAAATTGTAATTTAAGATTTTAATCAGGTTTCAATTTTTCCATATCTTATGATAGATCCTGGAGGTGATTGGCTTGCTAAATGCACCGGCCTGTTTTTTGAAACATTTATTCAGGAAGATCTTGCAATTGTTACCGGTGGTCTGCTCGTGGTTAAAAAAGAATTACCACTGTTACTCGTTGCTATCAGCCTGTTTACAGGTATTCTATCGGGAGATCTGTTAATATATGGCATTGGAATGGCAGCCAGGAAGATTCCCTGGATCCATAAAGGTGTCGTTAACAAAAAGGTGGAATTTGCCAGAAAAAAAATTGAAAATAATCTTATACCAACAATAGCCCTTGTCCGGGTTTTGCCAGGACTTCTTTTCCCGACCTATCTTGCATGCGGACTTATAGGAGTCTCTATATCCCAGTTTTTAATAACGACAATAGCCGCCAGCGCCATATACTCAACGATTCTTCTAACTATTGTTATTAAACTGGGAGAATTTGTATTTCCTACCATTGGCTACTGGGGCTGGATCATCATGGTTAGCCTTGTTCTTCTTTTAGTAACCTACAAATCAATCAAGCCACGATGGCTCAGATTGTCAAACAACACGGCTGTCCAGGCAATTACTTATCCGGAAATCAGTCAAAATGAAGAAACTTTCCTGGGAATGCCTTCTCTCCGGTTCCTTCGCCGCAAAGTATCTGCTTCAGAAAAAATTAACCCATATATTTTTTATGCACCACTTGGGATCCGATGGCTTTTACTTGGAATCAGATACCAAAATCTCGCACTTCCTACTGTGGCCAATCCACACATTGAAGCCGGCGGCATGTGGGGTGAATCAAAAAGCAGGCTGATGCACCAGGTGTCTGAAAAATATCGTCAGTGGATTGCCCCTTTTACAACCCTTGATATAGATGACCTTTCCACACAGGAATCTTTATTACGTAAAGCACTCGGTCAACTTTCATCAGCATCACTGAATTTTCCGTTTGTTATAAAACCTGATATTGGCTGGCAAGGCCATGGTGTAAGGATTATTAAGAATGAATCAGAACTGAAGGATTATTTAAAAGACTTCCCCAGAAACAACTCCGTTATCATACAGGAGCCCATCCCATATCAAGGTGAAGCAGGGGTATTTTATGTACGTTACCCGGGAGAATCTCATGGTAGTGTGACTTCCCTGACATTCCGGTATTACCCACATGTCATTGGCGATGGTAAAAGGACAGTCCTGGAATTAATCAAACAGGACGGAAGAACCAATTTCAAGTCACGCTTTTATCTTGGGAAAGATCCCCTGCACCAGGGCATTTCTCTCAAGGACCTTGAATCTGTGCCGCATCCGGGAGAGATTGTGCAACTAGCTTTCATAGCAAGCATACGAGTTGGTGGTCTTTACAGAAACGGGGAGAGTTTTATTACCCCTAAATTAAATCAACGATTCGACGAAATTGCCTGCAGCATGCCGGAATTTTACTTTGGCCGTTTTGATATTAAATTCAAAACGATTGATCTTTTGGAGGAAGCTATTGATTTTCAAATATTTGAGATAAACGGCGCTGGCGCTGAGGCAATTCATGTATGGGATACTACCACACCATTAATAAAAACATATAAAGAATTATTCAGGTATCAATCACAACTCTACA
>CAYZEZ010000374.1:0-3783 GCA_964477295.1 uncultured Bacteroides sp. | reverse complement strand
TTTGGCTTCGCCGTTTGGCTTCGCCGTTTGGCTTCGCCATTTGGCTTCGCCGAACTCAGGAACTCGTTTCCCCATAGCTTGCTGCGGGGCGAGGAAAGTCAATTCAGATCTCATCTTATTTTAGCAGGATGAAAAGCAGAAATATCAGATTGTCTGGATGCGTTCTAAGAAAACAGCATTCAATACAAATCCTATAATGTAAATCCTGGCAGTGCAAGGAATTTATACCTGGTGGTTACCATTACACTGTATTGTGTATTCCCCGTGTTGGTGAGCATTAAATTCATGAACTCAGAAAATAAATCGTAGGGATATCATACCCGTAATCACCTCTCCCGATTCAACATCCAGTTCAGATCCCAAGAGGCTGTGCGGAATAAAGTTAATAAGCAGATACATAATAGCTGCGGTGATTACCATCCAATGGCGATCCTTCTTTATATTTCCTATAATTGCGGCAAGCCAGAAAACAAAGGCAAATAGAATTTTGTTATCTGTCAGGTCCTGACCAAAAGGAAAACCTGTCCAGAAAGCACCAAACGCATATTTTTGAATAACAGGTCCAAGGATAAATCCTCCAACAACGATCATTATCACGGTAAGATAGGCATACAGCCTGTATTTTGCGTAGCGAAACACGGAAAAGAAACCCGATATGGAAGAAAAAAGCATGGCTGCAAATACAAAGAGGATATGCGGTATGAGAACCCAGGCTGGTACACTCCCCTTGAATCTGATGACAACCGGATCAGGATTTACCTGAACCTCGCTGTTGCCCGATCCAAGCAGGACATAATATTCCAATTTCCCTGCAGGCGGCTGGCCAGGCAAATTACCTGCAAGGTATTCATTTTCCTTCTTCATCCGTATGGTATCCCAGGGTTCATTTGTAGGGAAGCGTCGGTACACTAATTTCCCTTCAATAGTTGAATTTTCAACAGGGATCCGGATTCTTTTATCATCATTGCCACTTTGTGACCTGGGCAACTTGACAGAGTATGTCGTATTTTCCACTTCTACTGAATAGGATTTTGGATAAGTTGGCCCGGTAACACGCTGATACGTTGCAGCAAACAAGGTTATAATTACCGTAATGATCCAGATAAGATATTTTTTCATAATCACAGTTGAATTAACAGATCCATTTTTTCGTTATTTCTTTTTACTGTAACAATAATCAGCTGTCCCTTTTTAAGCTTGCCCAACCGGTACATATAATCGTACACGCTATTTACAGGCTTTCCTTCCACGGCGATGATTAAATCTCCCTTTTTCATGCCACCCCGATCGGCTGGCTTTCCGGGGGTGACGAATTCAACGCCCATTCCTTCCGTATCATCTGTCGATGTAACATCCGGCATAATCCCGAGAGTAATCCTCGTTCTGCTTTGTCTCCCGGTGTATTGCACTTTAGGACCAGCTTCCTGAAAAGTGAGCAGGGAGTCCCTGTGTGCAATTTCCTGAATGATATCACTGACCAGATTAGAAGTTTTAACAATACCCTCATAATTTATTTTCTCCTCGGTATCCTTTATTGTATGGTAATCTGAATGAACCCCGGTGGTAAAAAACAGGACAGGTATATTTTTACTGTAAAAGGAGGAGTGATCAGATGCGCCAAATCCGCCCGGGCTGAATGCCAGATTAAACCTGTCGCCGGCAATTCCGGTTACTATCTCTTCTGATTCCAGGGCAGTCCCTGAACCGTTCACCTGTAATTTATTTTCGCGTAACCTCCCTACCATATCCAGATTCACCATTATATCTATGCTCTCATTTGGAATACTTGGATTATCCAGGTAATTTTTTGACCCGATGAGTCCCAATTCTTCAGCCCCGAAAGCAATAAATAAGATACTTCTTTCGGGCCGATTCTCAGATAAAGCCAGTTTTTCGGCTATTTCTATCATGGAAATGACACCCGATGCATTGTCATCTGCACCATAATGCACTCCAATGGTATCCTGGTCACGGCTGCTGCTGCCAGGTCCACCCATTCCCAGGTGGTCATAGTGGGCACCAAGAATAATATACTGCTGTTTTTCATCGGGATCGGTTCCTTTCAGGAGTGCAATTACGTTATAAGTGCTTTTGCTCTCAGGGATCACATCAGTTTCAGCATTAAGTTCTGTGCCGGTATAAAAACTGACAGGTATTCGTTGTTCATTCATCTTATTCTCAATTTCAGAGATACTTTTTCCACTTTTCTCCAGGATCTGGCTGGCAAGGTTTCGTGTAATATGTATCACTGGTATCCCGACAGCACTTTCCCTTGATTTCAGGCTCATGAGATTATCTTCGGGGTCAAACTTTTCACCCGACACCAGGATGAGTCCTGCAGCTTCTTTATCACCTGCCAGCATTGCCTTATCCCTGTCGTTGCTATATGCATCAAAAGGAGAGGAGGTACTATCCATTTCCGGATTACCACGCAATACCATTATCCACTTTCCTTTCGGATCAATGGTTTCATAATCATCCCATTGAAGGTCATCCGAATCAATTTTAAAACCATATCCGGCAAAAACAACTTCACCCGATGCGCTCATGCTTGCAGAAAAAGGTGCCGGGGTGAAATCTTCACCGGTAACAGCATGCATATCGTTAAAAACCAGATGGTTGTTATCTCCTGTTTTCAGCGACATGATAACATCAAACTCCTGAAGGCCAAAAGGTGATTTAGTATTAAGCCCGGCCTTGTTAAATTCCCCCAGGATATAGTTAGCAGCTACGGCATCTTCAGGTGAGCCTGGATATCTACCTTTCAATGAGTCAGATGCAAGGAAAACCATATGTGCCTTTAGCTCTTCTTTGGTGATATTCGGATCTTCACTGATGCGTGTACACATTGCCAGCAAAGTGAAAATTGACAGGACTATTACTATTTTTTTCATCCGTTTAAAATTTTATAATTATTTGAGAATCCCTAGTACCTGGGACAACTGCTTCGCTCTCACGTTTTTTTTTAATCATTTCCTTTGGCGATTTTATGACCGATAAAAATCATGCCCGTTTCATATGTCTTTTGAATTGAGGCCTCAAATATAGAATTATTCCCGGTAATTAATGGACACTGTTTTCTCAAAAAATTGTTAAAAAATTTGGAGTTAATATTTTAATTTATACTTTTGCATATTAGTTAAACATAATTGTTAAACAATAAAGTTTAACTGTTATGTAAAGTCTGACAAATATGAATCCAGGAAAATTGAATAAAGAACAGGACACTGAAAACAAGATCCTTACAGCTGCAAGCAAAGTCTTCATGATTAAAGGGAAAGCGGGAGCTTCCATGCAGGATATTGCAAACGAGGCAGGTATAAACAGGACCCTGTTGCATTACTATTTCCGCAGTAAGGATAAGCTTTTTGATGCCATCTTTAATGATTTAATAGGGAGTATGTTCCCTGTTATTGCAGGGGCTTTCATGCAGAACATTCCCATGATAAGAAAATTTGAGATGTTTGCAGAGTCTTATGTAGAGTTGCTTAAAGATAAGCCCTTCCTGCCATTTTTTATATTTCAGGAGATACTTATAAATCCTGAAAGATTGGTTGGACTGGCACGGGAGGGGGGGTTGGATACCACAGTAGCCATGGGAATTATGAAGGAAGAACTCAAGAAATATGGGATAACCGACATGGATCCCAGGCATCTGATCGCACATCTTATCGGCATGGTTATATTTCCTTTTGTGGGCCGGCCTGTATTTGAAAAGCTGGCTTTTAACGGTGATGTCGATGCATATAATGCCTTCCTGGAAGAGCGGAAAAAGGAAGTGCC
>CAYZEZ010000373.1:0-3784 GCA_964477295.1 uncultured Bacteroides sp. | reverse complement strand
GGAGGAGAAATCAAGCTTGGCGGGGCCAGAAGATCAATCCGGACAATAGGTGAATTTAAGGATGTCAAAGAGCTGGAAAGCATCATTGTAAAACGGGTAAATGATAAACCGGTTTATCTTGGAGATATGGCCAAAATCGTAGATGGTTATGCAGAACCTACAAGTTATGCCCGGCTCAACCGTGATCCGGTTGTATCTGTACAGGTGGTAAAAAAGACCGGAGAAAACTTGTTGTCAGCTACTGCCAAGGTTTTTGATATTGTAGAAAAGGCAAGGAATTCGAAAAATATTCCGGCCGATTTAAATATGACCCTGACCAATGATCAGTCGAAATATGTGAGGACACAATTACATAATCTCGAGAACAGCATGATCATGGGGATTATTTTTGTTGTTCTGATCCTGTTTTATTTTCTTGGTACAAGGAATGCCTTATTCGTTGGATTGGCAATACCCATGTCGATGTTCCTTTCCATGGTGATCATCAACCTGATTGGCCTCAAGATCAATATGATCGTATTATTCTCCCTGATACTGGCACTGGGCATGCTGGTAGATAATGCAATCGTTGTGGTGGAAAATATTTACCGTTTTGTAGACAGGGGATATTCGCCTTTCCAGGCAGCGAGACAGGCAGTGGGAGAAATTGCAGGACCTATTATTGCTTCTACTGCAACCACCCTGGCGGCTTTTGTTCCACTGGCATTCTGGGGAGGGATTACAGGTGAATTCATGAAACAACTTCCCATAACTTTAATCATTGTACTTTCTTCATCATTGTTCGTGGCATTGGTCATCATACCTGTTTTCTCGGCTACTTTTATCAAA
The DNA here is from genome assembly GCA_964477295.1 of uncultured Bacteroides sp. Taxonomy (GTDB): domain Bacteria; phylum Bacteroidota; class Bacteroidia; order Bacteroidales; family SM23-62; genus CAYZEZ01. Next base: position 2,956 of record CAYZEZ010000373.1, on the reverse strand, counting down.
GTAGGGGGCAGTGCCTACGACAGTATGCCAAACAAGAAAAAAGGCTTTCGTTATGCCATCGGAATGATCATCTTGTCTGTTCCATTCTATCTGATGGGCAAAATGATACTGGCAAACATGCTGGTATTATTTGCAATACTTGGGATATTAAACCTTTTGTTTTTTCACAAAGCAGAGATCTGGTTTCAGAATGTTTTTCTGGTCTGGCTGGAAAAGGTCTACCTGAGGACATTAAAATTTGCTTTGCGGAAATGGAATCCCGTACTGTTTTTTGTTGGAACTGTTTTCCTGCTGTTTTTTACCCTTATTCTTTTTGGAGTTCGCAGGCCGGAGGTTACCTTCTTTCCGAAAAACGATCCAAACTATGTAAATATTCTGGTTGAATTGCCCATTGGAACCGATATAACTTCTACAGATGATTTTATGAAGAACCAGCTGGAAGAAGATATTTTTCAAATTCTGGCTCCTTATGACCAAATTGTTGAATCGGTGCTTACCACGGTAGGTCAGGGAGGAGAGCAAGATCTGAGCAGCATTAGTGTGGGCGGGACGCCCAATAAAGCATACTCTACCATTTCCTTTGTGGATTACGTAGATAGGCAGGGGATCAACACATCAGACGTTATGAGAGAATTGTCAGATGGATTGATCGGTAAGTATCCTGGTGTTGTTTTGTCTGTTGAAAAAGACGATATGGGCCCTCCTGCCGGCAAGGCCATTAATATTGAAATTTCAGGACCTGAATTTACGGAGCTGATCCAATTGACAGATTCAATTATGAATTTTATTGATCAGGCAAAAATTGATGGAATTGAAGGTCTGAAAATGAACATGAGCGTTGGGAAACCCGAACTTCTGGTAAACATCGACCGGGAAAAAGTGCGCCGGTATGGATTGTCCACCATGATGGTCGCCAGCACCATAAGGACTGCCTTATTTGGAAAAGAAATTTCTGATTTTAAAGTTGGAGAAGAGAAATATCCGATTCAGCTTAGATTGATGGACGAATACAGATATAATGTGTCATCTCTTATGAATCAGAAAATTACATTTAAAGACGAGGGTAAAACCGTTCAGGTCCCCGTTTCCTCGGTGGCTGATTTTACCTATAGCACTACATATAGTTCGGTGCGAAGAAAAGACATGGATCGGGTGATTACAGTATATTCAAATGTGATCGAAGGATTTAATGCTACCAAATTGAATGATCAGATTAAAAGCAGGATGGCAGCTTTTCAAATGCCGGAAGGGTATAAATACAGTTTTACTGGGGAGCAACAGGAACAACAGGAGTCGATGGACTTTTTAAGTCGTGCCATGATGATCGCGCTGGCCCTGATATTAATTATTCTGGTTACACAGTTTAATTCGATCATCAGACCCGCGATCATCATTGCCAGTATTGTTTTCAGTACAATCGGGGTTTTTGGTGGCCTGTCCACTTTCAAAATGGATTTCGTTGTTGTGATGACTGGTATTGGGATTATATCACTGGCCGGGATTGTGGTTAACAATGCCATTGTTCTGGTAGATTATATTGAATTGCTCAAGGCAAGGAAAAGAAAAGAACTGGGCCTTGAACCGGATGCATTCCTGCCAATGGAAGTGGCCACGGAATGCATCGTTGTGGGCGGAAAGACCAGGTTAAGACCCGTATTGCTCACAGCTATTACTACCGTGCTTGGATTGTTACCACTGGCCATCGGATTAAATATTGATTTCCGGGGGTTATTCTCCGAGTTTAAGCCTGATTTGTATTTTGGCGGTCCGCAGGTTGTCTTCTGGGGTCCCATGTCGTGGACAGTAATTTTTGGTCTTACCTTTTCCACTTTCTTAACATTGATAATCGTTCCTGTCATGTACAGGCTGACCACATTAATGCAGAAGAAAACCCGGAATTTTATTGCATTAAGAAAAAATGGCAATCATAACGGTTTGGCAGATGCTCAATAAATAATAAAGGTGCGGGCAACCGCACCCCTATTTCGATAATATGATGATTTTGAGATAAAGGATAAATCCTTAATCATCATGAAAATACTTCTTGATCTCATCAATCTTGTCTTTCCTAACGTTTGTCCTGCCTGCGGGGAATTACTGGTGAAAAATGAATCGGTGATTTGCGCCGGTTGTCTGTACGCCCTTCCCAGGACCAATTTTCATCTTGAACGAGACAACCCGGTTGCCCAAACATTCTGGGGAAGGGTCAGGCTCGAAAACGCAACTTCCTATTATTCATATCAGGCAGGGAGCTATCTCAGGAGGCTTATACATGAACTAAAATATAAAGGCTTTAAGGAAATAGGGGAAGAATTGGGAAGGCAATTCGGGAACGAGCTAAAAGCGACTGTATTTAATGAATCAGAGTTAATAATCCCTGTTCCGCTGAGTAAAAAGAAAAGGAATCAAAGAGGTTATAACCAGAGTGAATGCATTGCAAAGGGGCTGTCCCTCTCAATGGGGAAAGCAGTAAACACAACATCCGTCATCAGAACCAGAAACACACTCACCCAGACAAAAAAATCAAGATACGAACGATGGGAAAATGTTGTAGATTCTTTTCGGGTTATAGATGCCCATGCACTTCAGGAAAAACATATTCTGCTGGTGGATGATGTTCTAACAACAGGCGCAACAATTGAGGCCTGTGCCTCGGAGATTTTAAAGGTACCGGATACGAAAGTTAGTGTGGCAACTTTGGGAGTGGTGCTTAAATAGAACAGTTACAGGTTACAGGTTGCAACTTGCGACCTGTAACTATCTGGATATTTGGTAGTAGACACCAAACATCAGCACATTATTATACTGCCCCCTGTTAAGTAACCAGGTTTGTCCGCTGGCATGTTCACGGATAGGCAATACGGAATATCCGTATCTGACATTGACGGTGATTACGTCCCAGAATTTGTATCCTATACCGCCCAGGGCACTGAGCGTAATCCTGTGAAATTTTGGT
>CAYZEZ010000372.1:0-3801 GCA_964477295.1 uncultured Bacteroides sp. | reverse complement strand
TCCCTCAAACTGGATGGTATTCAAAATATCTTTTGCATCTAATGTCATAAATAATTCCTCTCCCGGCTGGATGTAAAGTAAAAGTTCAACATCCTGGTAACTGACTTCAACCGAAGTTGGTTCATTGATGTTTGCCTGGTAGGTGAATTCTCCGGGGGCAGTTATTTTTATTGCACTATCGCTGATTGTGATGATAGAGTCTCCACGATGGGTAATTGTTCCATGAATAGAGGCTTCATTATTCCTTCCGCAGGAATAGAAAATAAATGAAATAACGAGGATTATGATGCAGGAATTTTTCATAATTGCTGGTTGGTGGTTTTGGCAATGAAATTACAAATTCCTGTGGAACTATATCAATTTTGCCAATTCTTCATTTCTACATGCCTGGTTTTAATGATACAGGCATAAACAGATGTTAAACTGATTGCATCCTGCCTTTGTTTGCTATGCTTTTAATTAACTTGCCAGCCATTTTCAAAGTATGGAAACAGTTATTCAATACCTGGGTGATTTTTTTGGTGCATTTGTCGGATTATCTCTGGAAATGGCACCCTATCTGATGCTGGGATTCCTGTTTGCAGGTATTTTATATGTATGGTTTCCAAAGAAGAAGGTGTACAAATACCTGGGAAAGCCCAATGCTGCTTCCGTTATTAATGCATCCCTGATAGGTATTCCCCTGCCTCTTTGCTCCTGTGGTGTGATACCTACTGGCATCTCATTTTACAACAGCGGGGCCTCAAAAGGCTCTTCCACCTCATTTTTAATCTCCACGCCCCAGACCGGAGTGGATAGTATCCTGGTTACATACAGCCTGCTTGGATTACCAATGGCCATTATAAGGCCGGTCATTGCTTTGTTTACGGGGGTTTTTGGTGGATTCCTGACCAATTTCTTTGATACTGACAGGAAAAAGGGTGGACAACAAAAGGAGGAGGCAATTAATGAAAATAACATCGACAGGTCATTGCCCGGGATGCTGCGCTACGGATTTGTTGAATTCATGGAAGATATTGCCAAATGGCTGGTCATTGGATTACTTATTGCCGCACTGATAGCTATAGTGGTGCCGGAAACCTTTTTCACGGCATATATAGGAAACCAATATCTCGAAATGGCCCTGGTTCTGGTCGCTGCCATTCCATTGTATGTTTGTGCCACCGGATCAGTGCCCATCGCTGCAATGCTCATGCTGAAAGGTTTATCACCGGGAGCGGCTATCGTTTTTCTGATGGCAGGTCCGGCAACCAATGCTGCCACGATGACCGTTATAGGTAAAGTATTTGGTAGAAAATCCCTTTTGATATATCTTTTTTCAATCATTACCGGTTCACTCTTTTTCGGAATCCTGGTAAATGAATTCTTACCCAGGGAATGGTTCCTGAATGCTTTAACATCTATTCATGGGGGAGAACATGCCCATGACATCCTTCCGGGATGGTTACACACCGGATCAGGAATAGTCCTGGGATTGCTCGTTATAAATGCTTTGCTTCGAAAATATTTTCCAAGTGTATTTAAACCAGAAAAAAAGAAAACAACAGAAATTTATCTTTCTATGAAAAATAATGAGATAATCGTAACTGGCATGACCTGCAATCATTGCAAGGCTATTGTTGAGGAGAATGTTGGGAAGTTAGATGGGATTGACCGGGTGGAAGCTGATATTAATAAAAACCGGGTGAAGATATCCGGTAAGGATTACGACCTTGAAAAGGTGAAAGAAAAAATCGAAAGCCTTGGTTATAATTATGGCGGTCCGATGGAATAATTTGCAGGCAGATTCCTTACATTTGTGAGAAACTTCCCGGAGTCTTCCCGGAATAATCCAATCGACTTAACCATTAAAAAACAGATCATGTATAAAGTAGTTTTGTTACGCCATGGAGAAAGTGCCTGGAACAAGGAAAATCGTTTTACGGGCTGGACTGATGTGGATCTGACCGAAAAAGGAATTGAAGAAGCTACCGCTGCCGGTAAGATCATGAAAGAGAAAGGGTTTTCATTTGAAATTGTCTTTACCTCTGTTCTTAAGCGTGCCCTGAGAACTACATGGCTCGCCCTGGAACAAATGGATCTTTTATGGATTCCTGATGTAAAAACCTGGCGGTTGAATGAAAGGCACTATGGCGCCCTTCAAGGATTAAACAAGGCAGAAACCGCTGAGAAACACGGGGAAGAACAGGTTTTAGTCTGGAGAAGAAGCTATGATATTCCCCCTCCTGCCCTTGAAAAATCAGATGAAAGATATCCGGGCAACCAGGCTCACTATCAGAATATGGAAAAGAAAGACATTCCAAGGACGGAGTCGTTGAAAGATACCGTAGCGCGTTTTCTTCCATTCTGGCATGAGGAAATCGCTCCGGCGATAAAGTCAGGCAAAAAAGTATTGATCTCGGCACACGGGAACAGCCTGAGGGCACTGGTAAAGTATCTCGATGAAATGACCGAGGAAGCCATTATAAAACTGAACATTCCTACTGGTGTTCCACTGGTTTATGAATTGGATGCCGATCTTAAGCCCATTACCCATTATTACCTGGGCGACGAAGAAGAAATTGCAAAAAAAGCAGCTGCCGTCGCAGCACAGGCATCTAAGAAGTGATGCCGGTAATGAGTGAGCTGTGATCTCCATGAACCGGGCAGTATCCGTCCCCAGCTTGGTGATCACAACAATTATTCCTCGCTCCAAGAAAAATAGTTTTCTTACCCGAATAAAGACAGGTATGTTTTACAATGAAAATGCCTGCAGACGACACAAGGAATGTCTGAGCAACAGACACAGATAATATTTTTCTCATTCTGGATATTCTGTTTTAACTTAATTTCAATCCTGTCGTTCAATAAATTTTCACTCCAGAATACCTTGTTTTATTACATTTGCTAAATATTTGGCTTAATCCTGTGCGGATAACTGTTTTGACTGAATGGAAAATCATTCTGCAACGATCATCAGAGCTTCCTGGATAGCAGTAATCGGTAATGCTATTCTGTCTGTCGTAAAAATTGTGGCAGGAATAGTCTCCGGCAGCCTGGCAGTACTTGGCGATGGGATTGATTCGGCTACCGATATCGTTACTTCAATGATCACGCTGGTTACAGCCAGGATTATAAATCGTCCCCCTGATCCGAAATTCCCATACGGATATCTTAAAGCCGATACCATCGCAACAAAAGCGTTATCATTTGTGATCCTTTTTGCAGGTGCGCAACTGGCCATTTCAACAATCTCAGGCTGGATTGAGGGCAAGGAAAAGGTTCTGCCTACCATGCTGGCTATCTATGTTACTATTTTCTCAATTGCAGGCAAGGTATTATTGGCTATTCATCAATACCGAAGAGGGAAACAGACCAATGCAGAAATGTTGATGGCTAATGCAAGAAACATGCAGAGTGACATTCTCATTTCAGGAACCGTACTGGTGGGGTTGGTCTTTACTTTCATCCTGAAAATGCCAATCCTTGATTCAGTCACAGCATTGTTTGTCAGTGCATGGATACTGAAAGTTGGTTTCCAGATATTCATGAAATCAAACCGGGACCTGATGGATGGTGTATCGGATCCAAAATTGTACGAAAAGGTCTTCCGGGCTGTAAAAAGGATCCAGGGCGTATACAATCCGCACCGGACAAGAATCAGAAAAATTGGTAATTATTTTATGATTGCTCTCGATATTGAGGTCGAGCCGACCCTGAATACACAGGAAGCACATGATTTGATTTGCCTGGTTGAAAAGGAAATCAGGAAAGAGATTGAGAATATTTTTGATATTATGATACATGTTGAGCCTTTCGGTA
>CAYZEZ010000371.1:0-3813 GCA_964477295.1 uncultured Bacteroides sp. | reverse complement strand
TTATTTATTAATTAATTAATTCAATTTTTTGGTATTATGCCCCCTGGGGAGTGGTTTGATTTTGAATCCTGGGAAATTGATGTGGATGTGGGTAAACGAACCTAAGCGCGTTCGTGGAGAAAAAAAAGGAAAAAAGTAAAAAGAAATTACTCCAGATCATTAAGTTGGCATACTGATAGGCATCGGTATATATTCCGGAAGTGAGCAAAGAAATAATTGATTTAGAGAATAATGAAAAAACCAGGTTTGCCAGAAACAGAAATCCAAAAACTGATGCCATACTCAGGAATAATTGTTTAATATCCCTGTCGCTTGCATATTTATAGAAATCGGGTTCAAATGCCTGGAACAAAGCCTGCCCCATTAAGAACAAATACCCGGCCATTCTCACGCCGATATTATACAATCCGAATTGGATTACATCATTCTGCTTTTCAAGTAGTATCCTGTCAATATATGAAATGGGGAAGTTAAGCAGAGCCACCAGGATTAAAGGATATCCAAATTTCAGTCCAGAGCGGACGAGCCTGAAATTAATTTTAAAATTAATCAAAAGAATTCTCAGAGACCAAATACTAACCAATGCCTGAGCGGCCATTGTAGCTCCTAATCGGCCTTTTGCCCCCCATTGAAACGTGACTACAAACAGCAATCCGAGGGCAATACTCAATAGAATTAATATAGAACGAAGAATGAAAAATTGCCTGCCGGATCGTTCCATTTTATATTTAATCCAAATGAAAGAGGTAAATATATTGAAATATGAACTCAGGAAGACGAATGATACATAGGGCTGCAAAGGGAAAGTTACATTTGAGAGGTTGAAATAAACCCACAATATCCCGGTGCCAAAAAGAAGCATAAGGATGCCAGACATACTGGTAAAAAGAACCAGTGATGACATAACCTGTTTGTTTTCTTGTTCTGTTCTTTGATGATAGCCTTTCATATAGAACTGAAACATTGAAAGGTTAAGTACCGGAACAAAAAACTGTTGTATTGAGTTAAAATATCCTATTGCTGAAAAATCCCAGTAGGAGAGATTACGGGCGAAAATAGGTGATGTTACCAGATTCAGGGCCAGCTGGAGTATTGAAGGCAAGAAAAAATAAATAGAATTCCTAAGGTTTCTTATAATTCTTCGATAGGTAACGGTACCCGTTAATGAATCAAACACAAAAGGGATTTATTTTATATTATTCGGGAATTCCAGGGGAAGCAATAATTCTTTTTCTGATACGTGCCGCAAAGGACATAATCTGAAAAAGCCATCTAAAAACCTTCAATCTATGATATTTGAAGAATGAATAAAATTTTATTTTAATATTTCGTTTGAAATGTTGTTGAAGAATTGCATCAATTTCATTTGAAGGTTTTATGCCAGGTTCAAACCGTATCCTGATTTGATCATCATCAATTTCCTGCTTTCGATAAATATCAGTTATTCCGCAATTTTCGCCGGTTCCATCATGACCTATGTTACGTACCTTACTAACCACAGGGAAGATTGTGAGCAAATCATTATTGAACATATGGTAGGATAAAATGGCATCTCCGGCAAAGGCATTTCCTCTCTGATTCCTTTTAAGGATGGGTAGAACATGTTCGGCAATCCGGTTAAATTCAGCAACCCTGGTTTTGTCCTTAAGAAAATCGTTGAATCCTGATAACTCCCAATCTACCTTGGTCCAGCGGTCATTCCATAAACCGACTCCCCAGCCTGTGTATCCATACCAGGTGTACACACCACGATTATAATCAGAAGGTAATTTTATCGGGAAGGTATAGGCTGCAATGGAAAAGATACGTTGATCATCCGCATAAAAATCGAGCCCTCGATTCATGTAATCTAAAAATTTTTGAGTAACAATAATATCATCCTCCAGGAATATTAATTTCTCCCGTTTGTTTAGCAATGCATTTCGGGCTGTATTGATTGATTTAATCGCACCAAGGTTCTTTTCATGAGCAATAAGGGTAACTGAATTAAATCCGCTGATTGTAGGCACATAGTTTCTAATATCTTTGATTATTCCTTCATCCTTTTGGTGTTTTGGACCATCAGATACAATGAATAAATCCGAATTGATCGCAAGATCATTTAGCTGTAATGCCTTGATGCATGATTGTAAATGGCTCAGCCTGTTGTAAACGGATACCAGAATAGGCGCTAATGAAGACAAGTTATCAGATTAAAAAACAGGACAGGTCAGTATCTAGAATTTCTTTTCTTATTTCCTCAATGATCCCTGCATCCAGGGTTGTTCTCCACTTATCCTTAACACTCTTGTGTTTATATACAGCATATTCGTTATCGACATTAATCTTCTGGGAAGTTGTGAGAAAATCCATGGTTTGTTGAGTCATGAACAATCCGGCAAACCGGAACATATTTTTCGTTATTTCTTCTGGTTTAACAACCAGTTCCTCATATTGTATGATAAGTATCCGCCCAACATATTTACGTGAGAGATCCAGATACATTCTGGTAAGATATTTCCAATCGTCGAATCCCCAAAATTCCTCCTCACCTGTCTTTCGGCAAGCACCCGTTTTCCATTCATCGATTATATTAGCCCCCTTTGGAAATTCTTTTGGTGCACTGATCCAGCTGCTTATGGCGCCGCAAGGATTTCTTATTATGTGTATGAATTTTATTTCAGGAAGAATCTCCAGCATTCTGGAAGTAAGATTGTGATATCTGGTGTCTTTAATCACAAGATGAGTGAATGAAGGATTTTTTATTTTAAAAACTGGATATTCACCAATTTTGCGTCGATAGGTCTGATTAATGAATTCATCATTGCTTTTAGCAACCTTGGCAAAAAAATCCAACCATTGCTCTCTGGTAGAATTAATTCCGACTTCATTTTTATATGCATATGAAAACAGAGGAGACAATTTGAAATTGACATCCGGATGGCTTTCAAATATCTGGCTTAACCAGCTGGTTCCTGACCTTGGCATACCATTTAGCCACAGTAACTTCATGTTGATCTATTTCTTTTAAATAATACATCCAGCCTGTAATGGGATGTAAATATTGAGGGATCTTGGTCAAGTATTTCCACACTCATCCCGACCGTGCTCCCTACCCGAATCAATTCATTTCTTGTCCACCATTTCCCAATTCCCATAGTGTTTCCCAGCAACTTCATGTTTATAATATATTGAAATATCCTGGACGGGGTGTTGAAAAAAGCCCATCTTTTTTTTCTATCAAGCACAGCGGCGATTAATATTCTGGCCGACCCATCGCAAATTCCCGATATAGTTTTAAGTAATTGAATCAGTTCACTTTTACAAAAATATGCAAGCGCATCATAAATAAGGATTTTATTTATATCGGCCAGTGATAAATCAGGATCCACCTGTTCGAGTTCCTTAATATCTTTATGATAATAATGGATGTTTTCTGCATTTTTATGATCCCTGGCATTCTGAATTAAAGTAACTGAAAAATCAATTCCTATGATGCTGGTCACTTTAGGTGATAATGCATAAGTTAATACTCCATTACCGCAGCACAAATCAAGCAGTCTGTCTTCCTTTTTGAGATCGAGCTTCTTTACTATTTCAGCAATGATTAGATTAAACTGATCCTGATCTATTACTTTCCCTCCCAGGGTTTTCCCAGCCTGATATAATAGATCCTGATCATTTTTAATATCAAGGATCCTATAAGATTGCCAAAAATTGGTCCAGTCTTTTATCATTCATTTTCGATTATTTCGGAGAGATGATTGCCAATCGCACTGGCAGGCATAAGTATCAGGAAATCAATGATTGATAAACCCGGTTCAGATATCTTGA
>CAYZEZ010000370.1:1371-3881 GCA_964477295.1 uncultured Bacteroides sp. | reverse complement strand
AAGTTACAGCTTTAGTATATTTGTACCTGTCTTTAGCTTTTTTAGAGGTTTTTTGATAGATTACCATCCCTGGTAAATTAATTGGCATAAAATCCGGGAAATTCCGAATAGAAAGTTCACTTGCAGAAACTACAAGATAGCCGCCTTGTGTCAACGAATTATACAATCCTTTTACAACTTGCCTGAAACGATCCTTTGTGAAATACATCAAAACGTTCCGGCAATAAATGATATCCATTGCATTCGTAATATTAAGCGATGACGGGTAAATATCTGCGGCCAGGTTCAGGTATTCATATTTCACCATATGCTTAATCTCAGGAATAATCTCCCACCTGTTATTTGATTTTGGAATAAAGTATTTTTCTTTTAGCCATTGGGGCGGACTACGAAATGACCACTGACCGTATTCGCCGGTTGTGGCTTTGTATAATATGCGTGGATTAATATCAGTTGCGAGAATAGAGATATTCCAGTCTTTAATATCCGGTATCAATCTGTGCAGCGCGATTGCAATGGAATAAGGTTCTTCGCCCGTTGAACATCCTGCACTCCAGATTCTGATTCTTTTTTCTCCTTTCCGGCGATTTTTGATCAACCCCGGAATAATTATTTTTTCCAGCGCTTCAAAGGTTTGGGGTTCGCGCCAGAAATAGGTTTCGCTAACGGTAAGATTAGCAGCCAGAATTTCCACGTGCTCACGGGTCAGAGGGGAAGAAATAATATACTGAATAAATTTTCCCACGTCTGTATATCCGAACTCTTTCGCAGCAGTTGCAATATTTCGTTCCAAATCATCCCATCGCTCTTTGGGAAAATGCAATGCGAGGTTAAAAGCAATAAACCCGCTTAACTGCAATAAAATATTATCCGGCAGCGTATGCTTCATTTAACACCTCCCTTTAATGCTTTATCCAGTGCCTTCTGTTGGTTAAGCGAAAGAAATTTTTCAAGATCATTAATCAGAATAATATTGTTTTCAACTATTGTGACACCTGACAAATATTCAGCAAAAGGCAAAGCAACCTTTGCAACTGCTACCTTATTATCAGCAATTTCAGAAACACCTTCCACTGAATCAACCGAAAGCGCCATAAGCCTTTTTGATGTTTTCGCGATGATGAACTGATCTTCCAAATTGATTTCACGGGTGGGCAAATGAAAAAGTTTGCGAATATCTATCACCGGTATTATCTCACCCTGTACATTAATGACCCCTAAAACTATCTCAGGGGCCTCAGGCAAGGGCGTAATTTCAACCGATCGGATAACCTTTTCAACGGCAGATAAATAAAGAGCGTATCGAGGTTCTTCGAGACTGAACAAAACAATTTTGCTTATTAATGTGTTTTTAAGATTGCTCATTTGTATACTCAATTAATTATCCGATAGTCTGGTTACTAAATTTATTACTTCCTGAAAATCATTATTTTTATCAAAGAAGTATTCTGTTCCCATTTCAAAGCATTTTTGTTTGTATTGCAAATAGGGATAGTTGGTAAAAATGCATACCTTACTTTTAATTGCCTGTTCTTTCATTTTTTCCAGAACGGCGATTCCGTTCATCTCCGGCATTCGTATATCCATGATGATGAAATCAGGAGTTTTATTATTAATAATTTGCAATGCTTCCATTCCATTTGTAGCCTCCCCTGCAATTTCTACATTTTTAATTGCTGATAATGACTCAATTAACCTATCGCGAATCAGTTTGGAATCATCTACAATCAATATTTTCATTTTTCGCATTTTTACATTTGTCTCCCAATTTACTTTGTTAAAGTTAAAGTGGTTACTACTAAAATACTATAGGACAAAAGCTGATTTGTTTGTAGGTGTTTACCTTACAAAAACAAGGATGAACTCAGGTTATAGCGATTTTTAATTAATACCTGTTCAGGTATTTGTAACGCCGGACATTGTCACCCAATTTTATGGCCAGTATAATTTCATGGGAGCCGAAAGAATTATTTAACAATCCGCCGGGACTATAATCATACGCATAACCAAAATAAAATTTGTTAATGCTTAAACCGGTTGAGCCTATAAAAGTCAACCCTGATCTATAACCCAAACCAATCCAAAACTTGCCCTTATAAATATATTTTATGGATACATCAATCTGAAAATTTAATTGCTGGGATGTTTTAAGGTAAAACGAAGACTCTATCACATCTTTTGTGTTCAGGTTGTATTTATATCCCCCGACAAGGTAATACTGCCTGTAAATAAGAAAATTGTCGCTTTCATAAGCGCCAAAATGAACAGATGCCTGCAACAATTGCAAGACTGAGAGCCCGATATATTTATTTTGATCGGAGTAATAAATTCCAATATTGGCATCCGGGATGTACAATGAGATTTTACTGTTATATATAGGATCATCCAAATCATGAACGAAGTTCAAATTGTCTGCATTTATTTTATATTTCAGAAAGCCAAGCGATAAACCCATAGAAAGTTGTGATTGATTGTTAAAAAAAACATGATAGGCATAGGTAAATTGTACC
>CAYZEZ010000370.1:0-1361 GCA_964477295.1 uncultured Bacteroides sp. | reverse complement strand
ACATTAAGGCCTAATCCTACCCGTCCGCTGTAAAAAAGATTTTTGTTTCTTCGTTTCACGGATGCTTTATCAAACATATGACTTCGTTTCATAATTCTGGTTTGCACACTTGCCGAAGATATCCTTGGAGCGCCCTCAATACCAAGCCATTGATTCCTGTTTGTAAGTATAATTGTGGTATATCCTTCAGCACCGGCTGCAGCCGGATTCAACACAAATGGGCTAAATGTGTATTGACTGTAAAGAGGTATTTGTTGTGCATCAATTTTGATGAGCGGGCATAAAAGCATGCCCCATCCTATGATAAAGAGGATATATTTTTTACATTTTATGTTTGCATTTGCGCTGGTATCCATTTTTTTTGGTATCCTTATTTTGGTATACGAATAGTGAACTTATCTGATCAGCGTGATACTCCCAACGATTTTTTTCGAACCATCGCCCGGATTAATTACATAATAATAGGCATTCATGGGCAGTTTCTTTCCATTCGAAGTACCATCCCATGGTTGGGGATTTCCCTGATCAGATTGAAAAACCAGGATTCCCCAGGAGTCATATATTTTTACAGAGATGTTCGGATAATTCTCAAAACCTTTAATAAGCCAATAGTCGTTATGGTTATCCCCGTTAGGTGTAAAGGCATTCGGAATGATTAAATTGAAATGCTCAGTACAACTTAAAATCTGAATCGTATCGGTTCCGACACAACCGTTTGGATCGATCACTCTGACCCATATTTGACCGTCACCTTCCCGTGCAATTATCGTTTGTGTAATTGCACCATTGTTCCAGGTGTATAATCCGTCGAAATTACCGGCTTCGAGCACTATCTCATCAGGAGCGCAAAGCATGGTATCCTTGCCCAGAGCGATATCAGGCAGCGGGTTCGTAATCAACACAACTGAATCGCGAAACGAACAACCATACCGGTTGGTCACCTCAACCCAATAGATTCCGTTCTCACTGGCAGTATAGGTGGGATGTGAACTGCCATCCTGCCAGAGATATGTATCAAAACCATCCCCCGGATTAAATTCGATCTGTCCGCCTTCGCAGATACGCTTCAAATTTCCAAGGCTAAATAAGGGTGATTCATTTATTTTAATGTTGACTCTCCTATTATTCCCAAGACAACTTTTATCTGTCTTTTCATACACTGAAATATGATAATCACCCGGTATGTTACCCCAATTAACAGTGATGGTTTCGGTATGAGGGTCTGAAACTATCTGACCTCCCTCTACCGTCCAATAATAAGTAGAACCAGCATTACCTGTTACCTTGTATTTTATGCCTTCCCGGTTTGCACAGAGCGTATATTCAGCCTGTGCATCCAAATCAATATTTGTATGCAGAAG
>CAYZEZ010000369.1:0-3889 GCA_964477295.1 uncultured Bacteroides sp. | reverse complement strand
TGGAGCAACGATCCGGGCAATCCCATAGATACCGGCATACCGGATATCAATGGATTTTAGAATAATGATTAATAATTTACGAATTTCGAAGTTGAAGAAACACCATCATCCATACCCACACTTTCTCGCACCGCGTAACCAATAACTGATATGTTATGAAATTAAATTCCGGACTAATCTTTCTTATTCTGGCTTTCCTTTCCTCCTGCTCGGAACAAACCCATAAAAAATCAGATTCTGTAAAGATCTGGGAAGAAGAAATAATCATACCCACCTACCTGGTCGGAGAACCTGAAAAAAATCCAATTTTTTATACCCCTTCAAACTACCAGGGGGCAAAAAGAAAAATTTATCCGTATCCTAATCTTGACAAACTTACCGATGAGAAGGTTGAGAAGTCGTATAAAGGTTTATTCCTGGAAAACGAATATATCAAACTGTGTGTTTTGCCGGAGATTGGAGGGAGGTTATATATTGCTCAGGATAAAACCAATGATTACGATTTTATATACCATAATCATGTGATCAAACCGGCCCTCATTGGCATGGCAGGGGCATGGATATCGGGTGGGATTGAATGGAACATCCCTCATCACCACAGGGTATCTACATTCATGCCGGTCGATTACAAGCTTGTCGAGAACAAGGATGGCAGCAAAACAATATGGGTGGGTGAATATGAAAAAAGGCATCGGACAAAATGGATGGTGGGGATAACCCTTTATCCGGGGAAAGCATATGTTGAAACAGAAATTAAACTGTCCAATGCCACCCCGGTCCAGCAATCTGCGCTTATCTGGGCCAATCCTGCCGTTCATGTGAACGAGGATTACCAGGTAATTTTTCCGCCGGATGTTACCAGGGCAGTCTTTCACCATAAGGATGAATTTACCGACTGGCCGGTGTCACGGCAGTTTTATAAAGGAATAGATTTTACCGCAGGCGTGGATGTGAGCTGGTGGAAAAACGGCCTGTCCCCAACATCATATTTTGCATGGGAAACGGATTATAATTTCGTAGGTGGGATTGATCATGGTAAAAAGGCAGGAACCGTTTTTGTTGGCAACCGGCATATTTTCCCCGGGAAAAAAATATGGAACTGGGGGAATAATGAGGTAGCCAGGATGTGGGATAAAATGCTTACGGATGAGGATGGTCCCTATATTGAAATAATGATGGGCGCTTATTCGGATAACCAGCCGGATTACAGCTGGTATAAGCCCTACAATATGCGAAAGGGGAAGATGTTTTTTTATCCGCTAAAAGGAATGAGTGGAATAAAAGATGCCAATCAGGATTTAGCGGTCAACCTTGATTTTGAAAATGACAAGGCTATATTACAGATATACACTACTTCCATACATCCCAATATTTCTGCTATTATTTATGAAGGGGATAATTTGATCTGGGAAGAAAACATGCCAGCAGATCACCGGGATTTCATATCCAGGGAGATTGCCCTGCCGGCAGATATTTCTGTGGAAGATATTCATTTAACCATATACGACAATGAGAATAATGAGTTAATTTCTTATTCACCGCCTGTAATTGAAGAGACCCCTCATCCAGAAGAATATGTTGCACCCGGGGACCCTGGAGATTTTACAAATGCTGAAGACCTTTACCTGGCTGGCCTGAGGCTGGACCAGTTTGGAAATTCAAATCTCGATCCTTCGGCTTATTATAAGGAGGCCCTGAAAATAGATCCGGAGAATAGTATGGTCAATACGCAGGTTGGATTTAACAAATTGAAGCAGTTTGACTATCTGGGTGCTGAACAAATATTGCGGAAAGCCGTTGACAAAATTACAGGCAACCATACATCTCCCAGGTTTGGAGACCCAATCTATTACCTGGGTCTGGCCCTTTTGTATCAGGATCGTCTGGATGAGGCTTATGATCTGCTTTACAGGGCAACCTGGTATCTTGAATGGGCTTCCGCAGCCTATTTTCAACTGGCCCTTATTGATTCACGAAAAGGTGATTATTTAACAGCACTATCGCATATAAACCTGGCTCTCGAAACCAATCAGAATAATCTTGAAGCATGGCAGCTTAAAGCGATGCTTCAGAGAAAGACAAAAAATAATCAGGCAGGACATGTAATTGAAAAGTTAATTGAGATGGATCCATTGAATTTTATAGCATATTATGAATCAACGTTTTATAATAAGAAAAAAGGAATAACTGCCCTGGTAAATATCCTGAGGGATGAACCGGATAATTACCTGGAACTGGCGTCCCGTTACCAGGATGCAGGATTGTATGATGATGCCATCCGGATATTCACACTTGCACATGAATCAGATGATCCTGATTTAAGTTCATTCCCGATGATTTGCTATTATTCAGGTTGGAATTACAGGATGTTGGGGAACATTGACGAGATGAAGAAGCAATTCAAAATAGCAGCGGATTTACCTGTTGATTATTGTTTTCCGCACGGGACTGTTTCGGAGTATATTTTAAAGGCCGTGATCAATGAATCTCCGGAAGATCACAGGGCAAAATATTACCTGGGTAACCTGTACTGTGATGACCAGCCTGAATGGGCCCTTGATCTGTGGAAGGATGCCATCGAGCTTGAACCGGATGTAGCAGTTTATAAGCGCAATGCAGCATTTGTACTTGCTAACATCAGGGGTGAGATGGATGAGTCGGTAAGCCTCATGGAGGACGCAGTTAGAATAAATCCTGAAGATGCCCTGTACCTGGAAGAACTGGACCGATACTATGCATACATGAAAAAACCGGTTTCCTTCAGATTATCTTCTCTGGAAGAACACAGATCAACCATCGACAACTCCGATGCATGTTTAGCCCGTTACATTAATCTGTTAATACTGAACAATCAACTTGATGGCGCACTTCAGATCCTTGAATCCAGGCACTTTCATTCGGCAGAGGCCTCAGATATTAACCTGCATGTTCAATGGACCGACGCCAATATTCTTAAAGGAGCGGGTTTGCTTAAGGCCGACAAGACTGACGATGCCATTGCATTGTTTAAGAAAGCCATGGAATTTCCGGAAAACCTTGAGAGCGCACGTGATTCAAAAATTGCCATAGCCCTGTATTTTCTTGGCAAAGCATATGAGAGATCCAGTGATGCGGCAGAGGCAAAGAAACATTATCAGCGACTGGTTGATTTTGAAAGCACTACTGGCTGGGGAGCCGGGGCCTGGCCCGAAGTTACCTATTACAGAGCAAAGGCTTTGGGTAAAATAGGAAAACCGGCAGAGGCGGGGGAACTGTATTTGGAGCTGATCAGGAAAGGAAAAAATGTCGTAAACTTCAAACCCCATCAGGCGTGGTACCTGACTTCTGTACAGCGACGACACCAGGTTATTCAGCATAAGGCTAACGGCTATTACATGCAGGCGCTCGGATACCTCGGATCGGGAAATCCGTCACAGGCAAATCAAATGCTGAAGAAAGCCATTGAAAAGGATCCCGGAAATGTTGGAACAATCTTTTATTTTTTCCTCAAATGAATACGTAATCAATAAAATCTTATCCATGCGAAAACTAATTATTTTACTTCTTTTTATATCATTAGGAATATCGGCCCAGTCCCAGGAGCATGTCAGAAAAATGTGGGATGGCACATTCAGGCACAATGACCGGCTGGGCAGTCATTATATACTTACCGATAGTGCAAATAATATTCTTCCATGGTATTCCCGTGACCAGGGAAAGTCATTTGATTATATCCTGAACCTGTGCTGGGGATTCTGGGATAATATTCCCTATGAATTGGAAGGGGTGAAATATTATATGATGCACCGCGAATGGCCCTTTAGCAAAACTTTCACCGGAATATGGGGAAATATAGAGGACCATGGAATTGGCGGCGACCAGGTCCAGATGATACTGGATAGCTGGACCT
>CAYZEZ010000368.1:0-3927 GCA_964477295.1 uncultured Bacteroides sp. | reverse complement strand
CTGAACAAACGGATGTGAGTATTAATACTGCCCTGGGCAGAATGAGATATGCATTAATTAACCTTCGCAAATTAATTAAGGAAAAAAATATTAGCCTGACAATCAGTTAAATATATTTATTTCCGTCAATACCTTAGTTATTTTTTATTTTTTCAAATAATATATCATAACATTCAACGTTTGGTTTATATGTTAAAATTATTATCATGCCTATGGCTAAAGTCTCTACTCTGCTTTACTTATTTGACAATCTGGGTGATGAAACCGAAGAAATATTTGACATAGAGAGGCTTTTCAGTTCGATGGAAAATGATTATTCAAGTATTCAAAACTATCTGGATAATCAGATTCTTGAGGTTGATCAATCCCTTGTCGATAAAGTACTCGCTCAGATTTGTCAGATCTGACGTTATTAAATGAATTGTTTAAGAAACGGTTGCACAAAGTGTAACCGTTTCTTATTTGCTATGTACGAAGTTAAAAATACTGCATACCTGGATACCTGCAGTTTCAGTCCTGTATGTGAATGGACCTAATCCTGCTTCATAATAATCATTTTTTCTCGCCAGGTTAATCTCATCCCGGGTAAAATCTCCCTCCGGTCCAACCATTATCAATGCAGTTGATTTATCTCGAATAACATCTCCAAGCACAGGTAATTCATCTGATTCGCAATGACAGATAATCTTATGGCTATTTTCAGAAGCTAAAACAAACGGTTCAAGATCACTTACCGGATTCAGTATTGGGAGGTAGGCTCTTCCGCATTGTTTAATTGCCGATACCATGATTTTTTCAGCCCGGTCTTCCCTGATATGTTTTCGTTCGGATCGTTCGCAAATCAAGGGGGTTATTTCATCGATCCCGATTTCAACTGATTTCTCCAGGAACCATTCAAATCGCTCAGAACTCTTAGTGGGGGCAATGGCCAGATGCAGGTAATGATCTCTTTTACCATATTCCTGCTCAATATGAACGATTTCAAGCCGGCATTTACGAAGATCAGGCTCTCTTATCACCCCGGTATAAAGATTCCCCTTACCATCCACCAGTTTTACCTTGTCATCTTTACCCAATCGCAGCACACGAATACAGTGCTTTGATTCATCCTCGGATAAATAGACCTCGGCATCTCGTATATCCGGAACGTAAAAAAATCTCATTACAGCGGTATTATTGTTCAGTCTCCTCCTGCTCGTATTCCCTGATCCGGCTAAGGAACATTTGCAATTTTTGTCCAGTAGCAACAACGAAAACAAATGGGACCTCGTTTCTGTTTGTTTTCATTTTTCGTTGATTGATCTTCAGGTTATTGATTACCATGTTAAAGTCTCTGTTGGAGGATAAAACATGCATCACACCCCTGGTATAACCAAAATAATACCAGGTTCTGTCGTCCAGTTTAAGATACACATCAAGCAAATCACCGGTTAATCGTTTTGATAATTCCATATAGCCCTCTATCATCCGGTGAGACTGGCTTCCATTTATACTTCCCAGCGCAAGCTTTCCATATGATAAATAAGATCTTGAATCCTGTCTCCATTTGAAATTTACCTTATCAAACATGATAGTATGAACCAACTCATCCGGGACATTCTGGTAACTTCCGTAAAGTCCCAAATCCGATTGAAGGATTTCCGTCTGCTCCTTCCCTATTATATCCGCAATACTTTTAACATAATCAGCATCCGTAAGATCAAACCCTTCCAGCTCAGATGCACTGTCAATTTCAGCTGACATGATTTTCAAAGCCTCATCAGACATCATGAAATCAAACGTGATAATACTTTCAATATCTGTTTCATCTTTTTTCATGTCATATGTAATATTGCCCCATGTTCCCATCCAGGCTTGACCAAATCTTACAGAGAGATCAATTTTCCCTTCTCCATATTCAATACATGATGTCCTTGGAAGCTCCAGATAATTCCCGGGCAATGTGAGATCATTAAGTTTATCCATAGAGGTAATCCGGTATTCATCCGATTCCTTATCATGATGCAAATATCCATCAGCAGTCACCAGATACCTGTCGCTTGGGAGATGTTTTCGGTTGAGGAAGGCCGGAAAAACATGAGAGGAGTCGCGTGTAATTAAAATGGCTGCATGTAAGTTTGCCATATTTATGTCCAGCGGCTGTTTTGGGACCGGTATATTAATGTCCTCTGGATTAATCTCAGTAGTAAATTTAAACCAGGTTTTATCCAGTGGTTCGCATTCGTGGAACAAGGATACTCCACCATTGAAGGTTAAGAACCTATTCCCGGCAAATAAGGAAACCCTTCCCTGAAATCCATAATAGGGACTTAATGTAAAATCCTGGTCCTCTGCGATCATGCCAGATGCATAGGTCTGTACCTGGTCATCCACATTTACCTGGTCGAAATAGATCATCTGCTTTTCCCCTGTTTCATCCACATAATCGAAGTATGCTGTAGCAGAGTAATCGAGCCTGCTATTCACATCTACTGTGGCATTATACAGATTATGGAGTTTCGACGTACGGTTGACCAGAAGTTGTGCTTCCCCGAACTGACCGAGTTTTCCATCACTTTCAACAACCAGCTCACCGTCTTTTGGATAAAGATAAGCATCAGCAATTTTGATAAATGTTACATTATAGGCATTTATCTTATTGTCCAGATAATCATAGGTGGCACGTGTAGAAACGAAGCTGAGTGAATCCTGCATCGGATCGGTGGAGATATACCTTGGCCCGACCAGTTCCTCTTCACCGGATTCAGTCATATACGTTTCCGGTGGTCCCTCCCTGGTACCTGCAGCACCCATCTCAAGCTCTGCCTTATCCATATCCCAAAGAAACAGATCAAGATGACTTATATATTTATTCTCAGGAAATTCTACGAGTGCAAATTCCTCATTTGTTTTAAAAATACCTGATCGGCTTTCAAAATCAACATGAGCATCAACATTATCTGTCATCAGGGTAAAGCCTTCATGGTGCAATGATTTCAGCCTGAAGTCTGCAGTATCAGCGTCAAAAGCCCTGGCCAGATAGGTGAAATGATCCGATATCAAAGTTGAATTTGTTAATTCCATCCTTCCCGATCCGTTTAGTCCGGTTGATTTCATCGTAAGGTCACCATCCAGGTATGTACTATCATTAAGGATATTAAAGGGTTCGCTACCCCTTTCCACAACCAGCTGATCTTCATAGGGATAGAATATGATCTTATTCTGATAAGATTTAACTTCCGGATATTGAATACCTGCCATTTGCTGTCCAATTGTAAATTCTGAGAGAGTACAAAACATAGAATCTGGATGAAAAACAATATCATCTGAAATCCCATTCGCAGTCAGATATTCAAACCGGCCCGATCCCCTCAATCCTTTAAGTGACATCTGAATGAATTGATAATATTGTCCGATACCACCATACAGTTCTAAACCTGATTGTTCTGTAATATGATTAAAACCAAGTGAGTTATCTCCCTGGACTACAAGGGTTTGCTCAAGATCAGGGAATATATTGGCGGAGACAAACCTACCCTGTAACTTCAAATTTTTCCTTTCAAAATTATCGATGCTGTCGAACTCGAACGGATATACCTGAAAAAAGAACCTGTCTCTGTCGTATACACCGTCCTGAATAAAAGGATCGTCATAATATACATAGGAATCTTCATTACTCCGAAAGATTGGGAACTGAGGATAATTTTTTCTGCCGGATTTATTATCGGGATAATCAATTAGTAATTCACCGGTCATATCCTGTATAATGCTTTGAAGGTTATCCAGCTTAAATCTTCCATACTGATCCATATCATCAGAAATGGCACGTAGTTCAAGGGAATCGATATCCTGAAGTTCCAACCTGAATGTTTCATAATTAAAAAAGAATTTCTTTCCATAAAAGGAGAACAGCCCGGCATCAATGATACCGTCAAACTGAAAACTCCT
>CAYZEZ010000367.1:0-3932 GCA_964477295.1 uncultured Bacteroides sp. | reverse complement strand
TAATCTTAGCCTGGAGTTTCCTGGGATTGATGATGTTGAAATTCAGATTTTCGACGTAACAGGGAAAATAGTCATGACCAGTGAGTTTAATAATGTCCCATATAACCTGGAAACTCAAATTAATCTCTCTGATTTTCCGCCAGGTATCTACCAGATGCGCCTAAGAACAAGTAATGTATTGATTCATAGGGTTTTGATACAGGAATAGGAGATGCAATCAAGGTAAATATTCCATAGTATAAAATAAATGTGATTGGCCAGGATAGAATGGATTCACCTTTAATGAATAGGTCCTTCTATGCCAAATCTCATAAATATATACCATGAAATTTATCAGTAAGTTTTTCTTTACCAGATTTTAAAAGGCTCTGTTTCTTATCTGGATATTTTTTATCCCGATAACAATTAATGCACAATTATCAGGATCCTACACCATTGATCCCGCCGGCGGCCCCTCCCCGAATTTTGTAAGTGTCAGAGCTGCATTTGATTCTTTTGCCAGCCTGGGAGTTGACTCAGCCGTTGTATTCAATATTGCAGACGGTGACTATTATGGTGGAACTTACATGTTTGGCACCCCGGCAGGAGCCAGCGCTGTGAATACGATTACTTTCCAGGGAAACGAGACCGATTCAACAAAAGTATGTCTATACCAGACTAACCAGGTACAGGGTTCAAGTCATATGTTGCTTCCGATAAATGCCCAGCATTTTATTTTCCGAAAGATAAAATTTGAAGTAAACGGCGCAGCTCATGCAAGGGTATTGGTTACATACGGAACATTTGCTGCGAATTGCAATTTAGTATTTGAGAATTGCCTGTTTATGGGAAGTCCAACCGTTGCCGGAACCAACGGTGCGCTGTGTTGTATCAATAATGCTGACGACCCCATAAAAAAACTGGTTTTCAGGAACAACCTCTTTGCCAGTGGAAGCTATGGCATTTATTGTGATGATGGCCTGGATTTAAGTGTTTTTGAAATGACAGGTAATAAATTCCTGGATCAGAATACGATGGCAATTTATCTTAATAATAGCAACGGTGTTGTTGTGAATAACAATGATATTCATCTTGATAACACAGACGCCAATGGTATTGAGCTGAATGATTGTAATGGATACCTTTCTGTACAGGGAAATACCATTTATGTAGCTATTGCATCGTACGATTATGTACGTGCAGGTATATACTTGAACAGGTGTAATGCAGCTGGAACACTGGCCAGGGGCATCATTGCCAATAATATGATTAGGGTTGGTGGTGTGTATGCCATTGCAGGTATTCAACTTGACAGGTGTACTTATCAGGGTGTTTATAATAACAGTGTAAATGTGATCAATACACATACAACTTCTGCTGCTTTATATGCATTTTACGGAGATCACAATGAAGCCAGAAACAACAATTTTGCCAATTTTGGAGGTGGATACGCGTTGAATTCTAATTCTACCTCCCTCCCCTCTTCAGACTATAATAATTATTATACTACCGGTGAGTATTTTGAAAAATGGGGAACTACAGATGTGATGTGGACGTCCAGTCTGCGTACCTTAAATAGTGACGATGCCCATTCATCAGTATTTCATCCGAGATTTCATTCGCCGACCGGTCTCCATACAAATACCTGTTGGCTGGACGGGAAAGGTATTGCTGTTTCGGGAATCACAACGGATATTGATGGTGAAGCCCGTTCATCACCTCCCGATATCGGGGCAGATGAATTTGAACCCATATTACCCCTTGCAGGAGTTGATAAGATTGGTGGCGATTCTGCTGATTATAATAATATAAAAGATGCTTTTAACGATCTGGATGTATTGGGAGTTATCGGACCGACTACCTTTGAGATCCGCACCGGAAAGTATAATGAGTTTATCGGAGAAGTTTACACTGTCTATGGATCTGATGCAAATAACACGATTGTTTTTAAATCTGAATCAGGCAATCCGGAAGATGTTATTTTATACTATTCAACTAATAGTACAAATGATTATATAATTGATTTGTATAGACAGGATAATATTTCAATAATGGATTTATCCATTGCAGCAACAGGTGCAAATGACGGAGGGGCAATAAGAATGACTTTTAGTGGAAATGTAAATATCATTAATAATATTCTTTCCCTGGCAAACAACACAGATCCGGTATTATCAATAAATGGCTCTTACGATAGTGATATCGTTATTAAAAATAATTCATTCATCAAAGGATCTAAAGGAATAGATTTTTTCGGCAGTGCTGGTTCTCTGGCAACCAATACATTTATCATAGGAAATACATTCACCGAAACACAAAGTCATGCGGTTCATTTGAGATACCATCTGGCCCCTAAAGTGAATGGAAATAATATATCCAATTCAGAATACCCAAATTTCGTGCCTATTGAGCTGATTAATTGTAATGAGAACCTGGAAATTATTGGCAATATTATTAATAATAGTCCCGGAGATTTATTCTGCAAAACCAAACGACACGGTTGTTTATCCCTACAGCACGGTAGATACATATACCCTGATTTTCAGGGTGTACCAGATGGAAGGATGCGATGACTGGGTACAAATTCCGGTAGATGTTGTTGCCCTGCCGGTTCTTGAGATTTCAAAACAAGGAGCGTATTGCGATAACGAGGACGGACAGGCATGGGTGAGTGTCATTGATGGTGAGGGGGACTATACATATCATTGGTCAACAGGGAGTACAGACTCCATAGTAAAAAACCTGGCCCTTGGGGATTACACGGTTTTAGTGAGTGATTCAAATAATTGTACCTCAGCCGCCGAGGTGACCATTTCTGAGGCCATTGAAGTTATTGTGACAGAACTTCAACCTTCTACCTGCGGAAAGAACAACGGGGTGGCTGAAGTTTTTATTTCGGGGGGCGTTGAACCTTACAGCATCGTCTGGACGACGGATGGCGCTACTACGGAGGTGGATAGTTTCATGGCTCCGGGACTCCTTTATGTGAACATCATTGATGCTAATGATTGCTATACACTGGGATCGGTCGTAATAGGAAATGACGAATCAGGACCCGAAATTGAACTGGAAGGTTCAACTGACAATCTATGCTACGGCGATATGGAAGGTGCTATTGATATTCACATTAACGGAGGGGAAGTGCCTTATGAAATACTGTGGTCGAATGGATCGCAATCAGAAGACCTGGATAACCTGGCCGCAGGGATCTATGATGTGGTGGTAACAGATAATGACAGTTGCTCTGTCTCAGGTTCATTTATTGTCCAGGAACCACCAAAGATAACCGTTGGGTCAGTGGCTGAAGACGCATCCTGCCTATACCTGGTTATGGGCCCCCGGAGGATACAAAACCCCAAAAATTGACAGCCTCACAAAGGGCGTATATGAAGTTAAAGTAACTGACGCAAAGGGATGTACCTGGTTCAACTATTTTGAGATTAAACAGGATACCCCTGCTGTGAATCCGATCTGCCTGGTAACAGTTGATACGGTATCGGGAATGAATATGGTCGTCTGGGAAAGGCTCGATAAGAAAAACGTAGACTATTATGTGATCTACCGGGAAAGCTCTTTGAAGGGTGAATATGTTGCCATCGGGACCAGCCATCCCGACAGCGTGGGTATATTTATCGATTCAGTGGCCGATCCGACACTCCGCTCCTGGAAATACAGGCTGTCGGTTGTGGATAAATGCGGAGTTGAGTCGGAGCTGAGCAAACACCACAAGACCATGCATCTTACCATGAATGAAGGTCTTGATGAAAACGTCAACCTGATCTGGGACCACTATGAAGGATTTGAGGTGGGCACCTATGAAATATGGAGGTACGATTCAACCGGGGGCTGGAAAAATATCGAAAACCTTCCGAGCGACCAGACCTCCTATACAGATGTTGAACCGCCCAGGGAGCAACTGACCTATTATATTGAAGTGGATCATCCGGAGGGTT
>CAYZEZ010000366.1:0-3936 GCA_964477295.1 uncultured Bacteroides sp. | reverse complement strand
GTCTGCCGGCTCTCCCAGAAGACTCCCATTGCCTCCGGCAGACACTGGTTTTCCACACTCGTAGGAAATATTTAACTGATGACTGCTCCAGTCCAGATCCGTCCAGGCTACATTGGTATAATCAAATAAATTTAACCATCCTGTCGAGAGGTCCTGGTATCCGTTTGAAGTTCCTGCCGCCAACCCCTGGGCATTTTCAGCCTTAATCCTGATCCTGTTCAGGTTCAGTGTATATACGTCTCCCCGAATGTTGGGCTGGCCATTGAAGGAACGGAAGTTAAGTTCAAATCCCTCCAGATCATGTCCCGCCTGATTAGAATCAACCATGGTAATACCAAATACACTCCCATTGGTAATTTCAATCCCATTTTTCAGCTTGTCCATAGTGTTAAAATTAAACGGGATGGTTCCTCCGTAGAGAACCGACAACCTTGCGTAATTCCATTCCTGGGAATGGATCCCGGTAGTTAAGAAGGAAAAGACCAGCAAAAAAATAATCAAACCGGCAGTGGACTTCATTAATTATATAATCTATTAGTAATCTGCAAAATAAATAGTCAAACAAATGTACGGACATATTCAGATTATTAAAAACAAAAAAAATGGCCAACAGTATGCTGACCACTTTTTCAAAGCACTCTTCCTGTTAATTATCAATAGTCAATTCAAAAATAACATTGGTAACATACCTGTCAGGAGATGGAGAAGGAGTTTGATCAATTAGCTTGGTAGCGTTCATTGGAACAATAGTACCCGCTTCAGCTGTACCACAACGCCAGGTCAAAGTAAAACTGTTATCAGTGGCATCTCCAGCATTTGCAAGGGCATCATCATTATCCTCGATGAGTACAACAGGATATGCCTGGAGGGCTGTCACCTGTGCTCCACCGACAGTGGGAGCGCTCCAAAGCTGGGCACCTGCAGTAGTATTTTTCGCTACCAGATCAAAACCGTGCGCTCCACCTTCAACAATATCAAATCCAACATTATCAAGTGTAAGCGTATTTCCGGGATTGTCAGTTCCGATGAAAGTAGCTTCTTCAGATCCATAGGTTAATTTCCACCTGGTTGAAGAAGCAACTGTAAAGTCCGTTTGATAAAATGGTTCCGATGTTATCGGGTTAGCTGATGAAGAAGTAGCCTGGTCCCCGGACAGACCATTTTTATAGTCATCAATGGTATTAAATACAAATTCAATATTACCACCATTTGTGATGGTCATGCGTAAAACCTGGTTGAGATTCACTGCAACCGGGATTACGTTCCTGTCTTTAACAGCCTGAGAAAATCCAACAGCCGCAAACAGGAATATTGCGACAGAAATAATAAATATCTTTTTCATTTGTTTAAAATTTAATGATTATCACATTTTGCTTTTGAATCCTACGAGCGCATTACCCGTAACTTGCTGCGGGATTAGCGAGCGCAATAAAAAATATATGTAAAGGAACGATGATTCCTCGCCCCGAGCACTCCCCCCCGAGTACTCGGGGGGGGGGCACGGCGGGGTGAGGAGAGTCAATCTTAATGATAAATTCAATAATTAAGTGTCCGTTAATCCCATCTGTTTTCCCCCAATTAATAATTTTGATTGATTTCAGTAAACTTATTAAATTCAATTAGTAAGGTTTGTAGGAGTTATAATAATTTTACTGTAGGGATTTGGTATACATTTAAGTAGGTATTATTCCTACAAATGTCGGTTTTTTGCAAAAAGGAATGTATCTTTTTTAGCAAATAACGGTATACTATATTTACAAATTGGGGAACTCCAGGATATCAAATTTCGAACAACTAACTGATTATTTGTACATTATATGACCCTATGATGGATATTTATGTACAGATGGAATTAATATACAGTTCGTATCTTCCTTATTAACAGTTTCCAGGCGATCCGTTTTTTTTCTAATTTAGAACTGAATTTTAAACCATCTGTAAGTCATTAAGAGGAAAAATGAGTAAAACACTTGCATTACTGTTGATTTCTTTCGTATGTATTGGTTTGCATGCCCAGGATTTTGAAGTTTCTCCTGTACTAATGAAATTTGATGCCAACCCGGGAGAGATTCAATCTAAATCAATCAATTTAGTCAACCACGCTAACAAGAGGGAAATGTTTGTTTTAAACCTGGCTGATTACACAATAGACCACGAAGGGAATAAGCAATCTGCTCCCGCAGGTACAACACCCAGATCGTGTGCAGGCTGGATGACGATCAATCCCTCATTCATTGAGCTCAATCCAAATGAAAGTGCACAAATCGAAGTCCTTATGCAGGTTCCCCGCGATGGATTTCAGTCTAAATGGGGTATTATAAATGTGCAGCCCGCAAAAGAACAAACTGGCATCTCAGCTGATAAAGAAATGGCTGCCGGAGTTATCCTTGTACCAAGAATAGCTATCCTGGTGCAGCAGTCACCAAAATCCAACGAAAACTACAAGGGGACAATTCAGGCATTAAAAGAGGTTACAAAACCTGGTGATGTGAAACGAATATTTGAAGCAACCATAATAAATTCCGGCGACAAGGTAATAGAAGCGGATATCACACTCGCCGTTGCTAATATAATGACTGCAGAAGAAAAAACGTATAATCCCACCAAGGTTACCATCTATCCTGATAATGAACGGATCATCCAGCTTACCCTGCCTGAAGACCTTCAACCCGGCCAATATGCCATTGGCGCATTTCTTGATTACGGACACCGCATGCCGATCGAAGTCACCCAGATGATGCTGGAGGTTAAATAAAACATCCATGCGTGTATTACTCATATTTCTATTATTGCTGGCCCAGGGTTACTCCTATTCTCAAATCCTGATCAAAACCTGGTATGATCCGGACCAAAGCGCTTTAAGAGAAGAATACCAGGCTATTATATCAGAAGGTGATACAATCAATCACGGGAAGTATACAATTTACCATGATAATGGAAAGGTCTGGCAAACAGGACAGTTTGAAATGAATCAGCTTACCGGGACGTGGTATGATTACTACTATTCAGGAAAATTGAAGCAGGAACTCAGATATCAGAAGAATATTCTGGAAGGAGAGACACGCTCGTTTTACCCTGATGGAAAAATATACCAGGTAGCCAACTATAAAAAGGATATGTTGAACGGGCAGGTGACCCTCTATTTTGAAAATGGAAATAAAATGGAAGTATCCTGTTACAAAGACAATGTCGCTGAAGGAAAAATACAAGCCTGGTTTGAAGATGGAACTCCAAGGTTCACCAAATACATGAAAAACGGGATTGAGCATGGTCCGGTTGAACGATATTATGAAAATGGTAATATCAGGGAAAGGTCATTGAAAAAAAATGGTAAGTATGACAGCCTTTTTGTTGACTACTATAAAGAATATGAAAACGGTGCAGTGTTAAAAAAATGTTGGTATATCAATGGGAAATTGCACGGCGAATTTACTGGATATTATCCGAGTGGATCGGTTATGCTGACCTGCTTTTACCAGTATAATAAGCTTGAAGGAAATTTTACTGAATATTACGATCAACCTGAACATTTCAATGGTCCAATGATCCAGGAAAAAGGTAAATATTTGAATGGAATTAAAACAGGTACATGGACCAGCTATTACCCAACTGGTGAACGGTATACTGAGGGTTCCTATGAAAAGAATAAATTTTCCGGGATATGGAATGTTTATTATCAAAACGGTAATCTAAAACAGGCAGGTAAGTATGAATCCGGTGTGGCTGAGGGAGAATGGACCTTTTATTATGAATCGGGTGGAACAAAAAATATCGGGTCATATATAAATGACCAGAAGACCGGTGTATGGAAAACGTACTATGAGACCGGTGAACTGATGAGTGAGATTACCTATAAAGAGGGATTGAGAGATGGATGGGCTTACGGCTATGGTAAAAATGGTCAATTAGTTGAGAAAACTTTATACCGTATGGGAG
>CAYZEZ010000365.1:0-3944 GCA_964477295.1 uncultured Bacteroides sp. | reverse complement strand
GGCTTATAATTTCATGAATGCACCCCTGTCAGAGAAAATTCTGGATGCTTGCGCCGAGAAAAATATAGGTACGCTAATTATTAAATCCAATCCTGTTATGCTGTACGAAGGATTGAATAAGGCGGTCGTTAGGATGGAAGAAAGGGGAGATACAATTCCCGAGGAGACACAGATTTTTTATGATAAATACAAGGACCAAAATACTTATGCAAAAGAATTCTTCAAAGATATTCAAACGGATGATACAGAAAAACTGATCGATGCAGCACAATTATTTGTCCTGTCAAATCCTAAAGCCCATAGCACACTGCTTCATCTGAGAAATGTCCAGCAAGTTGAGCGATACCTGAAATTATCGGGCAGGAAAATGGAATCGCTTCATGCCAGCATACTTGAACAATATAAAGAGGCATTCGGTCACCTGAATTGCCGTATTGGCTGCAATGCATGTGAGGATAAATGCCCTCATAATATTCCGATAAGCACCATTATGCGCTACAACTATTATTATCAGAATAAGCAGGATGAGAAGCATGCGATGCAACTCTACCACAAGCTGAAGGATTACCGGGCCGATGTTTGCCAGACCTGTCCCGGCTATTGCGAAGATGCCTGTCCGTTTGGTGTTGCTGCCAGGGGATTGATGGCTGTTGCACATGATAACCTAAGCTTTGATTCGCCGAATATGGCTTAGAGAATTAAATGCCCCTTAATTACTCAATAAATTTTTTTCTATTTATTTTGTTCCTGATGAAATTGATTCCACTGTGCCCCGAGTGCTCTCCGGGCCATCGGGGTACAGCTGGCCGGGCAAACGAGCTCCTGGGTTCGGCGAGTCCAATGTGCACATAGGATTCAATACAGATCTGTTTTTTTTGTAATTTAGCACCTTCCAACGCGTAGCACCTATTGTATATATTTCTATTACAAACACTTAGTTAATAATGATCGGATTAAAACTCAACATCGACAACGTTTATCCTTTTGTGCCAAAAGAAACCATTTTTGGATTTGAGGACCAGGTAAAACGGCATTTAGATGCCCTTCACAATAAGTCGGGGGCAGGAAGTGATTTTTTGGGATGGGTCAACCTTCCTGGTAGAATTACTGGGGAACAGATTATGGAAATAGAAGAAACCGCAAAAGGGCTTCAGAAGAAAATTGATATGATCGTTGTGATAGGCATCGGAGGTTCTTATCTCGGGGCAAAAGCGATCACCTATGCACTTGAACACAACTTTGTCCACCTGAAAGAAAAGCAAGATGCTCCGCATATTCTTTTTGCAGGGCAAAATATCGGTGAAGATTATCACTCCGAGTTACTGGAAATCCTGGAAGATAAAAGTTATGCCATCATTGTAATATCCAAATCGGGAACAACCACTGAGCCTGCCATTGCTTTCCGGTTGCTGAAAAACCACCTGGAGCAAAAGGTAGGTAAGGAAGAGGCTAAAAGCAGGATCATTGCCATCACCAGCAAAGACCGTGGGGCACTTAAGCAACTGGCAACGAACGAAGGTTATAAGACATTTATTATTCCTGATGACGTGGGTGGAAGGTATTCCGTTCTCACGCCTGTCGGCTTATTGCCTATCGCCGTTGCCGGGTACAACATAAGGGAATTTATAAAAGGTGCTATTTCCCTCGAAAAACAGACAACACCTGATGTTCCCTTTAAAGAAAATCCTTCAGCGCTTTACGCTGCTGCCCGAAATGCCCTGTACCGGAGCGGCAAAACAACCGAGATCCTGGCGAATTTTCAAAGGAAGCTGATCTTCTTTTCAGAGTGGTGGAAGCAACTTTATGGCGAGAGTGAAGGAAAAGAAAACAAGGGGATCTTCCCGGCCAGCGTGAATTTTACTGCTGATCTTCATTCGATGGGACAATACATCCAGGAAGGAGAAAGGAACCTTTTTGAAATTGTTATTTCAGTAAAAGAACCTTACAACACACTCACCATTCCGCACGATGAAGAAAACCTTGATCAGCTTAATTACCGTGCCGGCAAAAGGGTGGATGAAGTGAATAAAATGGCTGAACTGGGTACAGCCCTGGCACATATTGACGGTGGTGTGCCTAATATCAGGATAGAGATTCCTAAATTATCAGAATATTACCTCGGTGAGCTGGTTTACTTCTTTGAAAAGGCCTGCGGAATAAGTGGATATTTGCTGGGGGTTAATCCATTCAACCAGCCCGGCGTGGAAGCATATAAAAAGAATATGTTTGCACTGCTGAACAAGCCGGGGTTTGAGGAAGAGCATAAGATAATACTGAAACGAGTGAAAAGGGATCAATGACAGACCAAACAGCTAAATCAGGAATTCCGGATTTTGTATTCACTGGGGGTCTTACCAAAATAGGTCTTAAAACACTTTCGAAAATACTTCTCATCATTGAAACCACACATATAAGCAATCTCGGATACGTTATAGTCTGATGAAGACAACATTTTTGCGGCAATTTTTAATCGCATCTGTCGCAGAAATTCCACAGGAGTTAATCCTGTCAAACCTTTAATTTTATTGTAGAACACTGTACGACCAACATTGGATAAACCGGCCAGTTTTTCAACATTAAAGGAAGGATTAAAATAATTTTTATCTACAGTATCGATTACTTCCCTGATAAACTCCTCATCCCTGTTCGTAAACTGAACATCTCCCGGTTCAAATTCCCTGGGATCTCCTAGTTTCCTGAAGATTGTACTCCTCTGGGTGAGAAGATTCTTTACAACTGCGATGAGATATTCGGAATCAAATGGTTTAAGTATATATGCTTCAGCCCCTGATTCCACACCCTCGATCTGATCGTCAGTAGTTGACTTGGCTGTAAGCATTACAACCGGAATGTGTGAAATATCAAAATCAGATTTAATGATACGGGTCATCTCAATACCATCCATTTCCGGCATCATAATATCAGTAACAACCAAATCGGGATGAGCGGCCCTGACCGAATTGATCCCTTCAAGTCCATTTAGTGCACAGATAACATTGTAATTCATACTTAATTTATCTGCTATGTAATCAAGAACCTCCTTATTGTCCTCAATAACAAGGATAGTATACTGATGATCGTATGCAGATTTTATACTGGAATTATGAGATGATTCGGATTGATGGTCAATCTCATATGACCTTGGCCGGTTTGGTGACCGGGCATAATTAATACCTGCGATATCATGTTCTGAAAAGTGGGCATTACCCTTAGGTAATCGTATAATAAATTTACTACCACTTTCAGGATTGTTACTTACAATTATATTACCGCTATGCATTTTAACGAGTTCATAAGAAAGGGCCAGTCCGATACCGGTACCCTGGAAATAGCTATCATCCTGATTCAATCTGGAATAACGGGCAAATAAAAGTTCCTTTTTCTGATCTGGTATTCCCGGGCCCTCATCTTTAACAGTAACATCAACATATTTTTGATCGTCAGTGGAAGATAATGAGACCTTTATGCTTTTACCTCCGGGTGTAAATTTAAATGCGTTTGAAAGTATATTGAAAAGTACTGAATCTATCATATCCTTATCTATCCACATATTCAATTTACTTTCTTTAATATCAATCTTATAGTCAATATTTTTTTGTCCTGCCAGGTGATTGAAGTTTGAACATATGGTCCTGACAAAATCTGAGTAATTCACCTCCCTTGCCTGAAGGCTCATCTTGTTATTCTGAACCTTCCTGAAGTCAAGTAACTGATTAATTAACCTTAACATCCTCTTACCATTCCGGTACATAATATCAAAGGAATCCCTGACTATCTCAGGCACATTTGAATTTTTTCTAATATCCTCCAACGGACCAAGAACGAGTGTTAGTGGTGTCCGGATTTCATGTGAAATATTAGTAAAAAACTGAAGTTTTATTTCGTTCACTTTCCGTTCCACCCGGAGATCATTCCGGAGACGTAAATACCTGGTTATGAGCCTT
>CAYZEZ010000364.1:0-3964 GCA_964477295.1 uncultured Bacteroides sp. | reverse complement strand
ATGGTGATCACCGTGCATCCCGCGCAACCGCCTGAATGTTTTTCCTCCGTCTTCCGATACGTTCAGTGCCAGTCCCATTGTATAGATTGTATTTTCATCGTTCGGATCCACTCTTATCTGCCCGAACACCCAACCATATGTTGCAGAATGTCGCTCCATGTAAGTCTTCATGTCTTCCGTTTGTCCGCTGACCAATGTCCATGATTCACCCTTGTTATCAGACCTGTAAACCATAGCCCCTTTAATCACATTTCCTCTGGGCCGGCCGTATGAATCTGTCTCTTCATATTCGCTTTGTCCTGCTATTTCATAGTTATCAACAAAGGCATATAAAACATTCGGATTCGACCGGGCTATATCGATCCCGATGCGCCCCCGGTATTTTCCCTCCGGCAGCCCCGCATTGATCGCTTTCCATGTCTTTCCCCCATCGGTTGATTTATGAATTCCGCTGTTCCCGTATCCGGTTTCGTTCCTGGGATCGTTCCATTTTTGCCTGATCCTTTGCCAGGTGGTTGCATACAGCACCTGGTTATCTTCCGGATCCATCACCAGGTCGATGGCTCCAGTGAGGTCATCAATAAACAGTATTTTCTCCCATGTTTTCCCTCCATCAACAGTTTTATACACTCCCCTGTCGTTGTTTTTAGTCCATTCATGTCCCGATGCAGCTACATAAACCACATCAGAATTTTCCGGATCAATAATGATCCTGGCTATGGTATAGGTATTCTCCAATCCGAGATGTTGCCAGGTCTGACCTCCATCAGTGGTTTTGTATATCCCGCAGCCGGCCATTGAGCTCCTGAAAATATTGGCTTCACCAGTACCAACCCAGAGGATATCCTGATCAGCGGGGTCCAGGGCAATATCCCCGATACTCGTTGTCACTGCCTGCTCAAATACAGGTTCCCAGGTGGTGCCTTCATTTACACTTTTCCATACTCCACCGGAAGCTGTTGCCGCATATACTGTATATTGCTGGCCTTTCGGACGTACCACTTCCACATCGGTACATCGTCCGCTAATATTGGTCGGACCAATAAATTGCCAGGGCAGATCCTTAAATGGCGAAGATTCTTTCATAGAAAGATGCCGGTTAAAACTTTCAAGCCTGGTTTTACCATCAATAACAGACGGTTTTTTCTGTGCAAAGCCTGAAACGGCAAAAAGACTTGTAATAACTAAAAGGCTAAGTAGTCTGTACATGACACAAATGTTTAATGTATTATTCAATGATCAGTTTCCCCCGGTAGGTTTGGGTACCGGAAAGTTCAAATATATATATTCCTGCTTTCAGATTTCCCCTGTAAACAGTAAGGCTTTCACCTTTCAGTTGAGATTCTGAAATTACAATCTTTCCTGTAAGGTCCCTGAGAACAAAATAGAATGGATCACAATCCGGGTTATCAAAGGTTATCAGTGTTTGCTCCCTGAATGGATTTGGATAAACACTAAATCCACCGTTGAGTCTAAACTTATCGATTGCTTCAGAAATTTCACCATTGTCTTCAAAGTTCGTCATGGAACGGCCATAGTCAGTGTTTGTACTTTTAAGCCCACCTGTCGGATAGCAAGGTTCAGCCTTCACACCTGCTACCCTGTAGTAAAATTTCATTAACAGGGCATCAGGATCGGTATCTGTAAACCGGTCAAGGCTTGCAGGGACCTCCCTGATCTTTTGCAACGAATTTGTTACTGAACCACGATAAATCTCATAGGTGACAAAACTGACCGGAGAACCTTCTATGACGTAGTCGCTCCACTGAAGGTTAACGCCACCAATTGAGCTTACATATTGCAGGAACATGGGTTTGTGATAGTTGCTGTAATACGATTCATTCCCACAACTGTCAATAGCTGAAATTTTATATATATACTGCCGCGCTTCCGGGTTTGAAGTACTATCAATAAAAATACTGAGTTCATTAAAGTCTTTCGATCCTAAAAGATCATACTGGCCGATCACATCGCTTTCCCTGTAAATATTATACTGAACAGTACCCACATCATAAGTCTTATCCCAGATAACCATGTTTTTGCCCGATCCCAGGTCGACAGATATCAGGCAGATCTCCTCATCATTATATGGAAGTTGTTCGAATATATCTATTGAATCGGAAAATGCACATCCATGATCATTTATAACAGTTACTGGTATAAATCCAGTCGTGTCAGCCGTGTAATTATTATTCTTCGATTCGATTCCTTCCCAATAAAAAGAAAACTGTTCATCACCAGCAGGCTCACTTAAGATGGCAGTCAATTTTACCTCTCCATCCCTGCAAAATGAAGTGGGCCCGTCTGTAGCAATATAGAAATCAGGAAGCGGAATTTCAGACAGATACATACTATCGCCTGATGTCTCATTACATTGATTGGTTACAAATACCTTATACTTGCCAGGTATTGAAACGGTAATGGCCGGACTACCAGATCCGGTGTTCCAATTGTATTCAAAATTGTTACCGGCATGAAGTGTGATTTCTTCTCCTTCACAGAAAAAGGGAGATCCGGGAAGGTTCACAAACGGATCCTTGCACCCCCCGGAGGATGTTTGCATTATAAGTCCGTCATGACCCACCGCCCATCCTGTTCCTGAACCTGTAAAAAACAGATCGGTTAATTCATAATCAGTGTAAGATGTTAAAATCTTCCATGTTTCTCCCCCGTCCGTTGAATGTAAAACTGTTCCGTTGTTACCGCTGACCCAACCTGTCAGAGAGTCAACAAAAAATATGGAATTAAATCCACCATAGCCTGGCAATACGATTTCTTCCCATGTGGTTCCTCCATTTTCTGTTTTCAGAAAGCCCTCGTCCCCCGTGGCAAAGCCCCTCAGGGTGTCAAAAAAGTATACAGACCTTAGCCCGTATGAAGCAAATTCTGATTGTGATACCCAGTTTATCCCTCCATCCTCAGTATATATAATTCGCCCCTCATCCCCTACGGCCCAACCATGCAGCGAATCAACAAAATAAACATCAATCCAGCTTTTATCACTCAATAATGTCTGGGTCCAATTCTTTCCACCATCAATTGTCCGCGAAACAGAACCCCCGTTTCCAACTGCCCATCCTTTATTTTTATCAACAAAATATAATCCATATAACCATCCAATGGTAGCACTATATTCCTCCCATGTTTCTCCACCATCTATTGTGCGCTGAATACTTCCATAAGATCCACCCATCCAGCCATTTTGACCGTCAAGAAAAAAGACATCAGTATAAGCTGCATTCTCATTGGGTGGCAAGGGTATAAGCACAGTATCCCATGATTGGCCTGCATCGATTGTTTTTCTTACGACATGGTCTTCTCCAACCACCCAGCCATGCCGTTCATCTGTGAACCAGACGGCCTCCAGGTCCAGGTCAGTGGCTGCATCCTGTTCTGTCCACCCATCGCTGGTATGTAAAATAGTTCCGTTATTCCCTGCGATCCAGCCCCTGTTTACTGATTGAAAATAAATTGCTACAAGCAATTCATTCCCGGGCGACCACAATTGTTTTTTCCAGGTAATTCCACCGTCCACAGTATGTAAGATAATAAAGTCCCCAATCACCCATCCAACTTCAGGGCTTGTAAAATAAACACCATAAAAGAAATTATCCGTTGCCACCTGTTTTTGCCAGGTCTGGCCACCGTCAATTGTATTCATGATTGTCCCTTGATCCCCTACGATCCAGCCATATTGAGGATTGTAGAAGTAAAGGCTCCTGTAGGCAACATCAGGCATACCTGCCACTACATTCCAGTTCTTACCACCATCGGTTGTAAACTGTATCCCCGTTTGTTCACAGGCTATCCATCCATGATTGGCATCGGTGAAATGCACCTCGTTAAACTGGTCATCGGGATTCCCTGATTGCTGTACCCACGATTCGCCACCATCCGAAGTAAAAAGTATAATATAGGATCCAACAGCCCATCCCGTATCTGAATTAATAAAATAGATATCAGA
>CAYZEZ010000363.1:0-3979 GCA_964477295.1 uncultured Bacteroides sp. | reverse complement strand
GTTCCACGGCCTCTTTGTTTAACAGCGAAGGATTACCTGCATTGCAATTCCGGACCGATAAATAATTCATTTTAAATAAATGGAGAATGAATAAAAGACTTAAATTGACTTTCCTGCTGATAGCAACGACCCTTTCATTGACTGCTCTGAATACCGAAGGTAAAAATTATAATAATTTTAAAGTTGCTGTGTATGCCCGTGCTTATGAGGTAAAGCAGATGAATAACCTTAAATGGCTGGAATCTGTTTGGAATGGGATCTCTGGTCAGGTGAAAGTTGATAAAATTTATCTTGAGACACATCGCGACCTTATCCTTGTGAGTGACAGTACCATTGAAGCCGCAAAATTTTTTTTCAACAGCCGTGGCGTAAAGACTTCAGGAGGGATAACATTGACTGTAAATGAGATGAACAGATTTGAAACATTTTGCTATTCAAATCCTGAACACCGGAAAAAAATTCAGGAAATCGTGGAATTTACGGCGAGGCATTTCGATGAAATAATACTGGATGATTTTTTCTTTACAGATTGTAAATGTGAGTTATGTATTAAGGCAAAAGGTAGCCGGAGCTGGACACAGTTCAGGCTTGAACAGATGACCAAAGCTGCTCAGGAGCTGATAATCGGACCGGCAAAAAAAGCAAATCCCAAAGTAAAAGTGGTCATTAAGTATCCCAACTGGTATGAGCATTTTCAGGGTCTTGGTTTTAATCTGGAAACAGAGCCGGCTATGTTCGACGGCATCTATACTGGGACAGAGACACGTGATCCTGATGCTCCTGGTCAGCACCTGCAGCAATATGAAAGTTACCTGGTCTTTCGATATTTCGAAAACCTTAAGCCCGGTGGTAATGATGGCGGCTGGGTTGATACAGGAGGAATGCCATACATGGATCGCTATGCGGAGCAACTCTGGCTGACACTTTTTGCCAAAGCCCCGGAGATAACTCTCTTTGATTTCAGACAGTTGCAGCGTCGTCTCAGTCCAATGGACCGCTCGGCCTGGCAGGATCAGAAACCAAGTTTTAGCTTCGATGAAATGATGAAACCTGTCATGACCGAAGATGGGAAGAAAGTTGAAGCTACCACCATTGCCCGGGCTGCAGGTTATACATTCGAAACAGTTGACAGATTTATTGGTAAAATGGGAAACCCTGTCGGTGTAAAAAGCTATAAACCTTTTCATTCATACGGGGAGGATTATCTTCAAGACTATATGGGAATGATAGGAGTGCCAATGGATATTGTCCCTGTTTTTCCTACTGAAGGTAATATGATATTTCTGACTGAATCGGCAAAATCTGATCCGGACATAGTGAATAAAATTAAAAACAGGCTTATTACAGGGAAAAATGTGACTATTACTTCAGGATTGCTTAAAGCTTTGCAAGGGAAAGGGATCGGGGATATTGTGGAACTTCAGACCTCCGACAGAAAGGCACTGGTAAAGGATTTTTCGACTGGGTGGAGGGGTTTTTATCAATCTGAAAAGCCGATACTCATTCCACAGATTCAATACTTTACCAACGATTCATGGGAAGATATTACAAGCCTCGATGGAGCAGCAGGCTGGCCTATCCTTCACCAGGCAAGATATGCTAATGCATCACTTTTTGTACTTGTCATACCAGATAACCCTGCCGACCTCTATAATCTGCCAACTGGTGTTCTTAACAGGATCAGAGATGTACTTACAGGTGCAGATATGAACTTCCGTATTGAAGCCCCTTCAAAGATCAGCTTGTTGATATATGATAATAATACATTTATTGTAGAGTCTTTCCTTCCTGAGGAGATGATCGTCAGGGTAGTTGCAGGATCGGGTATTGAGAAACTTACTGACCTCGTTACGGAAGAGCAGGTAACCAGCGGTGGAAAAAAATCCTCATGGATATGGGGACGTAAACCTGAAGAAAAATTATCTTTCGATGTTATTGTTAAACCTCATAGCTACAGGGTTTTCAAGGCAGAGTAAATTCCGGGAGCCACGATAATTTAGATAATTTTAATGATATTTTTTAACATACAATTCTATGAGAACATATAACAGATCAAATTCAGCAAAGATTGCATTTGCAAGGAATGCATTCATCACTCTGATTTTACTGGGGATGATATCTCAGAATATTACAGCACAGGGATATGCTGATAAAATCAGGCTTAACCAGATAGGATTCTACCCCGATTCTCCTAAAACTGCGGTTGTAGCAGACAATATTGATGCTCATTTCAGTATAGTCAATACCAAAACCGGCAAAGTGGTTTTTACATCAGAATTAAGCAAACCACATAAATCTGATTATTCATCTGATATTACAAGAGTAGCAGATTTTTCGGCGGTAAAGGAAGCTGGCGAATACAAATTGATTATACCTGGTAAGGGTGAATCGTACATTTTTGAGATAGAACCTAAAGTATTATGTGGTCTCACAAAAGGGCTTATAAAGGGATTTTATTTTCAGAGGATGTCCACTCCCTTATTACAACAATATGCCGGGAAATGGGCCAGGGCAGAGGGACATCCCGATACTCATGTACTTATTCATTCTGCCGCTGCATCGCCGGATCGTCCTGCAGGAACTGTTATCTCCTGTCCGCGAGGATGGTACGATGCCGGCGATTACAACAAATATGTTGTTAATAGTGGCATCACAATGGGGACTTTGATTTCGCTGTACGAAGATTTTCCGGCATATTTCGATACGCTGAATCTGAATATTCCTGAGAGTAATGATCAAGCTCCTGATCTGCTTAACGAAATTACATGGAACCTAAGATGGATGCTGACAATGCAGGACCCTGCTGATGGCGGAGTGTATAATAAAGTTACAAATGCAGGATTTGATGGATTTGTGATGCCAAATGAAGCTGTAACGCCAAGGTATGCAGTGCCTAAAGGCACAGCAGCTACACTTGATTTTGCAGCTGTGATGGCTCAGTCCGGACGTGTCTTCAGTAAATTTGAAAAAGCATTTCCGGGATTATCTGATTCTTGTATGAAGGCTGCCGTAAAAGCATGGGCGTGGGCTGTAAAAAACCCTGATGTCGAATATGATCAGAACAAAATGAACAGGGAGTCTAAACCTGTGATTAGTACTGGCGGTTACGGAGATGCTGATTTCAGAGATGAGTTTATTTGGGCCGCTGCTGAATTATATATTAGCACAAAAGATATCAGCTATTATAAGTCCGTTGACATGTTTCCCGATACCATTATGCCTTTGCCATCGTGGGGCGATGTAA
This sequence comes from uncultured Bacteroides sp., assembly GCA_964477295.1. Classification (GTDB taxonomy): domain Bacteria; phylum Bacteroidota; class Bacteroidia; order Bacteroidales; family SM23-62; genus CAYZEZ01. Next base: position 735 of record CAYZEZ010000363.1, on the reverse strand, counting down.
GATTACTTGGGTACTATACTCTTGCAAGGTTTAAAGATAGTCTGACAGGCGATGCAGAGAAGGCTTTTCCAATACTGGAAAAGCGAATGATAAAAGATGCAGATGAGATGTCCTTAGGTGTTTCAGAAAATGCTTATCAGGCTGTTATGGGAAAATCGGTAAAAGATTTTGTATGGGGCAGTAATTCAGTTGCAGCAAATGAAGGGATATTGCTTATTCAGGTATACCGGCTTACGGGTGAAAAGAAATACCTTGATTTGGCTCTTGGAAATCTTGATTATATAATGGGACGTAATGCAACGGGTTATTCCTTTGTTACCGGATTCGGACAAAAGACCCCGATGCATATACACCATCGTCAGTCTGAAGCTGACGGCATTGAAGATCCGGTTCCCGGATTGCTTGCAGGGGGCCCTAATCCGGGTCAGCAGGATGGATGTAAGACCTATCCGTCCAAAATACCGGATGAATCCTATACTGATTCGGTTTGCTCATATGCATCAAATGAGATTGCTATCAACTGGAATGCTCCGGCAGCATACCTGGCCGGTGCGATTGATGCGATATTCACTAAGCCTGGTGAATCAAACAGGAAATAACTTTCAGATTAAAGTCAGACTATGATATGGAATATATAAATAATACAATGAAACATAAAAGTAGAAAAATGAAAAAAAAATTATTATTATCACTAACTCTGATTATTACGGGGGCTCTATTTACCTCTTGCAATCA
>CAYZEZ010000362.1:0-3987 GCA_964477295.1 uncultured Bacteroides sp. | reverse complement strand
TTGCATTATAGAGAATTTTGAAGTATCTTATAGTTTCTAACCACCTAAAACCAGCCATAATGAAAAGGATCCTCATTCTTTCCCTGCTTTGCAGTTTCAGCTTGTTCGGCTTTACACAGAAAAACAGGGTAGCACTTGTCATTGGCAATTCTAACTATCAGAAAGCATCTGTTCTGCTAAATCCTGTAAATGATGCCACAGATATGGCAAAACATTTGACGGAATGTGGATTTAAAGTTTACAACCACAATAATCTTAACCAGAATCAGATGAAGAAGGCCATAGATGAATTCGGAATGGCGCTTCATAATGCAGCTATCGGAGTTTTCTTTTATGCGGGCCATGGTATCCAGGTACGGGGAAGAAACTATCTGATACCGGTGGATGCGGCCCCGTATTCGGAAAATGATGTTGAGTACAATTGTGTGGATGCCGGAAGGATTCTGGGAAAAATGGAAGATGGCGGGACATCAACAAATATTGTAATCCTGGATGCCTGCAGGGAAAATCCTTTTGAAAGAAGCTGGAGCCGGAAATCCACCGGGAACGGACTCGCTTTCATGAATGCACCGGAAGGTTCACTGATCGCATATTCAACAGCCCCGGGCCAGACGGCATCTGACGGATCGAGCAGAAATAGTCCCTATACATCAGGCTTAATCAGGTATATGAATACTCCAAATCTGAAAATTGAAGACCTGTTCAAATTGGTCAGGATGAGTGTAAGGGAAGAAACAGAAGGCAGACAGGTGCCCTGGGAGTCAACCTCCCTTGAGGGTGATTTTTATTTTAATCTGGATTCGGAACATCCATCTGCCAGTATTGATGATCTTCAACCTGAAATAGCACAGATGCTCAGCGGTTCAGAAGACAACGATCAGGATATACTTCGAAATGAATTCATAAAATCCCGTGAGGAACTGTCCTCAGGAATCAGGTCGATCGCAATACTGCCATTTGCTAACTACACCGGGGTTGCGAACCAGGAATATCTTGCTTCCGGAATACAGGATGCCCTGATCAGTGAATTGGGAAAGCTTGGGACCATCAGGGTGGTGTCCAAGACATCTACTATGTTTTATGCAGGATACGAAAAAACCCTGGATAGAATCGCATCAGAACTGAATGTGGATGGAATCGTAGAAGCCTCGTTGCTGAAAATGAATGGAAAGGTCCGGATCCAGCTTAAACTATTCAGTATTTATCCTTCTGAACGGTTGCTCTGGAGCCAGACATTTGATTCAGATTTAAGTGACATGATGAATTTATACGGTGAGGTGATTAAGGAAATTGCTGCTGAAATCCAGTTGACTTTGTCTTCTGAACAGGAAACAAATCTTGAGAACAAAGGAAAAGTTAATCCTGAAGCATACAAGGAATACCTTCAAGGCAAATTTCAAATGGGATTCCTTACCCAGGAGGGAATTCAGGCTGCCATGCAACATTATTCCCGGGCAATTGAAATCGATCCTGAATTTGCTTCCGGATATGCCGGACTGGCTTCCATTTGGATATTTTTAAAACAAATGGACTTTGTTTCTCCGGCCGAAGCAAATCCGTACATTGAAAAATTCATGGCCCAGGCAATTGCATTGGACTATCTTGATGAGGAAGTCCTGTTATCCAATGCTTTGAAACAGGTTTATACTGATTTTGACTGGGAGGGTGGTGAAGCAAGCTTCTCAAAATGTCTGGAACTTAATCCATACAATTCCACGGTTCAGGCATATTATTCCCATCTACTGATGATCCTGAAAAGGCCAGCTGAAATGAGAATGCATATGCAGAAGGCACTAGATGTTGATCCGAATAACTTCCTTATCCTGGCTTTGAAGGGGATTGAACTGTTGGCAGAATCAAAGAATACGGAGGGCATTGGTTTATTCCTTCAATTGCAAAAGTTTATGCCCACCAATCCCCTTGTAATACTTGGACTGTTCCAGTGTTATGCCAATTCAGGACAATATGATCTGGCTGTTGAGGAAATATGTAAATTGTTTGCTCACCTGGATGACCAGTCCATTATTCAGGCATTTAAATCTGAATATGAGAATTCTGGATTTGAAAAGGCTATGAATACGCTCGGGCAGGTACTGGAAAGTGAAGAATTGACTTTCATTTCTGCCCAGCAGTTGGTTACCATTTATTGTTATGCAGATAATGTAGAAAAGGCCATGTACTGGTTAGAAAGAATGTATATCCGGGGTGACCCAGATATTCCTTATATTGGTGTGATACCTATATTTCAAAAATTTGCCGACAATCCGCGTTATGTTGAACTGATGACCCAATTAAAACTTCCCCAGGGAGATTTTGAATGATAGGGTAATTAGTTGTACCAGTTATTCGAGTATCAATATAAAACTGTTAAAATCCGGATCCTGTGCAGGCCAACATTGATGAATTTGTTTGCCTGAGTTTTCCTTGTTTTACCTGGCGAGTAATACTAAAAACCAAAAATCCTTAACCAAGCTTAGAATTAATAACCTACCACGTGAAAAAAAACAAAAATCCATTATGATAAGACATGGTGAAGGTGGTACTACACCTCCCTTTAAGTCCATGCAAAAATGTATTAATTGTTGTTGCTGTAATCCAATTTGTACTGATAAAAGTAGTCGATGATACAAATTCTGTTACCATGAATATAGAATCATTATGAATCGTGACTCATTACGGAAAGTACGGCAACGATCACAATCAATCAATAGTGAGATAACATATAACAATACGCTGAAGCAGACCTGCTGGCTGTCATGCTTTTTGCAAACGCATGGTTTATGGTAAAGCCCAAAGGCTTTCGGTGGAGCAAAAAGACCTGCCAGCTGGCGCAGGCTGCTTAGCTTTGCCGTTATATGAATAGTATCATTCTATTTCATTTCAAAAATTCCAATTTAAGAGCAGACTATTGAAACCTGAAAAAGTATTTTGAAGTCTTCTTAATTAAACTATATGAATTCGATAAAGACGATTTATTTGTTTTTTGTATACCAACTACTTATCTTTGCATTAACATGCTTACCCCGCTTCCCATTTGAACAGCGCGCTCAGGGTAAGCTTTTTTTTTCCAATGACCAAAACTAAATATCGTAAACCTCCACTTACTTACCCTGACCAATTAGCTCAATTAAAGGAATGAGGATTAATAATTGAGAATGAATCTTTGTTTTTAGAGATACTGGAGAAGAAGAGCTATTACAGATTGAGTGGCTATTGGTATCCCTTATTGGCTGATAAGCAAAATCATGTTTTCAAAGTTGGTGCTAGATTTGATCAAGCCTATGGAATGTATTGCTTTGATAGGGATTTACGACAACTTCTTGTAAAGGAAATGGAAAAGATTGAAGTTTCTGTAAGAGCAAAAATGATTTACGTCTTTTCGCACCAATTTGGACCTTTTTGGTACACTTGTCCTGAATATTTCAAAAAGCCACAAATCCATAGCGAAACACTTGAAAAGATACGAACTGAGTTTAATCGTAGTGATGCACAATTCATACAAGCATTTAAGCAGAAGTATAGTGATGAACTTCCCCCTTCATGGACTGCATTTGAAATTATCTCATTTGGAACAATTTCAAGATTGTTTTCAAACTCAAAGCCTGGCAAAAGTAAACGCCGCGTTGCAGATTTTTTTGGATTAGATGATCGAACATTCAGTTCTTGGCTTCACGGCTTTGTTTATATTCGTAATGTATGTGCTCATCATTCGAGACTTTGGAACAGGATAATGCGAATACAACCGATGATTCCAAATACGCCTAAACATCAATGGCTTAATAATCTTACTATACCAAATGATCGAACATATTATATTCTCTAAATGATCATATACTTATTGAAAAGTATAAATGAATCGAATTCAATTATAGAGGATTTTAGATCATTATTGAAAAGATATCCCGGCATTCATGTTGGGGCAATGGGATTTCCAAAAGATTGGGTAGATGAGCCTCTTTGGAATTAGTGATAACCATGTAGTTTGTA
>CAYZEZ010000361.1:2348-4002 GCA_964477295.1 uncultured Bacteroides sp. | reverse complement strand
CAGGTTACAGGTTACAGGTTGCAGGTTGCAGGTTACAGGTTGCAGGTTACAGGTTGCAGGTTGCAGGTTTGGAATTTGACTTCTGGATTCTGGATTCTGATTAGTGAGATATACTTGTAGAGTAAGATTATAATTAATAATTTTAGAGTAATTATGGTTGACAGTGCTACCATATGTGCAATAGCTACTCCGCCGGGTTCAGGTGCAATATCTGTAATACGTGTATCCGGAAAGGAAACCTTTAAGATTTGTCAAAAGCTTATTCGTTTCAATGACCGGAGCAAGAAAAGTATCCGGGACCTGCCTGGAAATACAATCCATCATGCATCATTTGAGAATAATGGCATACTGATCGATGATGTACTGGTCAGCATTTTTGTCTCCCCCCTATCCTATACAGGCGAAGATGTGATCGAAATCTCTTGTCATGGAGCCCATTATATACAGCAACAAATACTCGAGCTGCTAATTAAAAATGGTGCCCGGTTGGCTCGTCCCGGGGAATTCACACAACGGGCATTCCTGAACGGTAAAATGGATCTTTCCCAGGCAGAAGCTGTAGCTGATCTGATTGCCTCTGAATCGTCAGCCCACCATAAGATAGCCATTAACCAGATCAGGGGCGGGTTCAGTAATGAAATTGCTAATCTCAGGGAGCAACTGCTCCATTTCATTTCACTTATTGAGCTGGAGCTGGATTTCAGTGAGGAGGATGTTGAATTTGCCGACAGGAAAGCTATGCTGGAACTTATAAATGCAATCCATATACACATTAAGGAGCTGGTTCATTCTTTCGGGTTGGGGAATGTGATCAGGAAGGGTGTTCCTGTTGCTATTACCGGTAAAACCAATGTTGGCAAATCAACCCTGCTGAATGCACTGCTGCATGAGGAAAAAGCCATTGTTTCTGAGATTGCCGGCACAACACGGGATATAATTGAGGATGTAATCAGTATAGAAGGATTCAGTTTCCGGTTCATCGATACGGCCGGTCTCAGGTTGTCTTCCGATACCATCGAAAACATTGGCATTCAAAAAGCCTTTGAAAAAATAAAACAGGCCTATATTGTGCTCTATGTTATCGATGCAACCCAGAAAATTGGCGAGATCGACAGGCTTGCCGCAAAAATTAAAACGCGGATACACGACATGGATAAAAAGCTCATTTTCGTGTTGAATAAAATTGATGGATTGTCGGATGAAGAATTATCAGACATAAAGAACCTGAAAAATTTCAAAAACCTGACCTCCCGGGATAAGATACTTTTCATCTCGGCCTACTATAATGAAAACATCGACCACCTCGCCTCCCTCCTGGTGGCCCAGGTAAAGCAAAAAGACTCCGCTGAACAGCCTGTAATCGTAACCAATACACGCCACTTCGAAGCCCTCTCCAGGGCCCTCGATGCTACAGAGCGTGTCCAGGAAGGCCTTAAAACAAACATCACCAGCGACTTCCTGGCCATGGATATCCGTGAGGTGCTGCATTACCTTGGCGAAATTACCGGCGAAGTTACCACCGATGAGATCCTGGGAAACATATTTAGTAAATTTTGTATCGGGAAATAGCTGATAGCCAGATTATTCGATTGTTTCCGATTTATAAAAAAAGTATGAATCAAGTTAGTTATAAAAATTTATTAAGGTTTAAGAA
>CAYZEZ010000361.1:0-2338 GCA_964477295.1 uncultured Bacteroides sp. | reverse complement strand
GTTTCCTGATTTATCTCAAACGTATGATGCACTTTAGTAATACAAATTAATACAGTTTTACTACGGGAAGGTCCGGATTCCATGATACCACGCAAAAATTCATCAGGCTGTCTGGTCCATCTCTTGTTTAATTTGCTTTTCCATATGAGTTGAGACGATACTCAAGATACTGAAGAGATTGACCGTTTCAGGGAACCGGCCATGAAATCCACGGGGAAAAGGTATGGGTATATTATAAATTTTATAATTTTCCATTTCGATTCGATCAGCATATATTGTCGGACAACCTGAAAAATCAATAACATGGACCGAATTTGGATTTTCGTTTTTATCGCAGCAATATGCCTTATCCAGGATATCAGGGCACAGTCATCCGAACCTTACAGGAGTGATTCTGTTCTGCTCAGCTTTATTAATCACAAAACAATTTTCAACGATTCCGATCCCTTACCCTCTTCAACGAATTTTGACAATAAAAAGCTATCCTTTCCATGGCTATACCATGACCTCGAAGAATGGCAAGATCTCCGGGATTATCTGGATGATCCCTATTTCAAGGACATATACGACCGGAATTTACTTGCTCTTAAACAATTAGGTAAGGATCAGATGGATGTGCCCTCGCCTGATTTCAGCCTGGTCATTGGGACAAGGACCGGCGTGCGGACACTTAAAAAATGGTTGCAGAGAGCGACCGTGGCATGGTATATAACCGAAGATCCTGTATACCTTGAAATGGCTAAAGCAGCTTTACGGGCATCCTGTAGGGCAAATAACTGGAGCGTATTATCTCCAGGGAGGCATCACATCAACTCGGCCGACCTGACTACCGGAGAACTCATGTATAATGTTTCATTCGGGTACGACGCCCTGTACCCATACCTGGATGAAGCGTTGAAACGCGAATGCCTAAAAGCATTGATTGAAAAAGGGCTCAGGGCATACCTGACAGGATTTGCAGAAAGAGACTGGTGGACTAACTGTGACTTTAACTGGAACCCGGCGTTGAACGGCAATGCAGGCATCGCGGCGATGGTCATCCGGAATGCAAACCCTGAGCTTTCTGATTATGTGCTGAAACTGGCGACTGAAGGCCTGCCCCACATGATCAAATCGTTTTACCCGGATGGCGGCTATATTGAAGGGGTCATGTACCAGGGAACAGCAATAGGCCACCTGACAGATTTTATTGTACCCTACTATAAACTCACAGGGAATGATCTCGGGTTACTGGAAAATGAAGACTTTCATAATACCCTTACCTTCTGGATATATATGTTCGCTCCGGATGGCAGGGCCTATAATTTTTCAGACTGCCATGAACGGGGAAGCTCCTATGGGATAGCCCAGGGCTTCTGGTGGGCAGGCAGGCTGAACAGGCCGGAATGGGCATGGGACCAGGAGAGGCGAACCACAAAGGGAATTGGAAGAGGAGGCTTGTTTAATGATGTGGAAAGTTTCTGGTACCGGCAGCCAAACCAGGAAAGCATGCCTTTTGAAATGAAAAAGTTCCGGCATTTTACAGGAATTGACTGGGCCACCTGGCGGGGAGATAAAAGCTGGCTGGCTTTCCGTGGCGGCTTTAACGGCGGTAATCATGATAACGATGATCTCGGAAACATAATCCTGGGATATGGACAGGACAGGTTCTTAATTGATCCGGGATACGGTGCCAATAAAGCCAGTGAACATAATTGCATCACTGTGCGGGGCCATGAACAAACGGATTGCGCTACCAGCTATATCCGGAATTCATTTGAACAGGAAAAAGGATTTTACCTTGTATGTGATATCCGGGAAGCCTATCCGTATACCGTTTCACATTATAACCGCCACCTGTTGCTCATCGATGACAGCCATCTCCTGGTTTTAGATGATGTTATGGGGGCAAAGGACAGAAGGGTCTGGGTGAACGGCCATCTTCAGACACGCTACCCGGTAATGCAAACAGACGACGGCTGGAAAATAGAAGGGCCAAACGAAACCTGCAGGATCCACCTGCTTTTCGATTTTGGTCCCCTCGCCGAAGAACAGTGGGATTTCATGGGACCGATAACAAAACTTGTTTATAAAGACCACTCTGATCGCGTTCATTCCGTTCAGCCCGTCTTGTTCAGCTTTAACGATGACCCGTTTTCATATAAAACAACGGACAACGGATTCAGCCTGGAAATTGACGGCAAAATACACGAATTTGTTTTTAAAGACAAAGTACTGGTGTACAAACCCTCTGAATAGACTACCCTGCGGAGCCCTTCCTGCCGGATCATACTTCTTCAGACAGTTTGATTGAACTGTGAATGGAATCGTTTTGTTCTCATTCAATTTCAGATGCGGA
>CAYZEZ010000360.1:0-4017 GCA_964477295.1 uncultured Bacteroides sp. | reverse complement strand
CTTATTGGCATTTTCTTTTTCCACATTAATTTTTTCTCAGGATGTGTTTAACCTTACCGATGATGATTTAATAATGCTATATGAAGGCTTACGTGTGGCCGATGTATCTGACGGTATGGACCTCGTGGGATTGAAGGATCAGGGATTGATGGATCAATCGATTGAGGCACTCTGGAAGGATATTGACAGGTTTACTCATCAATTCTGTGGAATTGCACTAACCGTCAGGTACGTCCCGACAAACAAAAAATTTCCCACTGACCTGCCTAAAGAAGAATATGAAAATTGGCGCGACCAATGGTATGGCCAGATATCCCCGGAACCTTTTGTGGATTCCATAAAACCGGGGAAAGTTGTTATTATTGATAATACAGGCGATGGAGACACCGGCAGTGCAGGTTCAAATAATATTCTCCTCTGGACCAGAAAAGGTATGGTAGGATTGGTATCCACAGGCGGGGTAAGGGATACTGACGAGATTATTAAGCAGGGGATCCCGGTTTATATGAACCTTTCAAAAAGAGGCCGGGGAATACGGCCAGGCCGGAATGAAATTGAATCGGTTAACCGGCCCGTTGTTGTTGGTGATGTACTTGTAACCCCGGGCGATATTGTAGTAGCTGATGGCGATGGAGTGATCATCGTCCCAAGAGCACATGCTGTTCAGGTCGCTAAGGCGGCACACGAAATCTTAAATGTCGACAAGGCCGGCAGGAAAAGACTATATGAAGAACTGGGGATCCCCCTGGATTTTACTGTGGAGTAATATGACCGTGAGTCGTGAATCGTGAATCGAGGGTGTGAGTATGGGAGAAGGGTATGGTCTGCTGGTTAGGATATAGTTATTTTCCCAATCCACTGATCACCGATCACCGATCACTGATCACTGATCACTGATCACCGTTCACCGGCAATATACCCCTCTTTACCGATTTACAATATAATATAAATACAGATAGTTATATTTTTGAACAGTGAATGTTGTATTACTTTAATATTATTATAATCCCTTTACCTGTGATTCGGGTGCCGGATAAAACAATTTTGAAATAATGGAAGAATTTAAAAGCAACAGAAGGGCAGTTCTGGGGATCATAATGATCCTGGCAGGGATGATTTTGATAGCTTCCCATTTGGGCTGGATCCCTTGGAGTTTAAGATCTGTTATTCTCTCCTGGCAGGCATTGCTCATTGCCCTTGGTTTATTTTTAATCGTTAGTCGCGATAGCTGGCCTGCTGGTCTGATCCTGATCGGAGTAGGATCGTTTTTTATGATATCGAAGTTGGTGCCCATGTCCTTTGAGTATCATAGGTTAGTCTGGCCGGTGATCCTGGTAGCATTCGGATTGGTGCTGATAACACGACGTGTGGGCAGCCAGAAGATACCGCCTGGCAGTATGGATTACATCGATGACATGTCATTATTCGGAGGTGGCGACAAGATGATCACCTCCCAGAATTTCAGGGGGGGAAAGTTAACCTCCTTCTTTGGAGGTTCCAAGATTAATCTTTTACGCGCCGACCTGGCAAAGGGGCAAAACATTATTGACATATTTGCCATGTTCGGAGGTACGAAGCTTATCGTCCCGCCCTCGTGGACCGTTAAAATTGAAGTTACTTCCATCTTTGGAGGATTTACTGATAAGCGACCGGTACCACCAAATAATGTGATAGATCCAAGTAAAGAATTAGTAATAAAGGGAATAGTGATTTTTGGAGGTGGCGATATTGTCAGCTATTAAGACCTCAGGAAATGTCAAATCCACTCCTTGAGCGAAACCGGAATATTTTAATTTATGCGGGAGCATGGCTTATCATTGCCCTGGTACAGGCTGTATTTGCTATATTCCTTTATAAAATAGATCCGGTCATCGGTATCATTGACAGCCTTATATACAACGGTCTGTTTGCCCTGATAGCGATCGCACTGTGGTTCCCCATCAGGTATAACAATCCCGATGGAAAATTGAATTTCCGAACTATCTTTTTTTACCTCATCCTCGGGGTAATCATTCTTCTCCTCTGGTTCTTCCTGTCCTATTTTATTCTCAAACTGTTGTTCCCGGAGGAAGTGGATTATTTCCATTCGTTAAATGAGTCCTTCCCGGTTCGCCTGATTGCCGGTATCCTGTTTTATCTTACAACATTGCTTATTTATCACCTGATCATTTATGGACGTGCTTTACAGGAAAAGAGACTTAACGAAACCCGGCTCAATCTGCTCGTAAAAGAATCGGAGCTAAATGTGCTAAGGTCACAAATGAATCCGCATTTCCTTTTTAACAGCCTGAACTCTATCAGCTCCCTGACCATCTCAGATCCGGAAAAGGCCAGGGAAATGATCATAAAACTTTCAGATTTCCTGCGGTATGCGCTTAAATATGAACAAAAGGAAAAGACCTCCTTCGAAGATGAATTAAGAAATATTGAATTGTACCTCGATATTGAAAAGATCAGGTTTGGGGACAAGCTGGTCTTTGAGAAGAAAATCGGAGTGAAATGCCTGGAAGCCAAAGTACCCAATATGATCCTTCAGCCACTCGTTGAGAATGCCATTAAACATGGCGTTTATGAGAGTACTGAAACAGTCACGATAAACCTCACCTGTTCGGAGATTAAGGACGGATTTATGATCAGCCTGAAAAACAATTACGATCCGGACCAGAAGAGTCCCACAGGATCAGGACTGGGACTTAAGAATGTAAGCAACCGGCTCTTCCTGATATATAATAAGGCTGAACTGCTGAAGGTTAATAAAGGAACCAATACCTTTGAAGTGATATTGCATATACCTCAAAATTAATGTGTTATGATAAATGCCCTCATTGTTGAAGATGAAAAGCTGGCCAGGGACCTGATTAAGGATTATCTGAGTGATCATACCGATATAAACCTGTTGGGTGAGTTTGGGGATGGATTTTCAGGACTGAAAGCGATTAATGAGATGAAACCGGACCTTGTATTTCTGGATATCCAAATGCCAAAACTATCTGGTTTTGAGTTACTTGAGGTACTTGATCATATTCCTGTCATAATCTTTACTACAGCTTTCGACCAATATGCCCTTAAAGCTTTCGAATACAATGCGGTCGACTATCTTTTAAAACCATATTCCAAAGAGCGATTTGCAGAAGCCATTAACAAATCGAGTGAAAAGATTAATTCGGGTGATCGCGAAGGAGCAAGTAAAATAATCGAACATCTTGAAAAAAAGGAAGAGGTGATAAATCGGGTAGTGGTGAAGTCACGATCCAGGATCCATGTTATTCCTGTAAACGATATCCGGTATATAGAAGCCCAGGATGACTATGTGATGATCTACACTAATGAACGAAAATACCTGAAGCAGAAGACAATGAAATTCTACGAGTCACACTTGCCGCCGGATGATTTTGTCAGGATCCACAGGTCATACATAGCACGGCTGAGTGAAATTGGCCAGATGGAGCTCTATGAAAAGGATTCATATGTGGTGATACTGAAGGATTCAACACGCCTTCCTGTTAGTAAAACAGGATTGCCCAAACTCAAACAAATGCTCGACTTCTGATTTTATTGTCGATGATTTGATTAATATCATTTTTTCCTTCCTTTTACATTACTTATTTTTATTCCTTCCTAGAGTTACTAATCAAATCATAATATTATGAACCTCAACAGACGTGATTTCATCAAGAAAAATGCAGCCGCTGGAATTGGGCTGGCTGTTGCACCATCATTAATTTCCGGTTCTTCCTTTGGTGCTGAAAAAATAAAACTCGGTTTTGTCGGTGTAGGGGGACGTGGTTCCGGGTTGCTCCGGTTGGCCCTTGAAAGTGGTGATGTCGTTGTCCCTGCCATTTGCGATATCCGGGAAGAAGCGGCTGAAAAAGCCAGCAATATGGTGGTGGAAGCCGGCCAGGATAAACCTAAAACGTATTCGAATGGTAATTATGCGTTTGAGGAACTCGTTGACCGCGATGACCTGGATGGGGTGATTTGTGCAACGCCATGGATATGGCATTCAAAAGTTGCCGT
>CAYZEZ010000359.1:0-4072 GCA_964477295.1 uncultured Bacteroides sp. | reverse complement strand
CCGATTCAGGAACTATATCCCAGTTTGCCGTTCCATCTTCTAGTATCTTACCCGACAAATGTGCCCTGTCGAGTAGTATACTTTTTACCTCAATGGCATTACCACTGATCAGGCTCATCACATTCACTGCCGCACTGAATTCATGAAAGGCCACCAGGGTATCTCCGTCAAATGGCTCCAGGTTTATTACTGAAAGATCTTCCAGTGTTACAGTGAGGCGAGGAAAATTCCTGAAAAACGACAGCTTCAGGTCAGCGAAATCAACCCGTGCATTTACACTTTCATTGGCTACCTGAATTGCTTTATTCAGGATCTGTTTCTTAAACAACAATGGAGTGACAATAAGTATTGTGAGAATAACGAGTATGGTTATCAGCAGGATCTTTAAGAGTTTTTTCATGTTAGTTAGATTTACTTTCTGATTTGGAGATTACGTAAAATTAATGAATTTCACAGATATGTAAAGGTTAAGTTTAGATGAATCGTACTTATTTATGAATTACCAACAGATATATATCGATGAAAACCTGACTAAAAGTCGCTTAAAAATCGAAATAATAACTATTTATTGATATATATATATCTTATTGCATCCATCCATTCCTTTTCATTCAATCAGCTATATTTACGTCGAAACTATTAACTAAATAAACCTTGATTATGAGAAAGTACTTATACTATTTGGGATTGAGCCTCTCTGTTTTTGCACTGGTTGTTTGCGTTCAGCTTGCTTCAAGTTGTGAAGGCCCGGCAGGAGTAGCCGGTGAGGATGCCAATGAGACCTGTGTTCAGTGCCACAACGATGCCACCCTTGTTTTAGCCAAACAGCTGCAGGCTTCAAATTCAGGACACATGACAGGAGGTAATTTTGAGCGTAATGCTTCCGATTGCGCTGCATGTCACACACATGAAGGATTTTTAGACAGGATGGAATCAGGAGAGATGGAAGCCTCTATGGATATTTCTAATCCAACGCCACCAAATTGCAGGACATGCCATACCATACATATTAATTATGACACCACAGATTTTGCTCTTCGATACACTGATCCGGTAACACTCATGGTTAATGGTGCAACGATCGATTTTGGCAATAAGGGTAATCTTTGTTCCAATTGCCATCAGCCAAGGGTCACCGATCCCTATCCAACGGAAGGCGGAGGCAATGTTGAAATAACTTCTTCCCGCTATGGACCTCATCATGGCCCTCAATCAGCATCAATCTGGGGGACAGGAGCATTTGAAATTACCGGTTCCAAGTCTTATGCTGCACCCGGCAGCCATGCACACGTAAGCGCAGGCTGCACCACTTGTCACATGGCAGAAGCATATGGCAACCAGGCCGGAGGTCATACATTTAAAATGGCTTATGACTATCATGGAGGTGAAGTGGATAATATTGCCGGATGCAATACATCAGGTTGTCACAGCGACCTTGAAGATTTCGATTACAATGATGTTCAAACAAATGTTGAAGAACTTCTCGACAGCCTAGGCAATGTTCTTGTGTCAAAAGGATTCCTCAGCGCAAGTGGATCTGTAACTACCGGTACATATAGCAGCAATGATGCCGGAGTTATTCTGAACTACCAGTGGATTTTGGAGGATAAAAGCATGGGAGTGCATAATTCAAAATACATAGAAGCTCTTTTGGTTAATTCTCTTGAGTACCTGGCAAAGTAAATTTCATAAAAGATTTTTTTATAAAGGCTTCAGATGATCTGGAGCCTTTATTTTTTTATTTATGTTAAACATTACATATTTACAGATATTGTTATTTTTGTCGATTCTAAATTAATGTTACCTGACCAAAACATATTATGTTGAAAAAAGAAGATACATCGAATAATAATATGAGGAAAACCTGGCAATATCCGTGGGGATATAAAGAGAGTTTTCTGGTTGTTGCAGAGCTAATGCTTCTGGGCCTTATTATTGAAGTGCTGTCCAGGGGGAAAGGATTTACAGGAATTGAGTGGCCTGTAAACCTTGTCATTGGCATTTCCATCATTGCCATTATTGCTTTCCTGCATTTTTTCGTAAGACGGAATCCGGTTATAAAGTGGTTATCGAGCGTACCGGCAGCAGTCAGTGCCATCGGTTTTTTCGCTTTCCTGGTCCTGTTGCTGGGTTTTATCCCGCAGGGTAATCCACATATTTCGCCCATTGTGCAAACACTTGGCCTCTATCACATAAAAAACAGCTGGCTATTTGTTATCTCAGGATTGTATTTGCTAACAAGCCTCGGGCTTGTAACTTTCCGCCGCTCAAGATCTCTGAAAAAAAAGAATATTGGATTTATCCTTAATCATGCCGGGATGTGGATTACACTTGCGGCAGGATCATTGGGTTCAGGAGATTTGATACGAGTGACAGCTGAACTGGTAGAATCAGGTACGCCTGTTAATACTGCAATCAGCCGCAATATGGAGAGGAAAGAATTACCTTTCTCGATGGAACTAATTGATTTTAAAATAGATGAATATGCACCAAAATTGGGCATTGTGGATGTTACTACCGGTCAGCTGATCGAAGATAAAGGCATAAAGACATTCTCATCAGAAGAAGGTAATACGTATCTTTTTGACCAATGGTCTGTCCGGGTTGACTCTTTTCATACAGATGCCTTTCTCGATTCAACTGCTTTTGTTCCTTATGAATTTGAAGGCTCTGCTCCAGCTGCACTGGCAACTGTCCGGAACATTTCAAATAACCAGTCTGTCAGCGGTTGGATAAGTTGCGGGAGCTTTATGGTAGCGCAAAAATATCTGCAACTTGATCAGCAGCATATCCTGGTAATGCTTAAACCGGAGGCAGAAAAATTCAATTCAGATATTGTTTTCAGCTATGACCAGGTCTCTGACACGGCATCTGTTGAAGTCAATAAACCTTTTAAGATAAAAGGGTATAACGTATATCAGTTGAGTTACGACGAAGATAAGGGTAAATGGTCACGGGTGAGTGTTGTCGAAGTGGTCAGGGATCCATGGCTGCCGGTCGTGTATTTTGGGATATTTTTATTGCTTGGCGGAGCAGCCTATTTATTCTGGATTGGAAACGAACCTAAAAATGTAGAAAAATGAACTGGATAAATTTTCCCTATTTTGGTGCTTTGGCAATATCCCTTTGGATAGTTGGAGTTATCCTGATCTCAGCATCGGTTAAATACAATAGACTGGAATGGCCCGGAAGGATATTTGTAATTGCTGGCACAGCTGTTTTATTGCTTTTTCTGGTAATATTATGGATCAGGTTGGAGAGACCGCCTCTCCGTACTCTGGGAGAGACCAGGTTATGGTATTCCTTGTTTTTACCATTGGTTGGTATAATAACCTATCTGCGATGGGGATATAAATGGTTTATCATCTATGCCCTTGGGCTTGCAACGCTTTTTCTGGTTATCAATTATCTGCATCCCGAAACCTACGATAAAACCCTGATGCCAGCCCTTCAATCAGCCTGGTTTGTCCCTCATGTTATCGTATATATATTTTCTTATGCCCTGCTTGCTGCCTCCTCACTGGTAGCTTTAAAAGGATTATACCAGGTTTACTACAGGGATTTCGATTTAAAAACACTTAAACTGGCTGATAACCTTGTCTATGTCGGTTTTGCATTCCTGACCTTTGGATTATTGTTTGGGGCCTTATGGGCCAAGGAAGCCTGGGGACATTACTGGACATGGGATCCTAAAGAGACATGGGCCTTTCTTACCTGGCTCAGCTATTTGATCTACATCCATTTCAGGTTCTTCCAGCCAAAGAAGATTAACACTCCCCTGTGGGCATTAAGCCTCGCTTTCATTGTTTTACTCATATGCTGGTTCGGGATCAATTATCTCCCCTCTGCCCAGGAGAGTGTGCACGTATACGGGAATTAAAAAGCCGTAGCTGAAAAGCCACGGCTAATGGATAAGAGGCTGTCTTAAAAGTATGATAATAAATACTTTCAGTCATGCTGAACTTGTTTCAGCATCTGATTATCAGCTGTTTAGATCCCGATCCCGAGTACTCGGGACGGGATGACTAGATGTCAATTATATTATGAATCTCAGTTTCTGAGTTCTGTGCTT
>CAYZEZ010000358.1:0-4078 GCA_964477295.1 uncultured Bacteroides sp. | reverse complement strand
TACTGCCACGATCGAAGAGCTTGAGCGGCTTCATCTGCTGAATGATTTCCAGATACTCAGCCTGCTTGATTATATTAAGGAAAACGGGGAATTGCTAAGCATTAACGAGCTTCCCCTGGTGTATGGTTTCGACAAACAGTCAGCCATTACCCTCCAACCATTTGTGACAGCAGTCCCGTCAGGTTCAATACGGGAATATGCCGGCACGAAAAAGCCCCGGCCATCGCACGACCTGTTCCTTCGGTCTGTCCAGACCCTTCAACCGCCTGCCGGGTACAAGGAGGTGCCCGATTCGATACTGGAAGCCAATCCAAATGCAGTCTATCCGGGATCCAGGATTAAGTTTTATACCAGGTATACTTTTAAATATAAGGATAAAGTCAGGTTTGGGTTCGTTACAGAAAAAGATGCGGGTGAAGAAATGTTTGGCAGCAACAGGTACGGATTTGATTATCATTCGGCATATGTTCAATTGAGAAACATTGGGTTCGTACAAGACCTTATTGCAGGCGATTTTCAGGTTAAGCTGGGGCAGGGAGCCATGATGTGGTCAGGCCTCTCTTATGGCAAGAATGCGGAGGTTTTAAATATTCAGCGCAGAAATCAGGGTATTGATCCATATTCATCAACAGATGAAAATTCTTTTCTCAGGGGGTTGGGCACCACGCTTTCATTCAACCGGATAAAGGTTACCATGTTTGCCTCCACAAAAAAGATAGATGCCAACATAATTGATACCCTGGATGATGGCCGTTTAATTTTTAGTTCCTTTCAAACATCAGGACGTCATGCTTTGACAGGCGAGGTTTATGATGAGAATGCCATAAGGGAAAATATTCTTGGTGGCAATATTTCTTATCATTTTGACAGGCTGAAGATTGGCTTCTCCTCCATGCACTACTGGTTTGATGGCAACTTGGAGCAAGGCGATAATCCGGATGACCTGTATAGTTTTTCGGGAAATAAGAACACAAACCTGGCATTTGATTATGCTGCAATGTTCAGAAAGATCAGCTTATTTGGTGAAGCAGCAATAAGCAGTAACCATGCCATGGCATTCATCAATGGAGCTGTTGCCGACCTTGCACCTGCCATTCGGTTATCTGCATTACACAGGTACTATCGAAGAGATTATCATGCCTTGTATGCCAATGGATTTTCAGAAGGTTCAAAAACCACGAATGAAAATGGTTTCTACCTGGGATTATTAAGCAAGCCTTTACCAGACTGGACCTTTTCGGTATACATAGATGCCTTTTCATTTCCCTGGCTCAGGTCCAATGCCGATGCGCCCTCTGTTGGTCTCGATTATTTTGTACAGGCTGATTACTATGCTGATGAAGGGCTTCATGCTTATTTCCGTTATACCGAATTACACAAGCCGAGAAACAGTCCGAAAGATGATATGGGAATAAGTGAGATGGAGTATGAAGTTTTATCACGGCCCCGTTTCCACATCACATATCGCATTTCTGATCAGTTCTCATTTCAAAACCGTTTGGAACTATCCCTGTACAGGTTGGGCGAAGCACCTGTCCAAAAAGGATATGAGATCCTTCACGATGTGCTGTACCGTCCGGTTTCCTCTCCCTTCTCTTTTAGCTTACGATTGGCTGTATTTGATACAGAGTCGTGGGAGTCGAGGATCTATTCTTATGAACATGACCTGTTATATGCATTCCAGGTACCTTCATTTCACGGACAATGTTTCAGGACATACTTAAATATGAGGTACAGCGTGAACAGGCACCTCGATATATGGGCCAAAATAGCCAATTCATATTATCCCAATCAGGATGTAATCGGTTCGGGATTAAACGAAATAGAAGGAAAGAACAAGACCGATTTAAGGATACAGGTAAGGTTAAGATTTTAAGATATATCAAAAATACTTATTTGGAGTTTGGAGTTTGGAATTAATCCTTAATCTAGCTTGATGTCTTTTATGTTAAGCTGAAGATTTTTACGTCCCATGAACTCATTCTCTTCCAGAGAGAAGCAAATATCGAAGGCGTTTCCGCTGGAGATACCGTTATATCGGAATCCTTGCTGAAAGGCGATGGCAGGATAGACTTTATATGGATCTTCTTCCTGGATCAGGTTAAGTTTAAGATGATCACCATTGTTACCAACTTTTTTACCTGTACCATTATCAACAACATTCTCAGTCAGAAAGATGGGAGTCATATTATCAGGGCCAAATGGTTCAAATTTGTTTAACATTTCATAAAAAACGGGAGTGATATCGTGCAGGTTTATCTCGGTATCTATCTCAACAACTGGTATAAGTTGTTCCGGAGTAATGGTTTCGGATACAAATTTTTCAAACTTCTGTTGAAATTTTGTTATATTTTCCACCTTCAAAGTAAGGCCGGCAGCGTATTTATGTCCCCCGAAATTCTCCAGCAGGCCACTGCATGCATCGATCGCCTGATAAAGGTCATAACCGGAGACCGAACGTGCCGAGCCGGTAGCAAATCCGTTTGACTCGGTCAGGATCACAGTGGGCCTGTAGAAAGTATCAATTAATCTGGAGGCCACAATTCCTATAACCCCTTTATGCCAGTTAGGATTAAACAGCACTGTGGTTTTATTATCCAGCTGCTTTGCATCCTGTTCTATGAGCAAGAGTGCTTCCTGGGTTAAATTACTATCAATATTCCGGCGTTCCGCATTATAATTATCCACCCTTTCACCAATAATCCTGGCCTCACCTTCATCCTCAGAGATAAGCAGGTTAACTGCACTATTCCCCGATTCCATTCTTCCCGCAGCATTGATCCTGGGACCAATCTTGAATACTACATCCTCAATATTGATTTCCTTATCAGCAATACCTGAAAGGTTTATGATCGCTTTCAGTCCTATGCTAGGATTTTTGTTCAGCTGCTTCAATCCATAATGGGCCAGTACCCGGTTTTCACCCGTTAATGATACGATATCAGAGGCAATACTGACTGCAACCAGGTCAAGAAAGGTAAATACTTTCTCTGTGCTTATCTGGTTTTTAAGGGAGAAAGCCTGTATTAGTTTAAATCCTACCCCACATCCGGATAACTCATTGAAGGGATAACTGCAATCTGATCTTTTAGGGTCAAGAACGGCAATTGCCTCAGGGATCTTGTCACCCGGGTTATGATGATCGCAGATAATAAAATCAATACCTCGCTCCCTGGCATATGCAACTTTGTCGATAGCCTTTATGCCGCAATCAAGTGCAATAATTAACGAGGTCCCCTGTTTTTTTGCATAATCGATTCCTTTGAAGGAAATCCCGTATCCTTCATAATACCGGTCGGGAATATAAAAATCAAGGTTGTTGTAAATTGATTTCAGAAAAGTGTAAATCAGGGCTACAGAGGTAGTCCCGTCAACATCGTAATCTCCATAAATCAGGATGTTTTCATTATTTCTGATGGCAGCCCCGATCCTTTCGACTGCGACTTCCATATCCTTCATCAGGAAGGGATCATGAAGATCGTTTAACTGCGGACTGAAAAATGCATTAGCCTGCTCAAGTGTTTTAATGTTTCTCTGGACCAATATACTGGCAAGTGGCTTTGTAATGCTAAGAGCCTCCATCAGAGGTTTTGCCTCATCGTCATCCACCTGACATCTCAGGATCCAGTTTTTCTCCATTTCCCCTTAATTATTTGCCTGACTTATTTCCACATTAAATACTTCCGAGATCTTAGTTAAGAGATTTTGCTTTACTTCACTTAATTCCAGTTTTCTGCCCGATTCCTTTTCAAATGAGGTTACGGTTTTATCGGTAAAACCACAGGGATTAATATATTGAAAATATCTTAAATCGGTATTCACATTGAATGCAAATCCGTGCATTGTCACGAAATTACTTACCCTTACTCCGATGGCACAGATCTTCCTTGTTTTCCCTGGTGTATCCGGCTCGAGCCAAACCCCTGTAGCACCCTTTAATCTGGCACCCTTAACTCCCTGATCCGAAAGATAACGTATAATCGATTCTTCCAGCATCCAGACAAAATCTTTTACACCAATTTTTAATGATTGGAGATCGATGATCGGGTATCCGACAATCTGTCCGGGTCCGTGATAT
>CAYZEZ010000357.1:0-4078 GCA_964477295.1 uncultured Bacteroides sp. | reverse complement strand
TAAAAAACTCAATTGAAGATTATATTAACCATACAGATAGAGTGTTAGAGTTTACTTTAAAATTGATAAATAATTAAAAAATAAACGCCACAGAACACCCGGAATAAACCATCGGATGTAGAACAATTCGCTGAAGCCGACCGCTGGCGAGGCGGCTTAGCTTCGCCGTTCTACTTCTAATTTGTGTAAAGGAAAAAAGGAATATTCATACCCGTTTATGGAAATTACTAACGCAACCAATAATTACTGGTTTTCATCCTATTATAAATAAAGTTGAATTGACCATGGTACCTCTAATTATTAGGTCTCAAATTAAAAGAACCATTAAGGACTTTGAGTTTTATTATCTGGCTGAACTGACGCGCCAGAAAATAAAACCCTTAAGCCGCTGGGAAAAAAAACTACCCGAAAACGCATGCCGTTGGCTGAAACATAATGGACTTTCTGTTGAAACAACTCCACGCAAAACACTGTCTGGAAAAGATGTTGTTGAAACCATTTTCAGTACATCCACAAATTACCTCGATCTCTACCAAAGAAGATTTAACCACACATTAATTAACATGCGTGCAGAAAATCAAAGATTAGAGGGATTCTTATTTGGTTATCCCTCCTGCTGTGTTGAGAAATTCATTAAACATCCTTATTCCGCGAATAACCTCAATCAGGAAGAAAAATCACTTTTATTTCACTGGGCCTGCACCGATTGCCGTTCTACAAATGACCTGATTCCATACTACCAAAATGTTTTTAATGACGTTTCAGAATGGTATAATCATGAATTCCAAAAGAATTCGTTTAGTAGACATTTTCGGTACCCGATTTATAAGGCTGCAGCAGCAATCTTATTCGGATTCAGTACTGTATCGGCGCAAAGTCCGGCGGACAGCCTGCACAATATTCAGCTTCCTGATGATCTTAACAAGAATGGATTGTCCTATGCCGAAGAAGTTTATTTAGGAGCCTATGAGGAATATCATATTACACATGATTGCCAGCTATTTGCCAAAATATTCATGAACATCATTGATACACTCCCGGATACAATCCAGACTGATCGTCCCTTTCGGATAGATCACATGATGAGAGGAGTTGTGCCATGTCCGAAATGCGGTCTTAATGTGAATATGGGTTATGTGAGCATCATAAATCCCCTGCGAAATCTTCAGTTGGATATTCCATATATGGGCTTACATTTTATGGACAATGGATTTTTTTCCTACGGCTCGGATGAAGATTACCAGCGTATTGATATTGATACTCTGAAGAAAATCTTATATCCTTATGATCCGGAGCATTATTTACTTGTAGAGGGTGATAAGGATAATGACGGATTGACGGATTCTGAAGAAGATAGTTTGTGGATGGCTTATACCGCAGATCATGCGGATTTTAATAATGATGGTGTGCCTGACGGATCCGGGATTGCTGAAGAACTGATTCGTTTATTTCCCAAGCTAAAAGAGCAACCGGACGGTATGCACAGTAGTATTGAATTTATACCGGTTTGGGGATCTGAAATATGCCAGATTTGTGGTTCAATACAAAATATGGGTACTATTGAAATAACGAATCCTGAAAACAAACGGATTTGTCATATACCATTCATAGGTTTACACGCCATGGCACATGGTAGTTTTGCTTATAATGGTACAGTACACCAAAACCAGCGTATAGACGTTATTGAACTTTATCGCACTATGAAAACACATATCCTCTATGTCAATGGTGATACCGATAATGACGGATTAAAAGATTCTGAGGAAGAATATTTCAATTTTGATTTGAATAATCCGGATTCTAATAACGATGGCATACCTGATGGTATGGAAATAGCTATCGCATTTGCTGAAACGATTGAATTACTGCCCACTGAGTCAAAAGAGTTTGAACCCTGGGTAGAGTATCTGGGAATGGATGGGATTCATCTGTGCAGTGTATGCGGAGATGAAATTCCTATGGGTGTTATGAAAATACATAATCCAACCATCAATTCGTTACCTTTGGAATTTTCCAATTATGCTTTCCATTTCTTAAGGAAGGGCAGCTTTGCCTGCGAGGGAGCTGAGGAGAATAGAATTGATCCGATACTATTATCCAATTATATTGGCACCCCAACTGTAACTCATGCTGATCAGCAGACTTCGGTTCCAGAACAATTTGAACTCCTGCAAAACTACCCCAATCCGTTCAATCTGCAGACAGTGATAACTTATTATCTTTCGAAGCAATCGAAAGTATCTCTTAAAATATATAACATCCTGGGACAGGAAGTCAAAATTCTTGTTGATGAGGTGCAAGCATCGGGAAGCAAATCAGTAAGCTGGGACGGTACAACCATAGATAATCGTTTAGTCAATCCCGGATTTTATATTTATAAACTAACTGTAGATGATGTATCGCTTAGCAGGAAAATGCTATTAATAAAATAACCCAAGCTGCATTTGGAGTATTATTGGTTCCGCAAGAAATACAGGCATTATAAAGTTGTTGCAGCTAGGCACTTCATCATCCATTGGCTCTCGTACTGCAAGTTTTATTACTGATCCATGTGAGCTTAAATATTCTGGGAGATTCAATGCCGCGTAAACCCTATTTTGAGATGGAAATGGTAACTAACTGTAAGGATAATTGCCTTGGCTTCTTTCATGGTAATGGTCATAATGGTTCAGAGTTTACTAATAAGCGTGTTTCTTATGTGTCAGTTACTTCCGTATTATATTGTTCTTTAGGTACTTAGCAAAAATACAACCTTAGTAAATAAATGAATCAGTAAACAATCGTATATAAAAACTAAACTTTTAAAAGGTGGAAGTATAACAATTCGCTACAGCAGACTTGCTGGCTGTCATGCTTTTTGCAAACAAATGGCGTGTGATTAGGCAAAAAGACATGCCAGCTGGCGCAAGCTGCTGAGCTCAACCGTTCCACACCTATATATATTAGTTAGAGCCAATAAACTTAATTTGTGTAACGCATGGCCAAGATTGAAATTTTGATTCTGGTAATAACATTAACCAATGTATTAAATGCCCAGGTTACATTCGAAGAATCGTTTGGTGGTTTTGATGATGATCTGGCATATTCAGTCACACAGGCAACCGATGGGGGTTACATAATTGCAGGTTATACAAAAAGTTATGGACTTGGATCAGCTGATATATATTTATTTAAAACTGATCAAGATGGCAAAATATCATGGACCAGGACTTATGGTGGAAAGGAAGCCGATATGGCTTTTGATATCCAGCAAACCACTGATGGTAATTATATAATCGCTGGCACAACAGAAAACTTCAGAATTTATCTTCTGAAAATTAATTCAATAGGTGATACACTATGGACCAAAACATATTCCGATGGCCAAGCATTTTCAATACAACAGACAATCGATAATGGTTTTATTGTAACCGGCTATACTGGTAATGCATTAGAAGATGTGTATGATTTTTTTCTGCTTAAAACAGACCCAAATGGAAATATATCCTGGCAAAAATCATATGGTGATACATACAAAAAAGAATGGGCTTATTCAGTCAGACAAACCAGGGATAACGGTTATATCATGGCAGGATTCAAAACCGGCGATTGGCAATACTATAACGGATATATAATAAAAACCGATTCTGTTGGTGAAATAATATGGGAAAGAAAAATAGTCAATGGATTAAATAAAAGTACAATAGAAAGAGAACGACTTTTCACAATTTAAACAGGAGAAAATAATGAATATAAAAGACATACCATTTTATCAAATAACAAAGAGTATCATATTGGTTTTGATTGTAGTATTTTCTTTTCTGTATATTAGAAGTTGTTCGAGTACGGTTTCATCTTCTAATATGGCCGAAAGGGTAATTCAAATTGCGGAGAATGCAATCGTCCGTCAAAATATTGTTGCAGATGATGCAAGAGTGAATGACATGAAGAAGCAATTTGAGCAAGAGAAGAGTGAAATTCTAAAGTCCTTCGAAGAACAAAAGAAGAAAACTGGAGAAGCATTAGATGAACTTGGTCAGATAAAAGCCGAACTTGCACAGACAAGAAAATTGAGAATTGCTTCCGATAAGATATATAG
>CAYZEZ010000356.1:0-4103 GCA_964477295.1 uncultured Bacteroides sp. | reverse complement strand
GAAGGCAAATGGTTCGAATTCGTGAGGGGGGTTGTGATTGTGGCCCTGTGCGTGCCGAGCAATCGTGAATCGATTGTGGCCCTGTGCGTGCCGAGCAATCGTGAATCGATTGTGGCCCTGTGCCTGCCGAGCAATCGTGAATCGATTGTGGCCCTGGCGGTCCTTCAAAAATCATTGTTCGTAAATCATTATTCATTATTCAAAAAGAAAGACCGCCATCTCTGGCGGCCTCTCCCTCATCAACCAATAACTAAACCACGCAAAAAAAGCGTTTCCTCAAATCATGAACCAAAACGATTACTAACTTCTTCCCAATTTATAATATTCCAGAAAGCTTCGATATATTCGGGCCTTCTGTTCTGATATTTCAAATAATATGCATGCTCCCAAACATCAAGTGTCAGGATGGGTTTGCCTTTTACTTCGGCCAGGTCCATCAGCGCATTATCCTGGTTGGGCGTGTTGGTCACAACCAGCCCGCTGTCTGTTTTTACGAGCCATGCCCAGCCTGAGCCGAAACGGGTGGCTGCAGCCGTTGAAAATTTTTCTTTAAAAGCATCAAATGAACCAAATGCGTTGTTTATTGCATCAAGCAGGGCTCCACCAGGAGTCCCGCCACCCTTCGGTGACATAATTTCCCAGAACAGCAAATGGTTATAATATCCACCTCCGTTGTTCCTTACGGCAGCCGGCAGGCCGGATACTTTCCTGAAAATAGCCTCGATGTCAAGTCCCTCAAGATCGGTGCCATTCACGGCATCGTTGAATTTTGAGGTATACCCTGCATGATGCCTGGAATGATGGATCTCCATGGTGCGTCCATCGATATACGGTTCAAGCGCGTTGTAGTCGTATTTTAAATCTGGTAATTCGAAAGCCATCTCTTTATATTTTTTTGGTTATAAATTCATTACAAAGATAACACAATTTAGACTTAATATAAATAGATTAACAATTATTTAACCTCAGTTGTGAATCCTGCAGACGAATTGCCTTCGCCGGACCCGGGAGCTCGTTTACTCCCGGGTATTCCCCGGGCTATCGGGACACGCGGAGCGGGAATAGCGGGCGCAAATAAAGGATCGGAGATTGTATTCGCCGGACTCAGGAACTCGTTTCCCCGCCGCTTGCAGGAGTATTAGCGAGTGCAAATAAAGGATCGAGGATTGAATTCGCTGAACTCAGGAACTCGTTTCCCCGCCGCTTGCAGGGGGATTAGCCAGCGGATGGCGGTCAAGGTCTGGCGGATCCCCGCCGCTTGCGGCCAGGAACTTCAATGATGATGGTATGTATTGGGAATAGATAATATGTCCTACATGTAGGATAGAGAAACTATTAATATGTCATACATGCAGGATAAAAACACTGTTAATAAGTCCTACAAGTAGGATAAAAACATCATTAATATATCTTATAAAAAAGATAAAAATTAGATATATTTGTCCTGTATATAGGATAAATATATATGAATAAAGAACTATTAAAGAGAATAATACTTGAAAATCAGGAGTTCATACCCGGCGTTGATATAACTGCAAGGGATTATTCTGTTGATCCGGAAGGAAATTATATAATAGTCGGACCAAGACGTGCAGGGAAGACCTGTTTTTTATACCGGTTAATTCAGGATTGCTCAGACAGGAATGGAAATATAAAGCATGTCCTGTATATAAACTTTGAGGATGAGAGGTTGATGGAAATGAGAACTGAAGACCTTGATTTAATCATTGATTCTTACAGGGAATTGTATGACCTGAAACCGGTATTATATTTTGATGAGATTCAGATTATACCGGGATGGCAAAGGTTTTTACTTAAGCTTACTGATCTGGAATACAGGATATATGCAGCCGGGAGCAATGCTGAACTGACAGGTCCTGAAATGGCTTCTGTCCTGGGTGGCAGATTCATAGTAATAAATTTTGATAACCTTTCATTTGAAGAATTTTTGCATTTCAGGGGAATTGAATTGGAGGAGGATTTTGAAAATAATCAACAGCGATTCAGCATTGTACATCAATTCAATGAATATATGACAACCGGTGGATTCCCGGAAGCCCTGCATTTCAAGGATAAAAAGGCATACCTGAGCAATCTTTTCCAGAAGGTTTTTTATGGAGACATTTCATCCAGGTATATGATCAGGAATGAACATGGTTTGAAATTGATGGTAAAAAAGATTGCTGAAAGCATAGGCGAAGAATCAGCTTTCAATAACATAAAAAACCTGATTCAATCTGCCGGTATTGAGATTGGGACATCAACGATTATTGAATATTTCAGTTGTCTTGAGAAGAGTTTTCTGGCATATCAATTGTCGAATTACTATTCGAAGTTTTCAGAAAGGGAAACAAAAAGGAAGTTTTATTTTGCTGACAACGGTTTTCTCAACCTTTTTTTACTTGACCCCCTGGATAAACTCCTTGAAAACCTGGTTTTTAATGAATTAAGACGGAAAAAACTGGATGAGTTCTTTTATATCAGAGACAATTACAAGATTGATTTTTACCTTCCTGATCAACAAATGGCAATACAAGTTGCCTATGATGTCGGAAGGCCTGAAATATTAAAAAGGGAAATCAGAAGCTTAAAGGCTAAGTGCAAAACCCTGGATATTGAAAAGGCTTTTATATTAACCTTTAATGAAGAATTTGAGATTGATGATAATTGGTATCTGATAAAGGTGGTTCCTGCCTGGAAGTGGTTATTAAAAGGCCAGGGTTATTACATTGGCTGAGTGATGATGCAGCCTGTTATTTTTCAACGATAACGAAGATCTCTTCATCCGGTTTTTTCATGTAGTACTGTTCGCGGGCAAATTTCTCCAGGTTTTCGCGGTTGGTTTTCAATTCATTCAATTTCCTGGAATCCTGTTCGATGCGGGTCTCATAGTATTCCTTCTGCCTCTCCATCTCCTTCAGCTTGCGAACATTTTTTACCCTGTCGATCAGGTTGTTCTGGTCGAAGATCAGCAGCCAGACAAAGAATACCAGGAGCGTGAGGATATATTTATTCCTCAGGATCCTGTAGGATATGCGCAGGAACCGCTTCATACAGCCAAAAGAAAGAAAAAAATGAATACGGGCTGAAACAATTTTTCAACAGGAAAGCCGGGATAGTACCGTTTACGGATCCCCGTTTTCCGACTCACGACTCACGACTCACGATCTCCTCACTCTTCACTCATCAAAGGATACCTGTAATCAGAAGGAGGAATAAAGTTCTCTTTAATCGTCCTCGGACTCGTCCACCTGATCATATTCAGGTATGATCCGGCTTTGTCATTTGTTCCGGATGCCCTGGCCCCTCCAAAGGGTTGTTGCCCGACCACTGCGCCGGTAGGTTTATCGTTAATATAGAAATTACCGGCAGCATGGCACAGTTTGTCTGTAGCCTCCTGGATGGCATAGCGGTCCGTGGCAAAAACAGCCCCGGTGAGTGCGTAAGTCGAGGTATTATCCAGGAGATCAAGCGTCTCTTCCCACTTTTTATCCTCATACACATATACTGTCAGGACCGGTCCGAAGAGTTCTTCCTCCATGGTGATGTATTTCGGATCATAGGCCTGGATAACTGTAGGTTCAATAAAATAGCCTTTTGACTTATCGCATTTCCCCCCGATAATCACATCGGCACCTTTATCCTTTTTTGCCTGCCCGATATAACCGGCCAGGCTGTCGAACGAGGATTCGTCGATTACCGCGCACATGAAGTTGGTGAAATCCTCGGGCACACCCATCTTGATCGATTTCAGGTCGGTCTCGAGTCCTTTTTTAACCTCGGGCCAGAGACTGGCAGGAATATACGCACGGGAAGCGGCCGAACATTTTTGTCCCTGGTACTCAAAAGCTCCCCTGGTCAGTGCTGTTACTACATGTTGAACGGAGGCAGAAGGATGTGCGATCACAAAATCCTTGCCACCGGTCTCACCAACAATCCGCGGATAGGTTTTATACTTATGAATATTGTTCCCGATTTTTTTCCAGATATCGTGGAATACCCCGGTCGATCCTGTGAAATGGATTCCCGCAAAATCGGGATGCTCAAGGATCACTTCTCCGACAACAGGCCCTGAAGCAAATACGAGGTTGATCACTCCATCC
>CAYZEZ010000355.1:0-4110 GCA_964477295.1 uncultured Bacteroides sp. | reverse complement strand
ATGGGGATGATTCCTCAGGATACTTGCCGGACAAGTGGTGCTGACAGGACCATTCAATGTATCGTAAATGGCCCGTGATTTCCTTTTATCCGGCACAACACAGCTGATGGCTTTGCAACTCATGATGGCTGGAATGGTAAGGGTAACAGCCTCCCGGGGCACATCTTCAAGGGTTGGGAACCATCCTTCTCCCAGCTGCTGATTCCGGCATGCTTCATCCAGCTTAACAATTTTTACTAACCGCGGGTCGTTGAAATCAGCTACCGGAGGGTCATTGAAGGCAATATGACCGTTTTCGCCGATGCCAATGCAAGCGATATCAACAGGGTGGCTTTTCAGGACATCCTCATATTTTTCAATCTCTTCATCCGGGTTTTCTGCATCACCCGGGATTAAATAAACTTTTAAAGGCTGAACTATGTCCAGTATCCTTTCTTTCAGATATTTCCTGAAACTGGCCGGATGTCTTTCAGGAATTTCCCTGTACTCGTCCAGATGAAATACGGTGATCCTCCCCCATTCAATGCCTTTCTGTTTTAAAGCTTCCAGGAAAGAGAACTGCGAAGTCCCGGTAGCCAGGATAAGGTTTGCGGCACCACGTTCCTGAAGAGCGTTCTGAAGGTGTTGAGATGTGAACTCTGCCGCTGCAGCTCCCATCTCAGGATCATTATTATAAATCCTTACTTCCAGTGCATCCTTTTGAAATGAGCGAATTGGAGTTAGCATTTTATTATCTTTTTCAGAAAATCAGTATTTAGTGTATTATCAATTCCTTGATTGCAAAGTAAGTAGTCAATAAAGAAAAAAGGATTACAGCAATTATTCCAATATTTTCTTTTAATCCGGCCTTATGCTTTAACATGATATTCTTCCTGTTGATTAATATAAATATCGGGATGGCTACAGCAGGTAAAATACACGCCTGGAATGCCTGTGAAAATATCATAAGCGCAGGGGGTTTCTGCTCCAGCACCAGGCTGCCGAATGCAAAGAGCAGGGCAAATATGATCAGGAACCGGGAAAAAGGGGAGTGGATATTTCTGGGTCTTCCGGTATAATCCGATACAAGCCATGGGGCAATAAGTGCAATAGGAAAAACGGTTGACAGCCCCGCCCCTACAATCCCAAGGATTAAAATGAAGGCAGCGATCCTGCCTCCCAGCGGTTCAAATAAAAGAATCATCTCCACCGTATTGTCGAGCTTCAGTCCCATAAGATGAAGTGTGCCGGCTGAAACAGCCATGATAACTGCACTCAGGAAAAGCATCACAGAGGCCGAGACAAAAGCATCTTTTCGTTCCGACCGTAAATGATTGATTGTCCAGCCTTTTTCCGCCACTACTGTGCTACGAATGACAAATATGGCAGCCGAGCAGGTTGTTCCGGCAATGGCTGCAACAAGTCCGAATGCCCCGGGAGTATCAGGTATACCTGGCACCATCCCTTTAGCCAGGGAGGCCAGTTCAGGCTTAACCATAAAAAATACAACGATAAATGATAATCCCATAAGGATTACAAACACAGTAAGCACTTTTTCAAACATCCTGTACTTTCCGTACCATAATAACAAGCCCAGGCAGACCACCAGAACCAATATGATCCAAAGAGTATTGACGGAGACATCATTGAATAAAAGCCGGATGCCTTCCTGAACCAGGTCGGCGACGATGCCCATTACCCCCATCAGGGCCAGTAATTCACCAACTATCAAAGCCAGAAGGATATAAAGGGCAAGTATCCAGCCGTGATGGAATTCATTCCTGATATTGTACAGGGCGGTCTTTCCCGTAACAATTGTGACCTTTCCGTAAGCCACCATTAACAGGTAGGTAAACAGGCATGAGAGTACAAGCGCCCACAGCAGGGTCATTCCATATTGAGCTCCCGTTTTCGCCATTGTGGTAACACTTCCCGTACCAATATTATAACCGATCAGGAACAGGCCGGGACCGACCGCACTGAGACCTAATAAAATCTTTTTCAGAACCTTCATTGGTGTGAGAAAAAATGGCGGGACCTATTCATCAGACTTTTGATAGACGAGCTCCCCGCTGACAAAGGTTTTATTAATCACCAATTCTGTATTATTCAGTGTAAATAGAATAAGGTCTGCCCTGTTCCCTACGAGAATCTCACCTATATCATTGAGTCCGATTACCCTGGCAGGATTTCTGCTAGCCATATTTATGGCACTTTCCAGGCTGCAGCCGGTGAATTGCATCATATTGCCAACACATTTGGTTACCGGGGAGGCTGCGCCTGCCAGCACATTTTCGGCCGGGAACTTAACAACATCCGAAGTCAGGACAACGGTCCTCTCCCATCGCACATATTCACCGGGAGGGAGTCCGGCCAGGTCCACTGCATCTGAAACAAGAATGGTCAGCTCATCGCCCTTGATTTTGTAAAAACTTCGGACTTCTTCTTTTGTTAAATGAAAACCATCAGCAATGATGCTAACTGCAAGGCGATCTTCGGCTAATTGGGGCCAGAGTGGATTATGGTGCCGGTTGATCATGTTCGCGCAACCATTACCCAGGTGGTTTGACAATGAAGCCCCGGCATCAACCGCGGCTGCTATTTCTTCTGCATTCCCATTATGGTGTGCAAGCGTCACAACAACATTATCACCGGCACATTGCCTGATAAAGTCAATGGCACCTTCCATTTCGGGGGCAATGGCAACCATTTTTATGCCATTATCAGCCGCTTTTTGATATTCCAGAAATTCCTTATAATCAGGCAATTTAACATATTTCTCAAGGTGAGCACCACGGTATCCCTTAACCGGTGAAATGTAAGGGCCTTCAAGGTGGAAACCGGGTATCGAGGCATTGATCAAGGTATCCTCAAGGGCACGCGACAGTGACTCAAAACAATTTATAAGATGGTCATGCCCGCTGGTGATAACAGTCGGCAAGAATGTTGTTACGCCTGTCGCCCATAGAGCCCGGGTTACCTTACGTAAGTCGTCTGTGGTAATTTCAGGATCAGTAAAATCAACCCCCATGTAACCATTTATCTGTATATCAATGAGTCCGGGAGCAATATACGGTAATGATGTTTCCCGGGACGATGATAAAGGAGTGATCTTAACTATCCTTCCATCCTCAATTGAGACAGAAACCGGTTGTCGGGTTGAGTATAATATGCCTTCAATTGCCATATTTTCTTTGGTATCCGAGCACTGTATGAAAGCTAAAAGCAGTATTACTGAAAAAGCCAGGGGAATTCTCATAATTTATTACCCATTGATTTTTGTCCTTTCTCTTTCTCTTTCTCTTTCTCTTTCTCTTTCTCTTATTTCTCGCCAGGCATCATCGTTTTCAGGCGGAGGGGAAACTTCTTTAAGGTTTTTTTGTACCAGGGAAATGGCTTCTTCAGGACAAGAGGTAACACATAATCCGCAACCATAGCAGTTGGACTCAATTACATTAGAGATACTATCATTCATAACCATAGCATTGAATTGACAGCGATCGAGACAGGTTTCGCATCCTGTACATATATCCTCATCCACCGTTGCAAAAAAGTCAGAACGGGCAATTGAATGATCACTTCCATATTCAACCATGCTTCTTAATACACCGCAAGAGCATGTACAGCAGTTACATATATAATATACCTCGTCTTGTGCATTATTTGTGGAATGAACCAGACCAGCCTCGTTGGCCTCCTCCAGGATATCAAGGGCTTCTTCTTTGGTTATGGAGCGGATGTCCTCCGTTCTGTCGAACTGACCGGGCCGGGGAGAAAAAACAAGACAATTCTCCACCGGATGATCGCATCCCTGTCCGATCAGACGCTGCTGAACCCGGCAAATGCAATCAAGTACTCCCCAGGATTTTGCTTTTTCAATATAGCTGGAAGCCTTCTCATAGTGCATCACATCAATGTTTACCGGTATGGTTCTTTCAATAGGTATAATCCTGTGCACGGAAGGTTTTGCTAACATAACTTTATGGAATGCCTCTTTATAATAGGCTTCAAACAGCTCTGCAAATACTTTATCAATCTTTGCATTCTGCTTCTCATAGAATCCAACCACAAAGGGTATTAATCCAAATGTAATACCGACTCCATCTTCCTTTTTCATATTGATCAATCCCT
>CAYZEZ010000354.1:0-4154 GCA_964477295.1 uncultured Bacteroides sp. | reverse complement strand
AACCTTTTTATAAGGAATTGTTTTCGGTTCGGCTGGTGCCATCATACATGGAAGAGTTCGAACAGGGGAAAGATCTGACCGATGATTTTTCAAATGATACCCTGGTCATTGATCTTCCGGAGGGTGAGTATGAGCTGTATATCCTGGTGCTGGCAACGGGTTACCAGGCAGTAATTAATGGTGCCCCGGGAGCAGCAGGGCCCGTACTGAACCATTATAACAAAACAGCAGTTTCCAAATACCTAAACCGGATGTCGGATGCACTTAATCCCCGGTTTAATGGATTGGGTTCAGCTTTTCGTGCCATGTTCTGCGACAGCCTGGAACTGGAAGGCGCAAATTGGTGCAGCGATATGCTGGAAGAATTTGAAAAGCGGCGTGGATATTCGCTTAAACCGTATTTACCGTTTGTTTTATTTAAGGTTGGTCGCATGGGCAACCGTGTTACGGAACATTACGGAACAAAACTGGAAGGGGCAGCCGTGGAAGAAATAAAAAGGGCAAGGTATGATTTTTATATTACGCGCCAGGAATTATTTAAAGAGAGGTTTATTACAACCTATCAGGAATGGTGCGAGAGCAACCATGTAAAATCCCGGGTCCAGGCCTACGGAAGGGGGTATCATCCGTTGGAAGCGAGCATGCTGATAGATATACCGGAATGTGAGACCTGGCTTAATCCTAAGACCGGGGGATCAACCCTGATAAATAAATTTGTTGCTTCCGGATCAAGACTGGCCGGCAAGAAACTTGTTAGCTGTGAGGAGATTACTAATGTCGGTTTTGTTTTTTTTGCTACTCTTGAGATGATTAAGGTGACCGGGGATCTCAGCAACCTTTCCGGGGTAAACCATTCCGTATTGCATGGTTTTAATTACAGTCCGCGCGAAACGGAATTTCCTGGCTGGGTCCGGTACGGAACTTACTTCAACGAACGAAATTCATGGTGGCCTTATTTTCGATACTGGACAGAATACAAAGCCAGAATTTCTTATTTATTTCAAAATTCCGAAGCCAGGGCTGATATTGCTGTTATGCACCCGCTGGCAGATATCTGGATGGAATTGGGGCTTCAGCGGCATCCGATGCCAATTGATCATCATCCCTGGTATCAGTTTGAATTATGGAAAGCCATCCACCAGAATGGAAATACCTGCGACTATATAAGTGAAAAAATCCTTAATGAAGGAGAGGTAGAGGATGGGAGGCTGAAGTATAATAGAAGGTCTTATCATACAATAATACTCATGGAAGTCGAGTCAATACATCCTGATACAGCAGAGGCGATGAGAAGATTTGCAGAAACAGGCGGCAGAATAATATTCATTGGAAAGGCACCTTATAAAAGCCCGGGGCTAGTAGATTACCTTGAAAACGGAGCTAATGTGAAACGGACAATGGAAAATATAACGGATGAATATCCGGAATCATGTGCGGTGGTTCAGGCCCCGGAAAATGATCTGATAAACTGGTTTCAGGGAATTCAAAAACAGTTCGATATGAACCCGCCTGTGGTCATCGAATCTCCGGATGTTAGCATAAACCAGGACCAGTATATACAGGGTGACAAAGAAATTTTCTTTTTTATAAATTCAAGCAGGGAGAAGAAATTCACATTCAGGGCGAACTTTAATACCGGGAATA
The DNA here is from genome assembly GCA_964477295.1 of uncultured Bacteroides sp. GTDB lineage: Bacteria > Bacteroidota > Bacteroidia > Bacteroidales > SM23-62 > CAYZEZ01. Next base: position 2,510 of record CAYZEZ010000354.1, on the reverse strand, counting down.
AAATCCCATGGATATGGGATCCGGAAACCGGTGAGCGGTATTTATATCCTTATGACGGGCATAAAAATCAATTAACCATCGAACTGGTACCGGCCGGATCGAAAATTATTGTTTTTGATAAATTAACCGACGGTGAACCTATGCCCTTAAAAAATGCTGATCCTTCTTCAGCCACTATAATAAATGGCCCGTGGGAAGTTGAGTTGAATCATGCAGATGGAACCAAGGGAAGAAGAATACTTGAGTCCCTGGTTGATTTTAAAGATGATGCAGAGCTAAAAACATTTGCCGGAACTGCCATTTATTCGAATACAATAAACCTGGATGCCGGGAATGCCTTTACATATATCAACCTGGGAGAAGTCCAGGGAGTATCCGAGGTAACAGTTAATGGCTCCCCTCTGGGAATTAAATGGTATGGTGAACATATTTATGAACTACAAAATTTTCTTTTGGAGGGTATGAATACCATTGAAATAAAAATTACAACGGTTCTTGGAAATTATTGTAAATCCCCGAAAGATAATTCAATTGCTCAAAGATGGACCCAGCAGCAACCTTTATATTCAGTCGGACTTATCGGGCCTGTCAGCTTATTGAAAAGTCATATGGCATAAAGGTTTCAGCTTACCTGCAAAAGGCACGTTATACTCTTGTACTAATTATTCTTCTATATATTTCAGGTAGTTCATAAAGGAATAGGAAATGGCCCTGCCAAATATTCTGGCATTATCTTTTGAAACTTGTATGCCTTCTACATTTCCATAAGGAAATTCAATGGTGGTAGCTAATTCGACTCCTTTTATCTCTGACATATAATGCCTCGGAGATACTCCGTCAAGGAAAGTTTTAGGATTGTTCCAGGTTGTTCCAAAGGGGAGGAAATTTTTATGAAAATACTTAAGTTCACCATTGCAGTTTTTTTCTATCAGTTCTGAAAATATTATTTGTTGCTGCTCTTTGATCTTATCTTCACTTCCAACCTGGTAAATATTCGTGCTGGTAGCCCCTCTGATACCGGGACAATGAATATCGAGGGTTATTCTCAGGATCCCTTCTGACCAGCCCGGGACCTCATCCATGATTGCCTTTGTGGAAATGTATAGTGGATGATCATCATAATCCCTGTTGTGGTCCCGTGGACTGCGCAATTTGCCCTGGTCCCCATCCTCCACACCATCTTTATCTACAAATGGGATAATCAGAAACTCAACATAGTCTCTCATGAATTGAAGGTCAGTTTCATTTGCAATGCTCTGGATAATGCCTTCTACAACATAATTGGCAGTCATTTCGCAGGCATGATGTCTCGATGTGATCAGGACCTTGTATCTTGTATCCTTTGAAGGGAAAATACGGATTTCTTCGACTGCCCTTTTTTTTCTTGTAATACAAAGTGTATCAATTTTTATAAGTTCCCGGTTCCTCATATTATTCAAAAAAGTATCCAGGTTTTTTTGTGTATACGGAAAGGCCATACTGAAATACGCGCAGGTATCTTTTGTCGAAAATGAAAATTTAAACCCATTATTGGCATATGAATTTTCTCCGTACCATTTCCAGTCCTCATCGTTATTGAGACTGTAGGCCGGGCCAAAATCGGTAAAGGAATTCTTCTGCTCCGGAAACTGAAAATAAACAGTCCTCCCTTTTATCCCTTCTATCTTAAAATACCAGTAGAACCAATCCCTCATTGTGTCCCTCAGGTCAGGCTTTAGCCAGACGGTGTCATTCCTGATATCCCTGACAATAATATTTCCTCCCGGAAAATCTGAAAATATCTGAATTTCTTGTTTTTGTGAATATACAACAGAGGCATAAAAAAGAAGCAACGACAGGATTTTGATAATTTTCATTTTTATTGTGATGGTTAGTTTATTTTATTCAAACAGATATTATAATAACAAGATAATATTGGGAGGATAAAACAGTACTTATTGTTCCTGCCTGTGATATTTCTGACTTTACAGGGCTCACAATGTATTAATGAGTGAAATAATCATTCCGGATGCATGAATCGATATTGACATTTCCGGTCCGGAAAAATTAAATGGGGTGCCACGCTGAGTTGATAACGATGGGGTATGGTCCTCAGGCATTTTCATCAGTAAACTGTTTTCGTAAATCACTGAAAGTGTAGTGGTTATCCAATTGATATTAACCGGGATCTAACATCCGATCCGGATTGTTGTAATGGTTTATTAATTGACCAGTGCACTTTGCTTTCTCAACATGCCTGGAGAGACTCCCTCCCTTGCTTTAAAAAGTTTCGAAAAGTAATATACTGAATGAAATCCACTTTTTTCTGCAATTTCTTCGATAGTCAGCTCTGAAGAACGCAATAGCCGTTTTGAATAATTAATCCTTTCCTGGATCAGAAATGCGTTAGGCGGAAGTCCTGACTTATCTTTAAAAAGTTTTCTGAAATAGCTGTAACTCAGGCCAAACGATTTGGAAATCTTGTGAAAATCAATATCCTCCTTCATATTCTGCCTGATTTTACTTACAGT
>CAYZEZ010000353.1:0-4182 GCA_964477295.1 uncultured Bacteroides sp. | reverse complement strand
GCTTTTATGATGTCGGTGATTGGATTGTCACTTCCTGAGATCATTATACTCAAGAAGGTATTGAAATGGCAATTGATTGGAATATTTATCGGTGTTGTTGCGGTCGGAATTGTTATTGTCGGATTGATCTTTAACTACATAGTATTCATCTAAATGAATGATTATCGAAAATAAAATGTGTTCTTGGAAAGACGATGCTGTGAAAACAGGATTTGGCAGAACTTTCAAATTGGGTAGTGGAAAGTGACAAAGTAATTACTTTTTAGTAACATACAGAGATGAAAATAATCCAACTTAAATCCACCATCACCTGTCCCGAATGCGGTTATTCCAAAGAGGAAACCATGCCAGTGGATGCGTGTGCGTTTTTCTATGAATGTGAGCAATGCAAAACAGTATTAAAACCAAAAGAAGGTGATTGCTGTGTATTTTGCTCATATGGAACTGTAAAATGCCCCCCGGTTCAGGCAGGTGAAAAATGTTGCTGATTTATTCAGGGCGAAATCCTAATCAAACTGGTGCCACTCACTACCATCCCAACCAAAGAAATGAGTACTTAAAAATATTATAGTCCCTGCTCCACCCGCGGGAACCGGTGTAGTTGCCCCATCGGTAATTCCGGTATATCCACCATCGCCTACTTTAATAGCACCTTTCACTTCAAGTTTTTCATCAGGACTGGTAGTTCCGATGCCAACGTTACCATCTGACATTATTCTCATTTTTTCATCCGAAAAATCATATCCATTTGTAAGAAAAGCAATATGGCTGTTTTCCTCATTTATAATATTCAATCCGTTAGCAGCAATCGCATCAATATTTGCTGTATTACCAATTATGCCTCCGTAACCTGCTGATTCATTTCCCAGTAAGGAAAATTGCATTAACCCGCTGGGAGTGCGCAATTCAGCAATTGCCCACTTACTGGCCAGGCTTGTTTCGATCTCAAGCCAGGCAGCATCATCATCGAAAACATGCAGGTCACTGGTTGGATTTGCTGTACCAATGCCTACAACATCTTTATCACAATAAGCAGTATCACCCCTCTTTCCCCATATCCCTGTATTCTCAGCATACAGTGCATACGGTACGGAGAGTAATTGTGAAGTACCCATTAATGTACCGTTTACTGATATTTCTATAAAATAGGTGTCAGCGCTCCAATCAACTACGCTCAAATCTGAAACCGAACCTATGTTCAGGTTAATCACTCCGCGTTCTGTTGTTGATACAATGTGCTGTTCATCAAACACGCTTGATCCTGATACACTACCTTTTAAAATTGAAATATCAATTATTGTGTTCTCACCTGCTATAATATTCCCCTCTGCATCGCGCAGCACAGCCTGATATTTGAATTGGTTTGGCGATTGGGCCATTATTCCTGTTATCAGGAATAATGTGACAAATAATAATGTTAATTTTTTCATAATCATTTAATTATTTATTGTTAAATCTTAGCCTGAATTTTAAAAATCCTTTATTCATTAAAATCAGGGTCAGTTTTAATGATTTTAAAAGATTTAATTAATCGATTTTCACGCTTTATGTTCAGGAAATAAACACCGTTATTGTAAGAGGAAAAATTCAATTGTCCGGGAACGTTTACTATTTCTTCGTTTAGTAATATTTTTCCATTAATATCGAATAATATATACTTTAAATGTTCCGGCGTTGCAGGTATAAGCCGGATAGAAACACGGTCGGTTGCAGGATTTGGGTAAACTGAAATGCTTATCTCACTTCCTGATAAATTGTCTATAAAGGTTTCAATATTATAACTATGCTGGTGGAAACCCTGAGCAATAGTATAAGGTCCGCTACCAAGAGTGGATGTGACGCATTCGCCTAATGACCATTCTAATTGATAACTTAAATTGTTAAAATAGTCACCTGCTGAACTAATGAGCTCCGGACTTGCGGTTTGACTCAGTGCCGTTATTGCCAGCCCAAAATAAAAAAAAATGAGTGCTGTTCTTTTCATCCGTTTAAAATTTTGTGATTATATGATTAATAAAAATCATGCCCGTTTCATTGGTATTTAATAAGCAAATCATAATATATTAAATCAGTTCCCGGCATGTCCGGGTTGGTGTTGGTGCCTGTTCAGGATTTGATGTTGATATGCACTGCGGCGCATATTATTGCCTCGCTGACCAGTTTGTCTTTTGTATAAATAAAGGTAGAGATTTCTTGAAGTATTGTCAACCTAAAAAGTGTATTTTATGGAAGGGAACATTGTGTATCGAGAAATAGATTAATCCAATCAACTGCTTAAAATATTGTTCATCGCAACCGATGCACATGATCATAGATTATCAATCCCTGCAGATCTGCTTTTAAGTCGCCCCGTAATTACCCACCTGGCTCTGCCAGAGACGAATTCGTCATTTTCCTGCCCTTAGAATGTTTGATATGTCAGATAGAATCTCTAGTTTAGATGAAACTAATTAATGCTATGGAAAGTTTAAACAGACGTACATTTATTAAAAAATCAAGCGTTGTAACCGCAGGCGCTTTTGTTAGCAAACCCTTCATCAACCAGGCTTTAATACAAAAAAGCCCGAACGACACAATTAATATGGCGGTAATCGGGATCCGGAACAGGGGCAAGGATCATTATCGGGCCCTGACAAAAATACCAAATGTGAAGATTGCCACTCTTTGTGACATCGATCAAAGATTGTTCCAGGAAGCGGTTGCTGAAGTTGAAGAATTAGCGGGTTATAAACCTGCGACTGAAACAGAATACCGGAAAGTCCTGGAGGATAAGAACATTGATGCTGTTTCGATAGCCACACCCAACCACTGGCATGCACTACAAACTATCTGGGCCTGCCAGGCAGGGAAGGATGTATACGTAGAGAAGCCTGTTTCTCACACGGTCCTGGAAGGAAGAAAAATGGTGGATGCGGCCAGAAAGTACAACCGGGTGGTTCAAACCGGCACGCAGTCCAGGAGCAGTATTGCTGTGGTTCAGGCCATGAATTTCATGAATGAAGGCGGACTGGAAGAAATTTATATGGCAAAAGGGCTTTGCCTTAAGCCACGCGGCAGCATCGGACACACAAGCAATGGCACTGTCCCTGAAGGGGTAAACTGGGACGCATTCCTGGGGCCTGCACCTTACAGGCCATTCAATGAAAACCGGTTTCATTACAAATGGCACTGGTTCTGGGATACAGGGAATGGTGATCTGGGAAACCAGGGCATTCACCAGGCTGATGTGGGAAGATGGGCTTTGAAAAAAATGACACATCCGGTGAGAATCCAGGGGACCGGCAACTATTTTGTCTGGGACAGCGACCAGGAAACTCCGAATATCCAGCACCTGGAATTTGAATATGAGGACGGCAAAATCCTTCAGTTCGAAGTCAGGGGTTTGGGTACCAATAAAGAAGGAGGCATCAGAATTGGAAACCTGGTCTTCGGCTCGAAAGGATGGATGAAAATTGCCAGTGAAGAGGATGGAAAATGCCAGGCTTATTTTAGTGATATTAAACTTCAACCCAGCGGTTTTTCATCCTACAAAGAAGAAAAGGGTCCGGAATTTACTAATGAAGATCCGGCAACCATGGATTCCGTGGTGAATCATTTTACAAACTTTACTGACTGTGTCAGGTCAGGAAACTGGCAGGATCTTCATGCTGAAATCCTGGAGGGACATTTGTCCTCATCGCTCTGTCACCTTGGAAATATAGCAACCAGGTTGAAAAGATCCTTACAGTTTAATCCGCAAGCGGAGACTTTCATGGATGATACCGAAGCGGATGCCTATCTGACCAAAGCCTACAGGTCTCCGTATGATCTGCCGGAAAAGGTATAGAGAATTCCTTGCTTTTTTGCTGATGTTTGTTGTCAGCTTAATATGAACTTTAAAAACAATGATGAAATCCGATTTCCAGGGAACATCGAAGTATCCTGAGCTTATTATGTATATTTTTATTAACTTGTTTAGATAAAAACCTATTTTATGAGTACAACAATTCGATCCGGTCATATTGGAATCCTGACATCCGGAGGAGATACCCCGGGCCTCAATGCAGCTATCCGGGGACTTGGTAAGGCTGCGGCAAGTGACGGTTCATTTCAGGTCATTGGATTCAGGGATGGATTCAGGGGCATGATGGAGAATCGTACTGTCCGTCTAGACAATGCCATGTTATCTGGAATTCTCACACT
>CAYZEZ010000352.1:0-4195 GCA_964477295.1 uncultured Bacteroides sp. | reverse complement strand
TCTTTTTATTTTCCAGGATCACGCCATTCACGTTTTGGTCCCCTACTACCTCCTTAGGCACATGGCTCCATAGAATTTCAATGTTTTCTTTCTCCATTACTCTCTCCTGCATGATTTTTGAGGCCCTCAGTTCATCCCGCCTGTGAATGAGATATACCTTGTTGCATAATCCGGAAAGATACAGTGCCTCCTCAGCTGCACTATCCCCTCCCCCAACTACTGCCACATCCTGGCCTTTGTAGAAGAAACCATCACATGTTGCGCAGGCAGATACTCCGAAACCCATGAATTTTTTCTCTGATTCGAGCCCGATATATTTTGCGGTTGCTCCTGTAGCTATGATCAGGGTATCTGCTTTAACAATGTTTTTATCATCGATGGTTACTTTGAAGGGTCTTTCAGAAAGATCGGCTTTGGTAGCAATTCCCCAGCGGGTATCGGTTCCAAACCGTTCTGCCTGTTTCTTAAGATCTTCCATCATTTTTGGTCCGTCTATACCTTCAGGATATCCCGGGAAATTTTCTACTTCGGTGGTTGTTGTCAACTGTCCGCCAGGTTGAAGCCCTTCATATAAAACGGGATTCAGATTGGCACGTCCTGCATAAATAGCGGCAGTATATCCGGCAGGACCGGATCCAATAATGAGGCATCTCACTTTTTCAGTTTCACCTTCAGGCGTTTTATTATTCTGATCATCGGTTGTTTTCAGGGGTTTAAATAATTCCATGACATTTATTCAGATTATAATTTTTATGAAAGTCAATTTATTTTTTACGGGTTTCTGGTTGCAAGTTGCGAGGTACTGGTTACTGGGTTCAGCTATCAAAGATAGTGTTAGTTTGTAAAATTAACTCAAGTTGCCAGGTACTGGGTATTAGTTACTGGGTAAAGTATTAATAGTCAATAACATAAATTAAAATAGCAATTAATTTGTATCATTTACTAATTCATATACGACTGTTATTCAGACACATGGCAACCAGCACCCAGTAACTAGCAACTTAGGTTAATTAATTGTCATCTGTCTGTCAAAAAACATACCTTTTCTTATTCGCCTCGAATGAAGTCATATTTATGTTCCTCATTCTTTATATCTTTGCGGTTCTCAGTCATTTAATGCAGAGTGCCATTTAGTCAGTAAGCATGAAGATTAAGCTGGTGAAAGAAGGGATTTTCCCAATTACAAAAGATAAGGATGGTAATGAAATACCTGATCCGCCTAAAACCGGTTATCCGTTTCCAGGGACGATCCAGGGGGAAGGTAAAGAAGCCGGGATACCTGTGCTGTTTGTCCGGACCAGTGGTTGTAATTTGAGATGTACCTGGGAGACCGACACGGGAGAAATAAGTATTTGCGACACCCCATATGCATCACATGATCCAATTGAGATTGAGGAGTGGGACGTGAATGACATTGTTGAAACGCTCAGGCAAAATTGTGCCAAAATCACCCACCTTATCCTATCGGGTGGAGAACCAACCATTCAGCCTGTGCCCCTGGTTGAACTGGCTAAATCGGTCAAACAAAGGCTGGGGTTGCATATTACACTGGAAACGAATGGTGTATATTTCATTCCCGAACTGGCCCAATGGATTGATTTGTTTTCAATTTCACCGAAATTATCGTCTTCAGAACCAACCAGCAATAAGAATAAACAACTGGATGTTCCTGTGGATCCATCCTATATAAGGGACCACAAAAAATTCAGGAGAAACATCACGACCATTCAGAAATATATCAACGCATGCATGGCACCCGGATCGTACTATGGTGATCAGCCGGACAAGTCCCGTAAAAAAAAGAGAAACAAAGACTTTCAATTGAAATTCGTCATCTCCCGTGGTTCCGATATCGAGGAGATTGAGCAGGATTTCCTGGCCCGGTTAAATTTTATCGACAACGAGGATATCATACTGATGCCCGCCGGTGGCACAAAGGAATTATTGCAAAAAACCATGCAAATTACTGCCAGTTATGCTGTTGAAAAAGGCTGGAGGTTTACACCAAGGCTTCAGATTGATTTATTTAATGATACCCGGAACGTATAAATGAGGCCAGGCACAAATTGTTAATATCTTTTTAAACTTCACTATCTCAGGATTTTATCTAAAATTGGTATCTTGTTGCAGTTATCAAATTTCACCCATTGACGCAATACGGTACGGATCTCCTGTTGAAAATCCTTGTTGAAGACAGTCCGAATGGATTGTACCTCGTCGGCCAGGACGGCAAGTTGAAATATGCAAATAACCGTATCGCAGAGTTGCTGGGAGCAACCTCCCGTGATGATTTGCTGAACGATACAACATCAGGATGGTATGCCGAAAAGGATGACTGGAGGAACATCCAGGATAAAATTATTGAATCTGGTGAGATATCTGGTTACCAATGCAAGTGGATGAACAAAACAGGAGAGCGGGTGTTAATTCGCGAAAACCTTAAAGCTGTTTTAACGCCTGAAGGCAGTTATGCAGGTTACCAGGGGGTGGTTGAGGTTGTCGAAACAGACAGGTCGGGAGAGAGTGATATGGAGATGTTAATTAATGAACGGACAGCTCAACTGGAGGCAGCAAATAAGGAACTTGAAGCATTTTCTTATTCAGTGTCTCATGATTTGCAGACGCCCATCAGGCATATCTACAGTTTTGGAGAGTTGCTGAAGAACAGAGCCGGCAAATTCATGGATGAAAAAAGCAATCTCTTCCTGCAAAACATTCTCGATTCCTCTCAATCGATGTCTGATCTGATTGAGGGATTGCTCAGTTTTTCACGGATAGGAAGGAGTGAAATAAAGAAAACGCGGATCGAACTGGTTCACCTTATTGAAGCGGTCAGGGACGATTTTTTGCTGGATTGTGCAGGCAGGGATATTGAATGGAATATAGGAGGCAATTGTGAGTTGTATGCAGATCTTCAGCTTATACGGCAGGTGGCCGTTAACCTGATCGGGAATGCCCTGAAATACACATCCGGAAATGATAAAACGATCATTGAGGCAGGATCGAGGGTGCAGGGGAATTATGTAACTGTTTTTATCAGGGATAATGGAGTGGGGTTCAATATGAAATATGCAGATCGGTTATTTAGAGTGTTCCAGCGGTTGCATAGTAAGGAAGAATTTGAAGGAACCGGTATTGGTCTTGCCAATGTGAAGCGGATCATTACCCGTCATGGAGGACGGGTCTGGGCCGAGGGTGAAGAAGGGAAAGGAGCCACTTTTTATTTTTCATTGCCGGTTGATAAGGAGTAAACTATTCATTAACCCGTCACGCGTTACTCGTCACTTAATTTTTTATTCAAATGACAGGAATCAGAATACTTTATCTTGAGGATAATCCGCTCGATGTCGAGATTTTAAGAAATGTTTTTGAGGAGGAGAACATTGATATCGAGTTAAAGGATGTAAAAACAAAAAGCAGCTTCATCGAAGAGTTAAAATCATTTGTCCCTGATGTCATCCTGGCAGATTATTCCCTTCCCTCGTTTGATGGATTGGAAGCCCTTGAGATGGTCAGGGAAAGTCAACAGGAGATCCCGTTTATATTCATTTCGGGCGTTATGGGAGAAGAGCTGGCTATAGAAGTACTGAAAAGCGGAGCAACAGATTATATTTTGAAGCAACGGATGGGAAGGTTGGTGCCGGCAGTAAGGAGGGCCCTGCTGGAGGCAAAGGAAAAGGCCAAAAGGATAGATGCGGAGAAGAAGAAAAACAAATACGACTTCATCGTTAACGCTTCCCGGTCAATGTTTACCCTTGTTGATAAAAGTCTGACTTATGAGGCTGTCAATGATGCCTTTTGTGCGGCACACAACCTTATAAGGGAAGAGATCATAGGACGCAAACTTGCGGACCTTTGGGGACCTGAAGTCTTTGATACCTATATCAGGAAAAACGTTGAACAGTGTTTTACCGACAATATCGTCAGGTATCAGTCATGGTTTAAAGTCCCCAACCATGGATTGCGCTGTTTTGAGGTAACGTTTTATCCCTACAAGGAGCATGGTTCGGATGTCACGCATACTGTAGTAGACACTATGGATATTACAGACAGGCAGAAGGCGGAAGACGCCCTGCGTGACAGTGAAGCCAGGTACAGGATGTTGTTCGACCGCGCGAGTGAAGCCATCCTGCTGGTGAAAGAGGGGAAAATATATACGTGCAATGCAAGGACAACAGAGTTCTTTAGAGAAACC
>CAYZEZ010000351.1:0-4252 GCA_964477295.1 uncultured Bacteroides sp. | reverse complement strand
ATGTTTGAACGGGCATATTGCAATATTCCTGTCTGTGGTGCTTCCCGTGCAAGCCTTCTAACCGGTATGAGACCAACCCGGGAGCGATTCCTGAATTACAATACCCGGGCTGACAAGGACCTTCCCGGCCATCGCAGCCTTCCCCGCTATTTAAAGGAATCAGGCTATTATACCCTTTCCTATGGGAAAGTCTACCATCATAACGATGATGACCTTAATGGCTGGAGTGAACCTCCATGGAGACCTGGCAGCAAGAATTGGAGAGATTATATCACTGAAGAAAACCAGGTCATTGCTGCCGGCACAGAGGATGGAAGGGCGTACCCTTTTGAGAAGCCGGAAAAAGCAAAATACAATGACTACTTTGACGGTATAACCCTTGATACTGCTGTTTCCAGACTGGCAGGTTTAGCAGAACTAAAACAACCATTCTTCATGGCAGTAGGATTTCTGAAACCTCATCTGCCTTTTAATGCACCCCCACAATACTGGGACCTGTATGATGCTGATGCCATTGAGATGGCAACCAATCCACTCCCACCGGAAAATGCTCCTCCTGAATCCATTCATAACTGGGGGGAACTCAGGAGTTATTATGGGATCCCTGAGTCCGGACCGGTTGATACGGAGACCAACCGCAAACTCGTTCATGGTTATTATGCATGTGTCAGCTATACGGATGACCTGGTAGGTAAACTCCTGGATGAGATTGACAGGCTCCATTTAGAAAAAAATACAGTTGTGGTTATTTTTGGTGACCACGGATGGAACCTGGGTGAACATGGACTCTGGTGTAAACACTGTAACTATGATAATGCTATGAGGGTACCACTGATTATCCGTGGTCCAGGAGTGGAGAAGGGTAAAAAAACATCCTCACTGGCAGAATTTGTCGACATCTACCCTACCCTGTGTGAACTGGCCGGGCTCCCCATACCTGAGCAGCTTGATGGAAAAAGCCTGGCAGCCGTTCTTAAAGATCCTGCAACAGAACATAAATTAGAAGTTTTCTCACGCTTTGGCAAAGGGGAAAGTATAATCACTAACGATTATATATACTCAGAATGGGTATTTGAAAATTCGGATGATCCGCGTCCCAGGATGCTTTATGATCACACGGTCGATCCGGATGAGAACTTCAATGTTTCTGAAAACCCTGATTATACCGATCTGGTAACCAGTCTTACCAAGCACTTAAGGGTACTAACAGAAAGTGGTAATGACTAGTGTGACAATTTTACCCTAATTATGGATACACCAGAAAAACATTTAAAATTTCTTATATCTTAGCAATCTGATCGCTAAACCAAACAGAATATAAAATGACGAACCAACCAAATTCAAAGGTATCTCCTATTAAAGAGGCATTCAACGAATCACAGGAAAGAATTGGAAAATACAGGTGGACCATCTGCTCACTCGTATTTTTTGCCACCACAGTGAACTACCTTGACCGTCAGGTGATTGGCATCCTGGCACCGGTGTTAAAAGAGAATCTTGGTATTGGAGAAGCTGATTACGGATACATTGTTATGGCTTTTCAGGCAGCATATGCAGTAGGGATGATTATTGCAGGAAGGGTTATTGACAAACTCGGTACAAAAATAGGATATGCCCTCGCATTCGTTGGCTGGAGCCTTGCTGCCATAGGGCATGCCTTTGCTAAAGGAGCATTTGGCTTTGGTGTTGCCCGGGCCTTCCTGGGCGTTACAGAAGCAGGCAATTTTCCGGCTGCAATTAAAACCATCGCCGAGTGGTTTCCCAAAAGAGAAAGGGCGCTGGCTACCGGTATTTTTAATTCGGGAACCAATGTTGGTGCTATTCTCGCCCCAATCATGGTACCCTGGCTGGCTTCAAGATGGGGCTGGCAAATGGCCTTTATAGCCACCGGAACCTTCGGATTTCTCTGGTTAATTTTCTGGTTTATTTTCTATGAAGTACCTGAAAAACAAAAACGTGTATCTGAAAGTGAATTGGTCCATATTATGAGTGATCATGAAGAAGAGATATCCGAAAAGATCCCCTGGGCTAAACTTTTAAAATACAGGCAGACATGGGCCTTTTTTACAGGAAAATTCCTTACCGATCCCATATGGTGGTTTTATCTTTTCTGGATACCAAAATGGCTTGCTGATGTCAGGGGCCTTGAAATTACGCAATTTGGATTACCTCTGGTAGTAATCTATTCTGCCACCACAGTGGGCAGTATATTCGGTGGCTGGCTTTCATCATACCTTATAAAAAAAGGTTGGGCAGTCCATCGAAGCAGATCAACCGCGATGTTGATATTTGCATGCCTGGTAGTGCCAATTGTCTTTGCACAGGCAGGGGGAATTGGATTTTGGAGTGCTATTACACTGATAAGTATTGCAGCAGCCTCACACCAGGCCTGGTCGGCTAACATTTTCACAACCGTATCTGATATGTTTCCCAAAAAAGCAGTTGCTTCTGTTACGGGAATTGGTGGTTTCGCAGGAGCCATTGGTGGAATGCTGGTGGCAGGTTTTGCAGGGAACATTCTTGAATTCTGGGAAAAACAAGGAAATATTAATGCAGGGTATTTTACCCTGTTCATCATTGCAGGATCAGCATATCTCATTGCCTGGGTGGCATTTAACCTGATTGCTCCTAAAATGAAACAGGTTAAGCTGTAACAACTGGTCCGGTTAATTCCAATGATTAACTAAGCATCAGGATGCAGTATGCTGAAATTCATTTTATTTGTCGGATGAATACATTAACTTTAATAAGTGAAATATAATAGACATTATAAGCTATTGTTAATCTGTAAGTTAAAAATATTATTCCAGTTTATATTTGTAGCTGTCCTGCTGAATACCAGCAATGTAACAGGCACATCTCCAGGCAATGGTAAAATAATCACACCTGAGGAAACGACGACAACTCAATCTTCATTCCAGGAAGAGATTACCACTGTTTCAAGCTTTTCCGACCTACTTCAAGCCCACTGGTGGAAATTCCTGATCATCCTGATGGTCCTTACCAGCATCATTGCCTGGGCCACCTATAAACTGGTTAAAATTAGACATGCCCAGGCACATCCTGCTCCGTGGAATAATGAATCCGAGTTCAGGGAAGAGAATCTTTTACATACCCTTATCGATAACATGCCGGATTACATCTATATAAAAGATGCAAAAAGCAGATTCATTGTGTCGAATCAAAAAATAGCGGATGTGCATGGCGTCAAATCGCCACTTCTTATGAAAGGCAAAACAGATTATGATTTTTATCCCAGGGAACTGGCTAAGAACTTTTACTGGGATGAGCAGGAAATCATTGCAAGCGGTAAGCCCCTGGTTAACCATGAAGAGAAAGCTTTGAATGAAGAAGGTGAAAGCATTTATTTATCCACAACAAAAATTCCTTTAAAAAATGATAAGGGAGAAATCATTGGGATCGTCGGGATCGGGCGTGATATAACAGCCAGGAAAATGGTTGAAGAAAAACTTGTGGAGCATGCAGAAGAATTACAACAGGCAAATACTCTCCTGGAAGAAAAGCAGGAAGAGATCTATCAACAAACTGATGAACTGGCAGCCCAGGCCGAAAGCCTTAACCTTGCATACCAGGAAATGGAAAAATTATCGATAGTCGCCCGCGAAATAGATAATGTGGTTATCATCCTTGACGGTAAAGGCAATTTTGAATGGGTAAACGATAGTTTTACGAAAATTTACGGGGCTTCACTGGAGGAATTTGTGAAGCAAAAAGGGCGGAATATAATTGAATCCAGTTTCAATCCACACATAAATGAAATCATTGAAAAATGCCGGGCAACCAAGAAATCCATCCATTACCAGAGTGAAGTAATTCTGAAAGATGGGATAACCATATGGATGCAATCCTCGCTCACACCGATTCTTGACAATAAAAAGAATATTACACGGTTTGTGGCTGTCGATTCAGATATCACCGAACTAAAACAAGCGCAGGAATTGATCAAAAATCAAATGAAAGAAATTGAGGATCAGCGCGATAAACTAACAGATCTTAACAGGACCAAAGACAAATTCTTCTCTATTATTGCGCATGACCTTAAAAATCCTTTCAACTCCATCCTGGGTTTTGCCGATCTCCTGGTTAAGAATTACACTGGAATTGAAGACGATAAAAAGCAAGATTATATACAACTCATGCATGAATCCGCACAATATGCATTTAATCTTCTCGAAAACTTGCTTCAGTGGTCCCGTTCCCAGTCAGACAGGATAAAATTCAATCCTGCTGA
>CAYZEZ010000350.1:0-4285 GCA_964477295.1 uncultured Bacteroides sp. | reverse complement strand
GATTGGTGGCAAGATTTGACTGATGAGCAGAAAGCTGGAATTGAAAGAGGTCTTCAAGATATTGATTCTGGTAGGGTAACACCTCATGATCAGGTCAAAGACAAGTATGGATTATAAATTATTCTGGTCTAAGGAATCTCTTAGTAATCTGGAAGGCATTTTATCCTACCTTAAATCAGAATGGACAGAAAAAGAATTATTGTCATTTAAGAAAAAGCTTTCAAAACAGCTTGAGTTAATTCAAAAGAATCCATAACTTTTTCCAATTTCTGATATTCAACCGCGCCTAAGAAAGGCAGTACTTAGCAAGCAGACAACAATCTTTTACGAATTAAAGGAATACGAAATACATATAGTATATCTATTCAGCAACAGAATGGATATAAGAAGGATAAAGTAGCACCCGACTCCTAACGCCTGGCAAACCAAGTTTGGTTTTTCAAAATAATTTCCGCACAAAGTCATTATATAAAAAGTATAACAATTCGCTGCAGCAGACCTGCTGGTTGTCATGCTTTTTGCAAACGCATGTCAGACTGCAAAGCAAAAAGGCATGCCAGCGGGCGCAAGGAGCTGAGTTCCACCGTTATGTGTATAGCTAAGCAATCCATGATACCAAACGATGCAAATATGTTAAAGCTTGAAGACATCAGAAGCAATATAGAATCATGAAAATACAATTGATTATCTACTCTATCCTTGCAATTCTTGCAAGTTGTAAAAATATTTCTCAATCAGGTAAATCTACTCTTCAGAATAATAATGTCACTGTCGCAAATCAATTTATTGATGCTTTCTATTCCTAAAATGGGGATTCTTTGAAATCAATTTTATCTTTAGCTATTGAATCACAGCCAAGTATATTGTATTATCAAAAATGGGCTGAATGTGGCTACTATGAGATAATTGACAGAAATGATTGTATTGAAAAAAATGATTCTCTAGTATTATGTCCCATAACCGTAAAAGATGATCTGATTGGTGCTCTAAAAATTGAATTCAATGTCACAGATACTTTCCATTTGATCATTGTCGATGGACAGATTAGATTTGTACAGACTTCATCGAACGACCCTGATATGTACTATGAAGCTAAAGAATGGGTAAAACTTAATCTCCCTGGACTAATTGAAGAACCATGCAAAGGAATCTGGGAAGGTGGCCCTACGCCCTGTGAATGTGTTAAAGCAATGGAGAAAGGATTTATAGAATTCAGAACGACTGAAAACCAAATCTAAAATTCAATTTTCGAGAACTGAAGAGCTTCGCATTGCTGACCCGATAACAATGGAAAAACAACACATAGAATTCACTAAAGCCGACCATAACGTATGTCACGCCCTTTGCAAAATAGCAAAGCCCGCGCCATGCTATGGCTGCTTAATTCCACCCTTCTACTTCTTAAATAGTAAGGTAAATTTCTTCAAGAGGCAGGTTCCATATTATTCTTATCCAATGATGTAATTATTTTCAATTTTTGTGATATGACAGACTACCGAAAAATAATAACTATTAATCCTGAAAAAAGATTTGGTAAACCGTGTGTACGAAATACCAGGATTACAGTTTACGATGTATTAGGCTGGCTTGCCTCTGGGATGAGTCAGGAGGAAATTCTTGAAGATTTTCCTGAACTCACAGATGAGGACATTTCTGCTTGCCTGTCTTACGCTGCAGATAAGGAGAGAAAAATCCGAATAGCTTAATGAAGCTTCTTTTCGATCAGAATATTTCCTACCGTATTGTTGGATTGGTTTCTGATAAATATCCTCAAGCAAAACATATCGATCAAGTTGGATTAGAGGATAAATATCAAGATATTGATGTTATAAGAGGAGTAGCGCAAAACGAGCCATACAATAAAATAATTATTACGCTTTCAGCCTCTCAAGAGTTTTGGACAGAAAAACTTGAGATTTATAATATATTGGAAAAACATTCTGATAATTATGAAGTAGTTAGTTAACAAAGGATTGATATGCTAATATTAGGTAAGGTTAATGAACTAGATGATTTACTAAACTTGATTATTACACAAAAGGCTAGTAAATAGCGAAATAAATTGAGTTTAATATCCTTGGTAGTTTTTGTATCTGTGCTACGTGGATAGTAATGATTATTCAACCAGTAACTTTGGTGAATTATATGAGTAATTCAATGTTTTGAATCTGTGTTCCCGGTTATTTGAATACGATTTCCCATTCCAACGGTTCTTCCTGACCGGGAAAGCTTACTTCGAGAAAGCCGCCACCATGGATCTTATGAGTTATATTTTCAGCATCGATGCCGGTCGAATCAAATGTATAGCCTTCCGGCATAAAGATGTACAGGGTATATATATCACCGGGAACAGTTTCAGAAATTCCAGAAATGGATTTTGCTTCCGGATTCCATTTCATTTCCCGTATACTGTATGCGGCGGTCAGGTGCCTGGAGGTAGCCAGTAGTTGTGGCACTGCAGCAACTTCTCTGATGATCAGTGCCTTAGTACCATGGGCAGGCACTTCTTCCCGGATCGTGGTTCCGGTTATTCCCACAAGTTTCTTATTCCAGAAGTCAAAGACCACATAGCTGGTTTCATTATCCAGGCCCAGGTCTTCCTGAAGATCGAGGGATTTCATGGCATTTTCATCCTCCCAGTTGTATAGTGCCACGACATCATACACGCCCGATACCGCGTTCACCTTCAGATCCATTGCCCTGGGGTATTCTTCGGGCACAGGACAACAGGTTGGTTCTGTTTTGAACGGATACAGGTCCATAGCCCGGACAGGCATCGTGGGCATGGTTTCGCGATACAGCTGGAGTTTTTCATCAGGAAGTGCTTTTACCTTATCGGGGTATTGCCAGGCCCAGCCTATGCTGTAATCACTATTCAGGAAATCCCTAAGCCTTTCTTTTGAAAATTCAGCTATGTAGTCACTAATGATATAGGCTTGCCCTGAGAGCGAAATGGTGCTGACAATGGTTCTGGCTTCATCTGTGTTTAGCGGATCCCGGATCATCACATCATCCGGATCTGACCACCAGCAGATACCATTCAGCCAATTGGCTCCAAACAGGGAGTTGAAGTAGGTTTGCATTCCGCCGGACCAATGACCCTTACCTTTCCACTCCGCATAATCATCACCACCTGTCCTGGAACCATCATAATAACCAAAACCCACCCCGATTTCGTGCATAGCACATCCCACAATATAATTTTCATCTCCCATGGCCTCCCTGATGGCTGACTGTACGCTTATGTATGCTTCACGGCTGTCCATTTCAGGATTATACGCATATTCCCTGTTTAACTCGAAATAATCCATCCAGGTGCCCCAGCCGGCATCCTTGAGATAACTCAGGCCCCATTCGTCTACCAATGTTTTGAAAAGCGGTTTCAGGTGGTTTTCAATTACTTCCGGATTGGTATAGTCAAGCCTTACCACGGTGGTATCAGCAGTACAGCATGCTCCCGACAGATTTCCTGTTGAATCCCGGAAAAAGTACTCTTCCGGGTACTTATCTGCCATAGAGGGATTGGCATAGTTGTCACCATATGCATTCAACCACAGTCCGGGTTTTAATCCTTTTTCCCGGATATGATCAAACCACCACTTCCCTCCCCGGGGATACATCTCCTTATTCCATTCCAGCCAGTTGGCTTCATCACCCCGGGTATATGCAGCATCAAGCTGCACGTAGTCAAGGCCATAGGGCCCTAATTTTTCAGCCAGGGCGTCGGTCTCTGCTACAAGGTCTACCTCGTCAGGCGACATATAATAGCAGTACCAGCTGCTCCAGCCGGTAGGAGCTGTTTTGAAACGATTGGGAATGGGTTTATAGACAGGTTTTAAACCTGTTACCTGATTATTGGAGATGCCGATCTCCTCCGAGTAATACGCTTCAATGACAGAAAACTCGTTTCCGTTTGCCACCGGAACCCGGATATCCATATAGCTATTATTTTCAACGTTACGGGCAAGTTTGCTTTCTTCCATAAAGCAGATCATGATATCTGTGGTCATATCAAACAGGTGACAGATATTGCCAGCAGATACGAATCCCATCTGGGTATACATAATCCCGTTATCCTGGCTGCTTACACGGGCCGGTATCCTTTTATCACCAGCCGGAGCCATCCCGGTAATCAAACCGTTCTTACCGGAACACACTACTTCTATCGACGATTGGGATACCTTGAATTCCCATGAAGTATGTTCAGGCGTTTCCGTGATGATCATCAGTTTTCCAGCCTTTTTCTTTATGGTCCAGTCAGTAAGCAGGATCAACTCATTTTCTT
>CAYZEZ010000349.1:0-4292 GCA_964477295.1 uncultured Bacteroides sp. | reverse complement strand
GAGCAAATAAGAGCCAGTTCCACTTTACGATAGGACAACAGTTTTAGGAAGTGACGGGTGACGGGTGACGGGTGACGGGTGACGGGTGACGGGTGACGAGATCGGAAAACGCTGAACACTGAACGCTGAACACTGAACACTGAACGCTGAACACTGAACGCTGAACACTGAACGCTGAACGACAAACAAAGAACGAAAATTTTAAATTTTATAGCCATGAAAAAAATACTAGCATCTTTAATAATAGCAGCCACCGCGTTAACTGCCGGTATGGCGCAAAAATATGCCTTTGTTGATTCTGAATATATCCTGAACAGGATCCCTTCCTATACTGCTGCCCAGGATCAGCTGGATAAGCTGTCAGAGGAGTGGCAGAGTGAGATTGAGGAGATGTACACCCAGATTGAAACGATGTATAAAAACTACCAGACTGAGAAGGTTTTGCTTTCGGAGGATATGAGGGCTAAGAAAGAGGAAGAGATAGTCAGCAAGGAGAAAGAGGCCAAAGACCTGCAAAACAAATATTTCGGCCGGGAAGGAAGCCTGTACACGAAGCGCCAGGAACTGGTTAAACCTATACAGGATGAGATCTACAGGGCCGTAAAGGAAATTGCTACTGAAGGGAACTTCGCCGTGATCTTTGACACATCCTCCGGTGCCAATATGCTGTATACCAATCCCAAGTATGATAAGAGTGATGATGTTCTTGAAAAGTTAGGATATAAGAATTAATTATTTACCTTTGGGAAAATTTTATTCAACATCAATGAAAACTATTGTAACTTTCTCATTTATAGCAGCTCTACTCCTGTCAGGCGAGTTGATAAACGCACAAAAATTTGGCCATATCAATTCACAGGAATTACTGGCTTCAATGCCCGAAAGCGACAGTGCCCAGGCAAGAATCGAGCGGATGGCAAAGGATTATGAATCACAGCTGGAAGAGATGCAGGTTGAACTGAATAAGAAATATGATAATTACCTGACCAAGAGGGATACTTATACCGATCTGATCCGGCAGACCAAGGAAAGTGAGATTTCTGATATGAACGACAGGATCCAGCAATTCCAGCAAGTCGCACAGCAAGAGCTTGAAAATCAGCGTAATACACTGCTTCGCCCAATTCTTGATAAAGCAAATAATGCCGTAACAGCTGTCGCTGAGGAAAATGGTTTTCTCTATATCTTTGACCTCAGCCTGGGTAACCCTATCTATTTCTCCGACGAGAGCGTGGATATCCTGCCAATGGTCAAAGTAAAACTGGGACTGCAGTAAGAATTTTTTACACCTATAAATTGACCGCAAAGGTTGTTCATCTGTTGGGCTCTTTGCGGTTTCTGTTTTTATGAACTATACCAGCAGGCAACCCATAGGGATATTTGATTCAGGTGTCGGTGGACTGACCGTGGCTCATGCCATAAAAACTGTCCTTCCCGGTGAACAAATCATCTATTACGGTGATACTTTTCACTTACCCTACGGGGATAAATCGAGCGAATCGGTAAAATACTATTCCACACGTATCACTGATTTCCTCCTGGAGAAGCAGTGCAAAATAATCCTGATTGCTTGCAACACAGCCTCTGCCAGCGCATTTGACGAGGTGAAAGAACATGCTTCGGGGAAAGCCATTGTATTCGATGTGATAAATCCTGTTGTAGACCATATCGCCGGATTTTCAACACAGGGAACCTTAGGAGTGATCGGCACCAAAGGTACCATCCGGTCAGGCACCTACCAGCACAAACTTCAACTGGCCATTCCCGGGATAGAAGTAACCACACTGGCCACACCCTTGCTTGTACCCATGATCGAAGAGGGTTTCATCTTCGACGATATCAGTAATGCGATTGTCAGGTCCTACCTTTCGAATGCAGACTTTGGCCGGCCACAAACACTTATCCTGGGTTGCACTCATTATCCGATCATTAAGCGGCAGATTGAAAAGTTCTACAATTTTGAAACAGAGGTGATCGACTCAGGGAACATCGTGGCCAATACGGTTAAATCCTACCTGCAGAAAAATGACCTGTTAAACACGGGTCAACCGGAAAAGCATTCCTTTTTCGTGTCTGATTATACCGAATACTTTGAGAAGATTGCAAAGATGTTTTTCGAGGAAAGAATCTCCCTGGAAGAATGTAACATCTGGAAATAGATATTCATTGGTCATGCTGAACTTGCCTGCCCCGCCGTGCCCCGCCTGCCCCCCCGAGCACCCGGGTGGGACGAAGGTCAGGGTTTCAGCATCTGACAGGATGACTTTAGAAACTCCTTTTCCCTCTTCCCGTATAAGTTTATAATATGTTAAAGAATATCTGTTAAGAATAAATTTTCATCTAATGAAAATGTTACTTTTGTATCATATACAAGTTAACACTGATTGCCTGAGAGGAAATCCATATTGTAAATGCATATAACCCGATTATATGCATATTTTTTGTAACTATTTGTAAACTAAAGATTAAGCGATAATATGTCGAAAAAACCAAGAGTAATTGAATTGGAGGAGGTGGTGGTCAAATTTGCAGGCGATTCAGGAGATGGGATGCAGCTTACCGGCTCCCAGTTTTCTGATACCGCTGCATTTATTGGAAATGATCTCTCAACTTTCCCTGATTATCCATCCGAGATCCGGGCCCCTCAGGGGACCATCGCCGGTATTTCGGGATTCCAGGTTCACATTGGCCATAAGGAAGTTGCCACGCCGGGCGACAAGGCAGATGTGCTTGTTGCAATGAATCCGGCTGCGCTCAAAGCCAATATGCGATGGATTAAGGATGGAGCAACTATCATTATCGATATAGATAATTTTGATAGCAAGCATTATAAAAGGGCTGACTACATAGAGGACCCACTCGAAGACGGCAGCCTTGAAGGATATAATGTGGTTAAGGCACCCATTACCCACCTGACCCGTTCTACTGTCCAGGAGTTCGGAATGGATCTCAAGACGGCCGACAAGACAAAGAACCAGTTTGTTGCGGGATTACTTTTCTGGTTGTTCAACAGGGATATCGTCCTGGGCGAGGAGTATTTAAAGAACAAGTTCAAGAGCAAACCCACCCTTGTGCAAGCCAATATCAAGGTACTGCGGGAAGGTTATCATTACGCTGAAACCCTGGAAGCCATGGCTACTACTTTCCTTGTGAATCCAGTAAGCAGGGACAAAGGGATGTTCAGGAATATCACAGGCAATGTGGCTACCTCCTGGGGTATTTTAGCCGCTGCTGAAAAAGCCGGACTGAAATTGTTCTTAGGATCTTATCCTATCACTCCTGCATCCGAGATTTTACAGGAAATATCAAACCGTAAAAACCTGGATGCCATTACATTCCAGGCAGAGGATGAGATTGCCGGGATATGTTCTGCCATTGGAGCCAGTTTTTCCGGAAGGCTTGGCGTGACCTCCACATCGGGACCCGGACTTGCCCTGAAGAGCGAGGGCATTGGATTAGCCGTAATGACTGAACTCCCGCTGGTGATAATAAATGTACAGCGTGGCGGGCCTTCCACGGGCCTTCCTACAAAAACAGAGCAGGCCGACCTGCTGCAGGCCATTTATGGCCGGCACGGGGAGAGCCCTGTAGTGGTTCTGGCTGCCAGCTCACCTGCCAACTGTTTTGATTATGCATACAAAGCAGCAAAGTTTGCCATTGAGCACATGACCCCGGTAATTTTGCTTACCGATGGTTACCTGGCCAATGGTTCGGAACTATGGAAAATTCCATCCGTGAAAGATTTGGAGGACATTAAAGTGCCACGGGTGGAGGACAATGATCCAAATTACTCCCCTTATTACCGCAGGCCTGAAAACCTTGCACGGCTCTGGGCCATTCCCGGACAGGAAGGTTTAAGGCACCAGGTAGGAGGCCTTGAAAAGGCCGACGTTACAGGTCAGGTTTCGCATGACCCCCTTAACCACCAGGTTATGGTGGAACTGCGTGAAGCAAAAGTGATGAAGGTGCAGGATTTTATTCCCGACCAGGAGATTATCGGCGATCCGGAAGGCGACCTGCTGGTTATCGGCTGGGGTGGCACATGGGGAGCACTTATTACAGCAGTTGAAGAACTCAGGCAAGAGGGCAGGAAGGTCAGCCTGGCACAGTTTAACTATATCCACCCGCTGCCAAAAAACACCGGGGAAGTGCTGAAAGGATTTAAGAAAAGGATCGTGTGTGAACTTAACCTGGGACAATTTGCCAAATACCTCAGGATACATTATGGTAAGTATGATTATCTGCAATACAACAAAGTACAGGGATTGCCCTTTATGATCAGTGAATTAAAG
>CAYZEZ010000348.1:0-4304 GCA_964477295.1 uncultured Bacteroides sp. | reverse complement strand
ATCATTGCTCATTCAGCTGGAGCGTTGATGAAACGGCTTCATCTTACTTGAACAAGAATTTTACCATGCAATACTGTATTATTTCCGAAAGCCTGTATAATTCAGTTCATTCAAAGGGAGAACATGGATATGGCGGAATATGGGGAGGAAGCAAAGCCAGCTTTCATCATAACCTGATTGCCCATCATACAAGCAGGTTGCCACGGTTCAACGGAGCCCGTTATTCAACAGGCTGGGATGAGCTGGTTGATCACAGGAACAATGTAATTTACAATTGGGGTTTCAATAGTGCATATGGCGGAGAACCCAGTGAAATAGACGGGAACATTGCAAGGATCAATGTGGTAAAAAATTATTATAAAGCAGGGCCGGCTACACGGACTGGTGAATTACAATACAGGATCGTTTCACCCGATCCTGATCCTAAGTACGGGTACAGTGAATGGTATATTGACAGTAATGAAGTAGAGAATTATCCAGATGTTATTGATGATAACTGGACTTTAGGTGTTCAGGGTGTATCAGCAGCCGAGAAACTTTACATGCAATCAGAAACGGTTTTCCCTTACTCAATGGACTTTGAAGAAACGGCCTCTGAGGCATATATCAATGTAATAAACAATGCAGGAGCCAATCTTCCTAAACAGGATACCGTTGACCGGAGAATTATATGGGAAGTAACAAACGGGGCAGCACTTTATGGCGGCATATATGGCCCCGGGATCATCGATTCGCAGGAGGAAGTGGGCGGATGGCCGGAATTATTCTCTGCTCCTGCCCCACCTGACAAGGACCAGGATGGCATGCCAGATAGCTGGGAAATTTCAGAAGGACTCAATCCGGATGATCCGGAAGACAGGAACAATGACAGTTTCGGAAATGGTTATACAAACCTTGAGGAATACCTGAACAGCATAACTAACCAGGCTGATTTTATCAGGCCACCAACCAGTCTGGAACTTCTATTGACAGGTTTGAATAATATCAACTTATCCTGGATTGACAATTCGGATGAAGAATCGGGGTTTTATATTGAAAGGGCTACGATCGGGGATTTTGAAATTATTGATACCTTGCCTCCGGATATGATCTATTATGCTGACTCCAACCTTGATTATAAGACAACCTATTCATACCGGCTCAGGGCATTTACTGCAACGGATACTTCCGCATATTCCAATGTAAAGGCTGCCACCACTTTTCAGGCAGGAAGTCCGCCGTTGAAAGCCTCCTATCCGTCACCGGCCCACTATGAAAACAATGTTTCTGTAAATCCTGTAATTCAATGGATTGCAGGTACCGGAACAGAATACCACAGGATATATTTCAGTACAACAAATCCGCCTGAATTATTTGGTGAACAGGCTGAAAATAAATTTAGTCCAGGTCCCCTTAGTTATAACCAATCTTATTACTGGCAAATTGATGAGGTAAATGACAACGGTACAACACAGGGACAGGTTTGGAAATTCATTACGGAGGAATCAACCGGAACCGATAAACTTATCACTCAGAAATCCTCCTTATCATTTGATATCTATCCTAATCCGAATACAGATGGGAAGGTCATACTTGAATACTATTCAGAAGTTCCGGCTGACATAAAGATCAACCTGTTTGATATGTTCGGCAGAAGGATTCTTCTGGATCATTCAGAAAATATGTCCCAAGATAAAACAAAGCTTGAGCTTTATCTCCATGATATACCTTCAGGAGCATATATATTAATGATCCAAACAAAAAAGTTAAATCAGGCTGTCAGGATAATAGTCTCAACAAGCGAATGAGATGTAGTAGAAATCACTGGTCAATTGCCGGATCAGCGGTAAAATCGAAATAGAGATTTAGATTCTTACAGCGCTTGTTCCCGTATGTATAAAACATGTTCTTTTTTCCCATGGGCCCCATATTTTCCGGGACTTGAGATTTTGTGCCGATGGGAGTAATTCCATGCATAAATGAGATGTCTCCTTCAGGAAAAGGTGGAGCAGTATTAAAAGGATCTTTGGGAGATTCGGGTGTAAAAAGCCTGAGAAAAATATCTTCATCGCCAGTAACAACAGTGAAATCCTGTCCCTTTGTCAGGAACCTTGCCCAGTAAAAGTGGGAATGATAGCCTTTAAATTCCGGGTAAACCAATTCACCTTCACCTGTTATGGTATTGTTATACTCTTTCTCCCATACATTCAGGCTGTTCCCTTTCATCCTGTTCTTCCAGACACGATATGGCCCGTCACCCAGCCAGCGGATTCCGGATATATTTTCTTCGGGATATGAAAAATTCACACCCATCCAGGCGGATTCATATTTATCAGGACAATATCCCACTTCCAGCCCGATCCAGCCTGATGGATAAATTGTCCATTGCACCTTTTTAAAACTGCTTTTGTCGCCAAAAGTGTCCCGGATAATAATTTTATTCCCTTCCTGGTGCCAGGCCATGGATTTAAAATCTGCTTCTCCTTCACACAAAACAGGCCCGCCTGAAAAAGGGATCACCCCAAGCTGGTTTTGTATATTTTTTAATAGGCCTGTTCTACGGTTAAAAGAAATATTTAGTTTACCTGTTGTCACAATAACCAGTGAGTCGTTTTGCTTTACGGTTACAGCATCCGGTCCATTGGCAGATACTATTTTATTGGCGATTTTCCCAGGATGGGAGACCGGCCAGCTCCAGGTATAAATCTCCCGATCGAACGGATCGAGGGCAGTAATATACAAAATATCGTAATCCAGCCAGTCTACAGGCAACCGGATGGCAAGGCTGGCTTTTCTCCCGGGAGGTATATCGGGTGACTGAACTGATCCGGCCTGATGTTGGATTTCATCATTTTGATAGGGTCCTGGCATCCTGGCTAACCTCCAGCTGAATGTGCACTGATCAAGATTCGTAAAAAAGAACCTGTTCTCAACCTGAAATACCCCGTCAAATGAAGGTGTAATTTCCCTTTTTTCAAAGAATACAGGGGACCAGATCTCCTTAATGGCGAAAAAGCTTCCTTCCTTTTCACGGTATGGGCCAAGTATTCCATCTGCAGCATGATTGCCATCCGTATCCGGCATACCATTCTGGTCAGTGCGAACCACACCTTCGTCAGAGAAATCCCATAAGAATCCTCCGGCAGAAAGGGGATAATGCCACATCTGCTCCCAATAGTCTTCCAATCCAGCTCCAAGGCCTCCATCATAAAGTCCATGAAGAAACTCCGTAGGAAATACAACATCGTGACCATGCAGATGGGTCCCGGTACCATAGTCGTAATTTATGTAATGCTGGGTATCCATGCCCCGAAAGGTCTCCCATGCCTGGATCACCGGTCGTTGCTGCATATCCAGTTGACCGTAAATGGGTAAAAGATCATGGTTGTGGCCACCCTCATTGCCATTCACCCACATCACAATGGATGGATGATTCATGTCACTTACCAGCATTTCTTTAACCAGTTTTGATCCTGCTTCAGTATCATATGCATCATGCCAGCCTGCCAGTTCATCCAGTACCATTAATCCAAGTGAATCACAGGCATCGAGAAAATGCTCATCGGGAGGATAGTGGGAGCTGCGCACCGCATTCATATTCATGTCCTTCATGAGGTTCACATCCTGAATGCTCAGTGCTTTGTTTAAAGTCCTGCCAGTTAAGGGCCAGAAAGAATGACGGCATACACCCCTGAACTTGATCTTTATCCCGTTCAGGTAAATTCCGTCTCTTTCCCTCAGCTCGATTGTTCGGAAACCGAACCGTTCGCTAACCGTATGCAGGATCTGGTTATTTCCTATAAGACGAAATGATATCAGGTACAGGTTTGGAAATTCCGGGGACCATGTAACTGGCGAACTTATTACGGATTGAAGCAGAATCTTTGAATCCCCTTTCTTAACTTTGGATATAAAAGGTTCTCCTACCGGTTCCCCATCCAGGGTATAAACCTGTGCAAAAACCTCTTCGGCCTTATCAATATTCCTGAGGAAAACTTCAGCTGATAAATGACCATCTGCCAATCCATTCACTCCTGCCCTGGCTATGTGCTCCTCCGGATAGGCCTCGAGGTAAACCGGACGGAAGATCCCTCCAAAAATCCAGTAGTCTGCAAATCGTTCAGCACGATTCACCGATTCGTTTGACGAATGCTTTGCTACCG
Source organism: uncultured Bacteroides sp. (assembly GCA_964477295.1). Taxonomy (GTDB): domain Bacteria; phylum Bacteroidota; class Bacteroidia; order Bacteroidales; family SM23-62; genus CAYZEZ01. The sequence goes on along the minus strand of CAYZEZ010000348.1, from coordinate 162 downwards.
AAACCTCCAGCAGATTTTCCTGATCAAAATGGATAAGATCCGAAATGTCATATTGAAACCTGTAAAAAGATCCCTGGTGAACAGAACCAGCTGGTCTATTGTTAATCTTAACTTCAGTATCCGTCATTGAACCTTCAAAAACAATAAATATTATCTTTTTTT
>CAYZEZ010000347.1:0-4344 GCA_964477295.1 uncultured Bacteroides sp. | reverse complement strand
CTGAGCGCTGTAACTCAACCTTTCGGCTATGCTTTTGCGCATAGGGCTGAATGGAATAACCCGGTCGGTTTTATCTATGCTCAGATCGCCCTTGCTTTCCCCGAGAATGGGTAAAATATCTCGCTTGATTACCCTGCCATTGGGACCTGTTCCCCTTATCTCATTCAGGTTCAGGTTATGCTCCATGGCCATGCGCCTGGCTGTAGGGCTTGCAAATAGTTTACCAGGTTGTTCGAGAATCACTTCCCGGGGCAATTCATTGGATGGTTGTTTTGGTTTGTCAGCGGGATCCTTTGATATTATAGTCTCGGTGTCATCGATTACTTCTCCTGGTTCACCAATAAAAGCTATGGGTTTAAACACCTCGGCTTCATCTCCTTCCTGGTGGATTATTTTGATCAGGGTACCTGATTCGAATGCTTCCACCTCAAACACCGCCTTGTCGGACTCAACAGTGGCAATAATATCTCCCTGCTTCACTTGATCTCCTTCCCTGACATACCATTCCAGGATGATCCCTTTCTCAATGTCCTGTCCGATTTGTGGCATGTTGACTGCAGCGGCCATATGATATTTTCTATTTGATTTAAACTTTGACCAATCCAATATTCTACACCCATGCTCCCCTTGACCGCTTTATTAACCTTTGCCTTCGCTTCCGAAAAACCTGATGTTCGATACAACTGCTTCCTTCACCGCCCCATACTGTGCTTTCAGGTCATTCAAAGGATTGTATTCATGGGTATGCTGATCATGATAACTTACAAATCCATCGATAAATGCATATTTCAGCTGTGTGGATATATTCACTTTCGCGCACCCCAGTTGAATGCATTTTTTAAATACCTCTTCTGACAGTCCTGTGCCTCCATGAAGGGCAAGCGGGACTGGATTATTTTGTGAGATTGCCTCCAGTCTTTCAAAGGCAATTTTTGGTTTACCGTTGTAAACGCCATGTGCTGTACCGATGGCGGGCGCAAAGCAATCAACCGGTACTTCATTAAGAAAGCGCAGTGCCTTTTCGGGATCGACCAGGTGTGCATCCTGTTCAGAAACTGATAAATCATCTTCCACGCCTCCTATCTCTCCCAGTTCAGCTTCAACGGAGATCCCTTTGGGCCTGGCCATGGTAAGCACTTGTTTTGAGGCAGCCAGGTTCTCCTCGTAAGGCATGGATGAAGCATCGATCATCACTGAGGTCCAACCGTGCACAATGCAATCTTTAATAAAATCAACATCCTTGCAATGGTCGAGGTGTATAGCGACAGGGATATTAATGTCGGTGCAGAGTTCCCTGATCCATGAGATCATAGCCCTGAATCCCCAGAGCTTTACTGTTTTAACCGATGTTTGAATGATTATTGGTGCGTTCAGTTCAAGAGCGGCGTCTACGGCGGCCTTCATGGTGTTGTAGTCCAGGATATTGAAGGCACCGACGGCATATGCATTTTTTCGTGCCTTCTGTAACATTGCTGACATGCTCTGTAATCCCATAGAAGTATTTTTATTGGTTCGACTGTTCCATGTAAAGGCTCAATTTAGCAGCTTTCACAATATCTCCAGTGCAAGGTATAACTATCTTTTCGAGATTCAGATTAAACGGGACCGGTGTATTCTTTCCGGCTACGATCCGGATGGGAGCATCGAGGTAATCAAATGCCTCTTCCTGGATAATGGATGCAATATCCGATGCTACTCCTCCCCTTCTGACTGCTTCCTGGGCAATCACAACATGTTCCGTTTTTCTGACTGACTGTAAAATGAGTTCACAGTCAAGGGGTACCAGTGTACGGGGATCCAGCACCTCAGCTTCAATCCCATCCTTTGCAAGGATTTCAGCAGCTTCAAGGCTTCGTTGTACCATGTTTGACCAGGCAATGATCGTAATATCCTTTCCTTCCCGTTTGATATCCCCTTGACCAAATGGTATATTATATTCTTCTTTCGGGACGTGTCCTTCATTCATATACAACAGCTTATGTTCGATAAATATCACCGGGTCGTCCGCTTGAATGGCCGTTTTTAATAATCCTTTTGCATCATAGGGTGTGGAAGGCATGACGACTCTCAAACCGGGAATATGATAGAAGATAGCTTCCAGGCTTTGGGAGTGTTGAGCTGCGAGACCATTCCCGACACCACCCTGTGTTCTGAGTACAAGAGGTACTTTTCCACTTCCACCCGACATAAATTTGAATTTTGCTGCCTGGTTGATAATCTGGTCGAGGATCAGCATGGAGAAATCAATAAATAGTATCTCAACCACAGGCTTCATGCCGGTTAGTGCTGCACCCACTCCCATTCCTGTGAATCCATTTTCGGATATGGGTGTATCGATGACTCGTGCCTTACCAAACTTTTTCATTAAACCCACTGTTACCTTGTAGGAGCCTCCTCTCGCGGCAATTCCTTCGCCCATGAGAAAAACATTACTGTCCCTGGCCATTTCTTCATGGAGGGCTTCGTTCAGTGCTTCACGGTACATTATTTTTCTGCCTTCGGGTTTCATATAATTTTAGTAATTATCGATGAAAGTCAGAAAATCGCTTTCCGTCATTTCTTTGCTCTTCCGGGCATAATCCAGTGCCTGTTCCAGCTCCATATTGACCTCAGATTCTATTTCAGCCAGTTCCTCCTCAATTGGATCCAGTTGATTCTTCAGTATCTTTTTCCCCAGTACCAGGGGATCATTGTTTTTATAAAATTCCACCTTCTCTTCAGGCAGGTACTGACCAGGATCGTTCACATGGTGACCGCTTTTACGAAAGGTTACGCACTCGATGAGGAACGGCCCGTTCCCTTCCCTGCATTTAAGGGCACGTTCATGAGTCATTTCATACACTTCTAATACATCATTTCCATTGATCCTGATACTTTCCACTCCATAACCTATTCCCCTCTTATACAGCTCAGGTTCCCCCGTTGATTCTTCAATGGGAGTTGAGACCGCATACTGGTTGTTTTCCATAATAAAGATCACCGGCAGTTTCCAAGTGGCGGCCAGGTTCAATGCTTCAGCAAAGGTCCCGATATTGGCCGCCCCGTCTGAAGCAAACACCACTGCAACCTTGTTCTCTCCCCTTATCCGGGCTCCCATTGCGGCGCCCACGCCAATAGGTGCACCTGAACCGACAACTCCGTTGGCTCCCAGGTTACCTCTTGTGTAATCAGCAATATGCATGGAGCCACCGAGCCCCTTACAGTAACCCGTCTCTTTGCCTAGCAGTTCAGAAATCATCATGCCCAGGTCGGCCCCCCATGCAATACAATGACCGTGTCCCCTGTGCGTGCTCACGATATAGTCTGATTCCTCCAGGGCTTTACATACTCCGGCGGCTATCGCTTCCTCGCCCCAGTAGGGATGGAAATATCCCCTGATAAGGCCCTGCCTGTATAGCTTAACTCCAAGTTCCTCAAATCTCCTGATGGAAAGCATGGTCTTGTAGAGCGACAGCAGTAATTCTTGTGTATATTGTTGTTTCATTTTTTATTACTCGCAGTTATTGGGAGTAGCCTGGACTGTAAACTGGTACCTGTCACCGCGATAGATTGAGTCTTCAATCTCCAGCACAAGCTCCTTCCCGCAAAATGTGACTCCATGCACCTGGAATCCTGGGATGGCATGATCTTCGCCAAAATACTCGTTTAATTCATCATGAATTATAATGGCTTGCAGTGATTGGTCGATCTGTGATATTTGCAGGTTATATTTTTCGTGGTATATATCATACAAAGATCCCTCAAGGTTTTCTTTTTCAATAGCCGGGCAAAACTCAAGCGATATGTAGCGTTCTTCAATCATCATCGGAGTATTACTGGCCAGCCTGAGCCTGGTAATTTTACATATCGGTTTTTTCAGGATATAGGTGCGGCCGGAAATAACCGTACTTTTTTCCGAGTCAATGATTTGCTTATTGAGCAACTTTGTGCCGGGAACCAATCCCGCCTGTCTCATATTTTTCGTGAAACTTAGTACCTTCGTGGCAGACCTGTTGACTATATCTGAAGTTATAACAAAGGTGCCCTTGCCTTTTACACGGGTAACCCAGCCACCATTTTCTATCTCCTGCAGTACTTTTCTGGCAGTTGTATTGCTGACTTCATATTTTTTTATAATGTCGTTTTCGGATGGAATCTTTGAACCAGGGAGCAATTGTCCTGTCCTGATCAAATCAATGATCTCTAGTAAAATCTGGTAGTATTTTGGAAGAAAATCAGGGCTCCCAGTCATTGAATAAATTATCTTTGCACGTTAACGCACTAACTATTTGTAAAAATATAAAAAAAATCATTAGTGGGCACTTAAAACCCACTGATTTTTAATTGTTTATCATTTAGTTCTTT
>CAYZEZ010000346.1:0-4351 GCA_964477295.1 uncultured Bacteroides sp. | reverse complement strand
GACTTTGCAGGCTGTCATCCCATTTTACATATTTCGAGATATCCAGGATATATAAGGCCCTTGTCGTATTATCAAAACCTCCCTGTGCGAATGTAACTAACTGAAGACCAAAAGCTAACAAGAAAGAGATCACAATAATCCTTTTCATTAGTTGATATTTTAGAATGAAGATGCATAAAGTTAATGTTTTTAGTTGTTATATTTTATTCCACAGAATGCATTGTTTTATCTTTGTATAAAACAGGAGCCTGAAAGCATGAGAAGGAGTTCCCTTTTTTATTGTTCCATTATTTTCCTTTTGATCACAACAGGATTGAATGCACAGGATGGTCCACTACCTTCCGGAGATCTGATCAATCCACGTATAAATCTTCCTCCAAGGGTATCTATAGGGATAAAGATCGGAGCCAACATATTCAGCCCACTGATTACACATGATCCCTCGGCTGTATACAGCAATTCTCCGACAGGAGAATTTGTTCCGGGATTCAACGCCGGTATTGGAGCGATCGTTGACATGTCAGGTAAAATTTCATTGTTTGCCGATGCCCAGTTTGTCAGTTCTTCCGCCAAATACCTTGTCGAGTCGGGCAATTACCTGGACGAATTCAACGAGGATCTTAACCAGTTTTCAATACCAGTTGGGGCTCTTTATAAAATAGGAGCAGGAGGTATAAAATATTATCCCATGGCAGGATTAGCGATAAATTATCTCATGTATTCGGATTTGAGTTATGCTTATCATCCCTATCCCACAGAATCAGCTTATACAAACAATGGCGGTTTCGATATAACCTTTGACCGAAACAGGGTACTTTTTGATGCCCTGGCCGGATTTGGATTTCAATACCAGGTGAAAGGATTTTTTCTTGGTCTCGAATTAACTTACCGTTACGGATTGCGAAACTATATCGATACCAGTGACATGCGAACCATGCAAATTTATAATGGATCCTCCATACCCTTTAAATTTCAGTCACCCGGATTCCGTACCCATGCCATTATGATAACCCTGATGATTCAAAAGCCAGGCAAATGAGATATTTACTTTTTATATCATTGATTATAATTACTGCCTCAGCTTGTGAGGAAGACAGGATGGATAACTACAGGAATGATTACAGCGGTGACTTTTCATTTCAGACCATAATCCGGGATGAAACCAAAGTCATTGATACCGTTTATTATGAAGGGACCATAGAACCGGTTTACAGCAATCTGAAAAACATTATTTATATTCATTTCCTTCCCGACTTTGTCATCGATCCTGTATTATATGAAAATGCCCAGCTTGGAGGTAATGCCTGGTGGTCTCAGCAGGGAGTGCCAATAAATGTGGCAGGTTCATTTCACAATAACAAACAGGATATTGTTTTCAGTTACCTTATTGGAACCGATCAAAATTATATCCTTTACCAGGTGGCCGGACAAAGAATTAATTAGTATACTTATTCTTCCATTGCCGACTGGTGACGGAAAACTATTTCACACGACCCGCATATGTCGTTTATTAAAGATCCAGACACCCAGAATAAAATAGATCACGGTAAGAATGACCAATGCCGAAATATCAGGTATTGCCCTTGCAGGCTCATGTCCCATAACCAACACCTTATTCAGTGCTGAGATTGCATGTGAGGGTGCAAGTATTCCATTCACATTGAAATCAAAACTGCCGATTGTGAACAGGGTTCCTCCACTCACCGGCATGGCAGCCCCTGTAAAAAACATAAAGATTAACAATGGGAAAGTGCCGATAATGGCTACGTCTTTAATCGACCGGCAAAAAGCAGCAAAAATAAGGCTGAAGGCGATCACCGACAAACTTGTCAGAAATGATACCAAAATAAGGAACCATAATGTGCCGGGGATGATTTTATATCCAAGTCCAATCGCTGTGAGAAGGGCAAGGGCAAGTGAAATCGCTGCCACAATGATCTGTACCAGGGACACTCCGGCAAGAAATTCAAAAGCAGACAAACGGGATAACTTAAGTCTCTTTAATGTCTGGATCTCAGGTTCACGGACTATTGCGGCAGAAGCCGAAAACATCATCATGATAATGGCCAGGATCAGCATTCCAGGTACATATAATTCAAACTCTGTCCGCTCACCTGAATAACCAAGCCTGGTTTCAACCCACTTAACAGGCAGTTCCATGCCTGTCGATAAAATCAAAAACTGGTTAAATAACTCTTCGGTCCAGACAGCACCAATTATATAATGCATATTGGTAATGTGGCCCGCCAGCTCCAAGATGGCTGGCCCTGAATCCCGGGGAGGAACAGATAAAACCGACAGGGTAAAATCTTCAGGAATTACCAGCATAACATCTGCTTTTTCATCTTTGATTTTGTTTATGGCATCTTCCCTGTTTTCTTCGCGATAATAATTTAAAAATATCTCTTCATATTGTCCTGCCTTATTTTCCAGGAATGAAATGAGGCTGTCGCCAAGATTCAGTTGAAGTCCTGGAATAGTAAGGCTGCCTTTATCCTTATTTACCAGCAATACATCATAATCGGGATTTTCCGTTTCTATCATCAGGTAGTATACAAAAATGAAAAACGGCGCCAGAAACGCAACGATCAAAAGAATCCAGTAATCCCTTATCTGCTCCCTGAAGCTCTTAATAAAGACATGGTACCACTTCATTGCCTTAACCCCCTTCCTGTTAAATGAATGAAAACATCTTCCAGTGTATTCTCCCGCATGTTCAATTCGGTGATTTGAATATTTTCATCCTCAAATATGCTGTAGATATCATGGACTTTTGTAATGATATTTCTTGATACAAGAATTAATTTCTGTTCTGTTCTGATAATTTTCAGATCCATTTTTTCAAGCTTTTCCATTGCCAGGGCAAATGATTTTTCATCTTCATAAACTATGTTCAGTTCCATAATATCTCCTTCACCAATCGATTTTTTCAGATTAAAGGGGGTGTCGAGTTTTAAAAGAACACCTTTATCAATAATTGCCACGCGGTCAGATACCCGGTCAGCTTCATCCATGTTGTGCGTTGTGAAAATCACTGTTTTATCCGTAGCCGTTTTAATAATAAATTCCCTGACCAGTATTCTGCTCTGTGGATCCAATCCAGCTTCGGGCTCGTCAAAAATCACAATTTCCGGATCATGCATAAGCGCCATCATCACATTTAACCTGCGTTTCATTCCCCCGGACAGTGTATTTGCCAGTTTATTCCTTTTCTCGGCAAGGCCAAGCTGGTCGAGCAATCCATCAGCCCTGCTCCTGGCTGATTTTGATGAAATACCATACATCCTTGCGATGAATACAAGTTGCTCATAACACGTTAGCTTGGGCCAGATAATAATATTCTGGGGACAAATTCCGACCTTTGCCCTGAGGTTCTTACTGGCTACACCTGTCGTTTTCTTTCCATTTATATACACCTCTCCTACTGTAGGTTTAAGCAATCCACATATCATATTGATTGAAGTGGATTTGCCAGCACCATTCGGTCCCAGAAAACCAAACACCTCCCCCTTCCTGATGTCGAGAGTAAGGTTGTCGACAGCCTTCAGATCTTTATAGAATTTGGTCAGGCTCCTGACACTGATGGCTATTTCGGTTTGATTTTCCATCACGAATTTAGATTAAGATTGCCTCCTGGAATATTGGTATGTACGTAAAATTAACTTGCTTTTTTCTAAATCCAATGAATCTTTCTTAAATATCCGGGTTTACTTTAGTTACATTCAGACTCGTGTCAGGATATTATACGTTGTAGCATTAATATTTATTTACCATCAATCACTCTTGTCTGTTTATCATACTAAAAATACATTCCGCCATTTAATTATATTATTGGAGAATCATTACTTTCGTAATTCTTATATTCGTTTTACTTTTATATTGAATACGAGTAAGAACTTTAAAGACTGATATGAAACTTACTGCTATTGCTTCCGCAGCCCTTTCAATAATGGTTTTAATTCTGGGGTTATTGTTTATGCTTAATGAACTACCATACAGCAATTATATTCTGGTAATCAGCCTGCTCTTGTTGGGTATATCCCTGATCATCTTTTATAACCTTGATAAAAGGATAATGTATGTTGTGGGGGCAATATTTTGTTTGCTGCCAATTATGGGCCTTATGTTTACCCAGTTAAACCTTCCGGGAGCAAAGTTGTTGCTAACAGCAGGCCTTGTCCTATTTGGGTTATTTTTTGTACCATGGTTTGCTATTAAATGTTTTAAGGATTAATGGCCATGGTTATTTTCAACATATGTTTAATTTAACTTTTCACTGCCTGGATGAAGACACTTTTCTTCCTTTCAATGATATTGTTCATGACTGGATGCAATCTGCCGGAACCCCTGC
>CAYZEZ010000345.1:0-4354 GCA_964477295.1 uncultured Bacteroides sp. | reverse complement strand
GCTGCGCGTCGGGTCGAAGCGGCACCTGGAGGCGCGGCTGCCCCAGGGCTCGCAGTTCGTCCAGCAGCATTGGTAGCCGTTAAGTATTTCATCCCCTTGTACAGGAAGGCCAACAGTCCGTCGGCATATACATATCTTGAAGAAAGGTTCGGCCCCTGGGCCCGCATTTATGTCTCAGTTTGCTACCTGTTAACGCAATTGATGCGCACAGGAACGATATTATACCTTCTGGCGCTTGCTTTACATACCTTTTTTGGATGGGATCTCAGGATTATCATTATCCTCACGGGGATAACCATCATGCTGTACTCCATGCTTGGCGGACTCAGTGCCGTTGTGTGGACAGATGCCATCCAGGGAATACTGCTGATCACCGGTGCGCTGTTGTGTGCAATCATTATCCTGTTCCGGATGCCGGAAGGTCCCGGACAATTATTTTCTATTGCTGAAGCAAACCATAAATTCAGCCTGGGTAGCTTAAGTGGTTCATTTTCAGAATCAACCTTCTGGGTTGTTCTGGTTTATGGTATATTCATTAACCTCCAGAATTTTGGGATTGATCAGAACTATGTGCAACGATATATGGCGTCACGAAATGACCGGGAAGCAAGGCAATCTGCTTTTCTGGGGGGGATGTTATATATTCCGGTTTCTATGATATTTCTCTTTATTGGCACTGCATTGTATTCTTTCTATACTTCAGGAGCCGGGCAACTGCCTGCAGATTTACTGAATGCCGGGAACAGCGATAAGATCTTTCCCTTTTTCATCGTGACTGAATTACCGGCTGGTATTTCCGGCCTGTTGGTTGCCTCCATTTTTGCAGCCGGGATGAGTACCGTTTCAACGAGCTTCAATAGCTCTGCAACGGTCATTCTGACCGATTATTATCAGCGGTATTTCAGGAAATCATCCTCTGATAAAGAATCGATGAAAGTATTGTATATATCTTCCTTCATTATAGGCTCTCTTGGCATTTTAATTGGAATGGCCATGATCAATGTTAAGAGTGTCCTGGACACCTGGTGGAAGCTGGCTTCCATTTTCAGCGGGGGAATGCTCGGTTTGTTTTTGCTAGGTACATTTTCAAGGATCAGGCATATGACTGGTCCGGTGATAGGAGTCATTGCAGGCATCCTGGTTATTCTCTGGCTGAGTGCAGGTCCGCTTATGTTTGGTGAAGATATCCCCGGGGGCAAAATCCATAGCTACCTTGTTATCGTGCTGGGTACAATAACCATTTTTCTTACGGGTTTTTTCATCGCGTGGCTGGTTAGTTTGAAAATGAATAGAGAGAAGCGAAATATTTCACAAGGAAACACACTGAACGGGAAATAACTTAAAATGATAACCCGAATACTTTTCATACTGATTATCGCCGGATTGGTTTCTTGCAAAGCCTTTATCCATCCTGAAGAAGTCAGTAACTATAATATCAAATGGGAAAGTCAGAGCAAAAACTCCGGCGAATCTATGCCCTGCGGAGGCGGAGATATCGGAATGAATGTGTGGGTTGAAAGCGGCCAGGTATTTATGTATATGTCAAGAAGCGGCACATTCGATGAAAACAATGCATTTTTAAAATTAGGCAGGATCAGGCTTAAGCTGACACCTGATCCATTCAGTGGATCATCGTTCAAACAGGAATTAGATCTCCGGAACGGATGCATTCAAATTACCGGTTCCGATGGAGACTTTTCATCACAGATTCTTGTATGGGTAGATGTATATCATCCTGTGGCCCATATCGAGATAAATGCCAATAAGGAGGTTACAACTGAGGTATGGTACGAAAGCTGGAGATACCGCGACCGGACATTGCATGGAAGAGAGAACAATGCCAATTCATACAAATGGGCTCCCCGGGGAGAGGTAATATTGTTTAAAGATGAAATTGGTTTCGATAATAACGGGGTAATGTTTTATCACAGGAATAGGAATGATCATTCTGTATTCGACGTTACTGTAAAACAGCAGGGATTAGACTCCCTTAAACCGCACATGTTTAATCCGCTTAAAGACCTGACCTTTGGAGGTTTTTTAACAGGATCTGCTTTACATCCTGCCGGGACCTCTGAAGGCCGGTACCTGGAAACTGATTTTAAAGCATGGAAACTTCAGTGTGATACTCCACAAAAGGAACACAATATTGATATCTATCTTCACACCGGTACCCCGGAAACCATCGGAGAATGGAAATCAGGCCTTACCCGGGTAATGAGTGATCCCGGGCTGAACAGGAAGAAAGCTTTTAATGAAACCCGGAGATGGTGGCATCAATATTGGGACCGGAGTTTCATACTTATTCAACCCGGTCGTACGGATATTCAATCTGCTGAATGGAAGGTGGGCAGAAATTACCAGCTGTTCAGGTATATGCTTGGTTGTAATGCGTATGGTCAATATCCAACGAAATTCAACGGAGGATTGTTTACATATGATCCCTGCCTGGTGGATTCGACCATGGATTTCACCCCCGACCACCGGAATTGGGGAGGAGGTACCATGACTGCTCAGAACCAGCGACTCGTTTATTTTCCAATGCTTAAAAGCGGAGATTTTGACTATATGAAGCCCCAATTTGATTTCTATCTCCGGTCGCTGGGTAATGCAGAAATGCGGAGTCAAATATATTGGAATCACCAGGGAGCTTGTTTTACCGAGCAGCTTGAAAATTTCGGGTTGCCAAATTGCACTGAATATGGATGGAACCGGCCGGAAGGATATCCACCAGGATTACAATACAATAAATGGCTTGAATACCAATGGGACACAGCCCTTGAATTTTGCCTGATGATTCTTGAAACGAATCGTTATGCCGGCAAGGATATCTCTCTGTATATCCCGCTCATTGAAAGCTGCCTGACTTTTTTCAATGAGCATTATAAACACCTAGCTCTTGAACAAGGAAACGATATGTATGATGAACACGATCACCTGGTCCTTTATCCCGGTTCGGCTTGTGAAACATATAAATTGACTAAAAACGCAACTCCCACCATTGCTGCATTGAAGACAGTCCTGAAAAAATTACTTGAATTGCCGGATGATTATTTAACTCCGGAAAAACGGACAGCATGGAAAGAAATGCTAAAGCATATCCCTCCAATCCCTTTCCGTGTGATGGATGGATATAAAACAATAGCACCGGCAGAATCCTGGGAGAGAGTTAACAATACAGAATCCCCCCAGCTTTACCCTGTCTTTCCCTGGGGAATTTATGGAGTGGGTCAACCCGATATTGAATGGGCACTGAATACATGGAAATATGATCCTGATGTAGTCCGTTTCAGAGATTACATTGGCTGGAAACAGGACAATATATTTGCTGCCCGGCTGGGGCTCACCAAAGAAGCAACAGAATTAATCCTGTTAAAATTGCAGGATTCAGGCAGACGTTTTCCTGCCTTCTGGGGACCTGGATTTGACTGGGTACCTGACCATAACCACGGAGGATCAGGTATGATTGGTTTACAGGAAATGTTATTGCAATCCGTTGAAGATAAAATTTACTTATTCCCGGCCTGGCCTGAAACATGGGATGTCCATTTTAAACTGCATGCACCCGGAAATACCACTGTTGAATGTGAATTCCGGGATGGAAAAATTCAATCCTTAAAGGTTATTCCAAAAGCCAGGCTAAGAGATATTGTTAGACCGTGAGTCGAAATGCAAACATAATTATAGTTAAAATCCAAATTTCAAATTTTAGCTCATTTCAGCTCATTTAAAAAAGCCTCCAGCACTTCCTCGAGATCAGGATGGCCGATCACCTGCAGATCGTAGTAAACCCTTGTTGTTGGTTTGTTTATCTTAATCAGCCGGTTTAAATCGATGGGTGTACCTATTATTACAGAATCACAATCTGTGTTATTGATGGTTGTTTCAAGGTCCTTTAACTGTTCTTCCCCGTATCCCATGGCTGGCAGCAGTACACCGATACCCGGATAGATATCAAAAGTTTCTTTCATCCTTCCAACCAGGTATGGTCTCGGATCGACCAGCTTCGCAGCGCCGAATTTCCGTGCGGCTACAACTGCTGCACCTATCTTCATTTCACCGTGTGTAAGGGTTGGGCCATCTTCAATGGCAAGCACCCGCTTTCCCTTTATCAATGAAGGATCGTCGACACGTATCGGGGAAGCCCCGTCAATTACCGTGGCTCCCGGATTCACTTTCTCAATATTCTCCCTTACAACCTGTATGGCATCCGCATCCGATGTATCCATTTTGTTTATGACCACCACATCGGCCTGCCGGAGAGTCACTTCTCCGGGATAATAATTCAGTTCATGACCCGCCCTGTGGGGATCGGTTACCGTCACCATCAGATCAGGCCGGATAAATGAAAAAT
>CAYZEZ010000344.1:0-4385 GCA_964477295.1 uncultured Bacteroides sp. | reverse complement strand
TGGAGGTATATTCTGACGGGATAATTTTAGACAGTCTTTTTGTTCAGGAACAAACTGAAAATACCAATGATACTGTTTCTACTGCTGTTTTTCCTGATCATCTCTATATAAAATCAAGGTATTGGCTTGATAAACTGAAATTTAAAGGATTCACTGCCGAAAATGTCAGAGGAGATCTGGTTTACCAGCCCGGAATGATATTGTTAAATTCTTTTCAGTTTTCCTCAATGGAGGGTCAGGTCACAGGAGATGGATTCTATGAACAAACCGAAGCCCTCGAGTATAGTTTAAGGTTAAAATCTACTGTTCAAAAAATAGATATTTCGGAATTATTTTATTCGTGCAATAATTTTGGTCAAACCTTTATACAGGACCATCATCTGAAAGGTTCGCTAACTGGCACAATCGATTTTTATGCTCAATTTGATAAATCACAGAAAATTGTATATGAATCCATTTTAACAGAATCTGATGTAGAAATTCAAAATGGCGAATTGATCCATTTCGAACCCATGATGGGACTTTCACAATTTATTGAAGTAAAAGAGTTAGAGCACATAACTTTTTCAACCTTATCTAACCAGATTTTTATCAGGAATAGTGAAGTTGTCATTCCTAAAATGGACATTCATTCATCCGCATTCAACATCTCAGTTTCCGGAATTCATAATTTTAATAATAATTTTGACTATAAAATGGTCGTAGACCTTTCGGAAATACTGTCAAATAAGACCAGGAACGACAGAAGAGACCAGCAGGAATTTGGAGTAGTTGAGGATGATGGACTGGGCCGGACAAAATTATATCTGTCAATAAAGGGAACACCTGAAGATTATGATATAAGTTATGACAGAAAAAGTGCCATTCAATCGGTCAAAGAACGCATGATTGAAGAAAAAAGCGAACTCAAAACAATATTGAATGAGGAATTTGGTTTGTTCAAAGGTGACACAGCAGGATTATCAAATCAGGATGAAAAGAACAAGCCAAATTTTATTATTGAATGGGATGATGATGAGGAAATTACGGATACAACGCTTAAGAAAGGAAAAACCAATCAGTCATTTATCATTGAATGGGACGATGATGACGGGAAAAAAGAAGAAGCAAACGGGGTAACAACGGACAGAAGAAAAAGAAGAAAAAAATAATATGGATATCTATAATAGAAAACAACAATGGAAATTACTCCTGTTTATTTTTGCTGTAATTATCGGCGTTGGTTCTTTATGGTACACAAATCAACTGGTCAGGGACCTGGCCATTGAAGAGCAAAAAAAAGTTAAACTCTGGGCTGAAGCAACCAAAAGGCTGGCCGACGTAAGCCTTGATAACCAGGACCTGGATTTTTTAGTGGATGTACTTACTAATAATACTACCATTCCGGTAATGTGGGTTGATGCAAATGAGAACATTAATGCACAGAGAAATCTGGATTCTCTACGCAGCAGGAATCCCGAATACCTGAGGAACCAGCTCGAGAAGATGAAAAGTGAAAATGATCCCATCCCGATGGATCTGGGAGGGGGGAATATTAATTATATCTATTATCGAAATTCATATTTGTTGCGTCAACTTTCTTATTATCCCTACCTGCAATTGGGTGTGATCCTTTTATTCATTCTCGTCGCCTATTTTGCTTTTAGCAGTTCAAGGAAAGCAGAACAGAACCAGGTATGGCTGGGATTGTCAAAAGAAACTGCTCATCAATTGGGGACTCCAACATCGTCTCTGATTGCATGGGTGGAATTACTTAAAGAAAAACAACCTGAGAATGAATTAATTTCTGAGCTGGAAAACGATGTTAAAAGATTGGAAATAATAACAGAACGGTTTTCAAAGATCGGCTCCAAACCCAAATTGAAAAATGAGGATATTATTGAAATTCTGAATAATACATTAAAATATCTTAAAACAAGAACATCGGATCAGGTTACTTTTGTTTTCAATCCTGATAAGGATTCGATCCAGGCACCCGTCAATTTGTCGTTATTTGAATGGGTGATTGAAAACATTTGCAAGAACGCAATAGATGCTACTGA
Source organism: uncultured Bacteroides sp. (assembly GCA_964477295.1). GTDB lineage: Bacteria > Bacteroidota > Bacteroidia > Bacteroidales > SM23-62 > CAYZEZ01. Next base: position 2,343 of record CAYZEZ010000344.1, on the reverse strand, counting down.
AGGGAAGGGGATTATTAAAATATCTGTTAGAGTAAATGCAAATAATCTTTTCCTCGATATACATGATACCGGTAAAGGCATCCCGAAGTCGAAACAAAAAACCATTTTCAAGCCGGGATATACTACGAAAAAGCGAGGTTGGGGACTTGGTCTTTCCCTGGCTAAAAGAATTATTGAATCCTATCACAACGGGAAAATATTTGTGCATCAATCCGACCCTCTAAAGGGTACTACCATTAGAATTGTGCTTAAAACAATGATCTGACACGCTCGTTTGTCGGGCCAGGATCAAAACCCTATTTTTGTATTGCCTATTAATGAGTTATGGAGCGTAAAGACATAGAATTAATGGCTCCGGCCGGATCCTTTGAATCTCTCGCAGCAGCTATCCAGGGCGGGGCTGATGCGATATATTTTGGTATAGAGAAGTTGAATATGCGTGCCCGGTCATCTTTCAATTTTACTGTTGAAGATCTTGAGAAAATTGCCGATATAGCAAAGGGCAGTGGTATAAATACCTACCTGACATTGAATACTATTATTTATGAGAATGAATTGAGTCAGGTAAAAGAAATTATCTCCAGGGCAAAAGATGCTGATATTTCCGCAGTAATTGCTTCCGATCCCTCTGTCATCGCATCAGCCCGGGAAAAAAACCTCGAAGTCCATCTTTCAACACAACTTAACATCAGTAATATTGAATCACTGAAATTTTATTCCCCCTTTGCCGATGTTGCTGTGCTGGCAAGAGAATTATCACTCAACCAGATAAAAGATATCGCAACTCAGATTAAGGAACAGTCCATTACCGGACCCTCAGGAGAATTGATCAGAATAGAGTTATTTATTCACGGAGCCCTCTGTATGGCCATATCCGGAAAATGCTATATGAGCCTGCATCAGTATAATAAATCAGCAAACAGGGGAGCATGCCTGCAGGCATGCAGGAGATCATATATCGTTACTGAAAAGGAGACAGGCAAGGAACTTGAAATTGAAAATGAATTCATCATGTCTCCTAAAGACCTTTGTACCATCTCCTTCCTGGATCAGATTCTCGATGCGGGTGTGCGGGTAATGAAAATCGAAGGAAGAGCACGTTCGCCTGAATATGTTAAGACTGTAACCTCTTGTTATGCTGAAGCTATCGAGGCCTATTTAAATAAAACGACCAGCAAAGAAAAAATTGATCATTGGACCGAAAGACTCTCCTCTGTTTTCAACAGGGGTTTTTGGGATGGTTACTACCGGGGCAGGACCATGGGAGAATGGAGCCAGGTATATGGTTCAGCTGCGACCAGGCGTAAAATTTACCTGGGCAAAGGGATCAATTATTTCGATCGTATTAAGGTAGCCGAATTCCTTATAGAAACCGGATCTCTTGATACCGGGGACGAGATATTGATTACGGGACCTACAACCGGGGTAATTCAGATACCGGTTAAAGAAATCAGGGTTGACGGGAAACAGGTGGAACACACTAAGAAAGGAGAACATTTCTCTATCCGGGTGGATGAGGTTATAAGGCGTTCAGACAAACTTTACAAACTGGTCGACTCGAGTAAAGTTAAAAAACAATAGCAGATGAGTCATCCCGAATCTGGTTCGGGATGACCGATATACCCTTTTGAAATCCTCCTATACTATTTCTTCAATTCTTCCAGGTAAAGGTTTCGGATCTTTTTCAAATTATCTGTTGTCATATCTTTAGTAAATATTCTGACTACATCGATAATTTCCTTCAGATAGATGGCCCCGAGAGCACCATCAAAACTCAGATCATCAATATTTCTTTTTATTGAGGTCGTAATTTCGAGGAACTGGTTCCAATTAAGATGAGTTGGTATCCGGATATAATGCATCAGCGGATCTTCAAGGTCCTTATAAATTCCGTCGCCACATTCTTCGAGCTCAAAATGCTTATTCACTTCGATGATACCTTCGCCGTTTATGCTTTTTTTCTTCATGAAATTCACTCCCTCATGCATATAGCTTTTTTGTAAGCCCGGAACAATGCCATAACCATTTATATGCCTGATCCTGATACAATTGAAAACATTATTATTGATTGAAACGGTAGCTGAAGTTCCGTTGAATTCTTCCTTGGTATATTTTTTAATATTCTGTGTCATCCGCAGGATACGAATTGTAGATACTTTTTTCTTTGTAACCATGTATACGGTTGCCGTATTATAACCTGTTGGCAAATTGGTGCCATGATACCCGGGAAATGGTTCAATTTCATCCAGGGCCAATGTATTCTCCAGGACATTGCTATTCAGGGTCTGTAGTTTTTCAACCTTTGTTATTGACCCCATGGTTTCAATAATTCTGTTATCTGCC
>CAYZEZ010000343.1:0-4388 GCA_964477295.1 uncultured Bacteroides sp. | reverse complement strand
ATGCCTCGTCCCGGTACAAATGGGGCGTCCTGCTGAATTGCACTCCCAGCCGTTTTCTGAAAGAGATCGATCCTGTCCATATGTCGGGAGCGGAATCTATTGAGAGACCTGTGCTAAACCAGCCCATGGGTATTCATACCAACCGGTTTACCAGGCCTGCTAAAAGACCGGCAACCGGTATGCCGAAAAAACAACCTGCAGCACCCGGAAAAGCAGGCAACTGGTCAAAGTATAAAGAGGTTAATAAGGATCAGGCACCACGGAAATCTTTTGAAGCGGATGATCCATTCAATATCCAGATGGGGATGGAAGTGGAGCATCCGAGATTCGGAAAGGGCAAAATAATAGCCCTGGAAGGGGATGGCACCAACCGAAAAGCCACAGTTTTTTTCAGGGAGGCAGGACAGAAGCAGCTGCTACTCAAGTTCGCCAAGCTGAAGATCGTTAAGACTATATAATTCAGTTACTTCTTTCCATTTAGAAATTGAACGAATATTGAATATCGAATATCGAATTATGAATAATGAAGTACTTCTTAATTCAATATTCGACATTCATTATTCTGAGTTCCCAGTATTTTCCTTAGATTTGCAAAAATCTACTTCATGAACTATAACTATAATACACAGAGAAAGAAACTTGTCCTGCCGGAATATGGAAGAAATATACAGATGATGGTCGATCACCTTATGACCATTGAGGACCGGGATGAACGCAATAAAGCATCGAGGGCTGTCATTGCCATTATGGGTAACCTGAATCCTCACCTGCGCGATGTGGCAGATTTCAAACACAAGTTATGGGATCACCTGGCCATCATGTCAGATTTTAAACTTGATATTGAATCACCCTATGAAGCACCTGTACCGGAAGTGTTGTATGAAAAGCCAAAATCCATCCCTTACGGCAGCCAGAAGATTCGATGGAAGCACTATGGTAAGATCATTGAGCTGTTGATCGACCAGGCATCTGAATACCCGGAAGGGGAAGAGCGCGAGATGCTTATTAGTCTGATTGCCAATCACATGAAGAAATGTTACCTGACCTGGAACAGGGAGGCAGTGGAAGATAATATTATTTTTGACGACCTGAAAACACTGTCGAAGGGCAAGATTGTGGCCGACAAAAACCTAAAACTGTCAGAAACCCGGGATATCCTGTACAAAGCAAAAAAAAGAAGAAATCCGAAAAAGAAATAGTACTGTCTTCTTTATTGTTTCTAACACTTTTCGCACATGGGCACCTTTATAATTAATGGTGGTCGACCACTTGCAGGAGAGTTGTTCCCGCAGGGAGCCAAAAACGAAGCCCTTCAAATTATTTGCGCCACACTGCTTACCTCCGAAAAAGTTACCCTGAATAATATCCCCGATATCCGGGATGTGAACCACCTGATCGAGCTGATCGGGAAACTGGGTTGCCAGGTTGAAAAAACCGGTGACCATAAGTATACTTTTCAGGCCAGCGAGATCGATATCGATTTTATGCTTACCGATGAGTACAGGCAGATCAGTTCCAGCCTCCGCGGGTCCATTATGATCCTTGGGCCATTGTTAACGCGCTTCGGGAGAGGTTTTATTCCCAAGCCCGGGGGTGATAAGATCGGCAGGCGGCGCCTGGATACGCACTTTATTGGTTTTGAGAAACTTGGAGCCATATTTAATTATCACCAGGATACAGGTTTTTACCACGTGGAAGGGGATAACCTGAGAGGGACCTATATGCTTCTCGATGAAGCATCGGTTACCGGCACAGCCAATATAATAATGACGGCTGTGATGGCTGAAGGAGAAACAACGATATATAACGCTGCCTGTGAGCCTTATATTCAGCAACTCTGCAAGATGCTTATTTCGATGGGAGCTCACATAAGAGGGGTTGGCTCAAACCTGATTACGATTAAAGGTGTTAACTCTTTGTCGGGATGCGAACACACCTTATTGCCGGACATGATCGAAGTAGGAAGTTTTATCGGGCTGGCTGCCCTAACGCAATCTGAAATAACCATTCGGGACGTGTCCCTTTCAAACCTTGGGATCATACCAGAATCATTTCAGAGGCTGGGAATTAAAATCGAACAGCAAGGTGACAACCTGTTCATTCCAGCCCAGGAATGTTATGAAATTGAGACCTTTATTGACGGATCAATAATGACGATTGCCGATGCACCCTGGCCCGGCCTTACACCTGACCTGCTGAGCGTTTTCCTGGTAGTCGCCACCCAGGCCCGGGGCAGCGTATTGATTCATCAAAAAATGTTTGAGAGCCGCCTTTTTTTCGTCGACAAGCTTATCGATATGGGCGCCCAGATCATATTGTGTGATCCGCACAGGGCTACTGTTATAGGGCTGAACAGGCAGTACAAGCTTCGACCTACCGAAATGTCCTCTCCTGATATCCGCGCCGGTGTCGCACTGCTCATTGCTGCTTTATCGGCAGAAGGTACCAGCGCCATCCATAATATTGAACAGATTGACAGGGGTTATGAGCAAATTGATAAACGATTGTTAAAAATAGGGGCATCCATAACCCGCGAAGATTAATTTCTTATATTCGAACCCGGGAAAGCGTTCGGCATTCAGCGTTCGGCGTTTCCCGACTCATAAATCACAAGTCACGGTTTAATTAAATGGATTAAAATGAAAAAATTCAGATACTTGTTTACCCTGGTCATTGCATCAATTATGCTGTTTGGTTTCGAAAGCCCATTTAAAGAAGGGACAAATATCGGGGATGTGGCACCTGAAATCAGCCAGGATTCACCAGATGGAAAGGCCATTGCCTTATCATCCCTGAGGGGGAAGGTTGTGCTGATTGATTTCTGGGCATCATGGTGCGGGCCATGCCGGTATGAAAATCCAAACCTGGTAAAAGCATACCATGATTTCAAAGACAAGGATTTCACGAAAGGAAAGGGGTTCACTATTTACAGTGTTTCGCTCGACAAAAACAAAGACTCCTGGAAAAACGGGATCGAGAAAGACAATCTTGAATGGGAATATCATGTCAGCGACTTGCTTGGATGGAGCAACAGGGCTGCACAAAAGTATTCTGTTAATTCAATTCCTTCTAATTTCCTGGTAGATGAAAATGGTGTGATTATTGCGAAAAACCTTCGGGGCGAAGCGCTTCGCACAAAACTTAATGAACTTCTTAAGTAACCATTTCTGACAGATTCCTGCAACATTTTCTATTCAAATATTTTTCAGACTGCCATTTTGTCCTGAAATGGCATTTGGCGTAAACTTTGATCGTGAGTCGTGAGTCGCGGGCTGAGAGTATGGGGGTTGGGGTATGGGTTGTTGGCAAACTTAACAGAAGACACCTGGTAACTTGTAACCCGCAACCCGGATTTAAGATAAATACAGAAAATTATAACAGATAATCAATATGGCTACGGAGGATTTAAAAGATAAAGATCCACAGGTAAATGCAGAAGAGGAAGGTGGCGAAAAAAAACCGGAGGAGAAAAAGGGGGCTGAAGCAAAAAAGAAAAAAACAACCTCTAAACCGGGCAAAAAGAAACCCGGTAAGGGAAAAGAGGTTGAAGAGAAACTGAAAGAAGAACAGGATAAATACCTGAGGCTTTCTGCTGATTTCGACAATTACAGAAAAAGAACCTTAAAAGAAAGGATGGATCTGACAAAATTTGCAGGTACGGAAATTTACACCAGCCTGTTGCCGGTTATGGATGATTTTGAAAGAGCCATGAATTCTATGGGTGATACGGATGATATTAATGCAGTGCGGCAGGGGATTGAATTAATTTATAACAAGTTCAGGGACTATCTCAGCCAGCAGGGCGTTAAGGAAATCGATGCTCTCCATAAAGAATTTGATACCGATGTTCATGATGCGGTAACAAAAACCCCTGCACCTAATAAGAACCTGAAAGGAAAGGTGGTCGATATTATAGAAAAAGGTTACATCCTGAATGACAGGGTGATTCGATATGCGAAGGTAGTGGTCGGCGAGTAATGATTGTCATTTATTAATACACAGGAGCCTCCAATGGCAAAAAGAGATTATTATGAAATATTAGAAGTACCTCGCAGTGCTTCCAAGGAAGAGATAAAGAAAGCGTACCGGCAAAAGGCCATCCAATACCATCCCGATAAAAATCCCAACGATAAAAGTGCTGAAGATAAATTTAAGGAGGCAGCTGAAGCTTATGAAGTATTGAGGGATGACAACAAGCGTTCAAGATATGATCAGTTCGGACATGCAGGACTGAGTGGCGCAGGTGGAGGATTTGGTGGTCAGGGGATGACAATTGATGATATTTTTGCCAATTTCGGGGATATATTTGGTGATGTATTCGGTTCATTTGGCGGTTTCAGCGGAAACCGCAGGCAATCCAGAACAGTGAATAAAGGATCGAATCTCAG
>CAYZEZ010000342.1:0-4412 GCA_964477295.1 uncultured Bacteroides sp. | reverse complement strand
GAATATTACAAGGAAGGGACAATCAGTAAGGCCGATTTCAAGGATTACCTGAATATGGTCAACCAGTCGGCCCTGCTGATCCTGTCCAATATGCAGCAGACCGCTGAGATGGTTCAGAGCTTTAAACAGGTCTCAGCCGACCAGTCCACTGCGCAACAGCGGAAATTTTTACTTAAGTCATATACCGAAGATATTATCCGGAGCCTGTATCCCAGGTTGAAGGACAGAAAGATAGATTTTGACCTTGATATAGACGAGAAACTCGAACTTGACAGCTTCCCGGGGGCTTTTTCACAGATAATTACTAACCTGGTTTTGAATAGCTTATCATATGGATTTGAGGAAAAGGAAGAAGGGACTATCGTGATAAAAGCAAGGCTGGTGGATGGAATACTTTCCCTGGGTTATTCAGACAATGGCAAGGGGATCTCAGAAGAAATCCTGAGCAAAATTTTTGAGCCCTTTGTCACAACGAACAAAAAAATAGGAAAAGGTCTTGGGCTGCATATTGTTTACAATTTGATTACTCAGAAATTAAAAGGTACCATAGAATGTACAAGTGAGGTGGGCTTAAGGACCATGTTTAAAATTAAAATTCCTGTGTATCCAAATTGATTTAAGAATAATGATTGCTCGGAATGCACAGGGCCACAATCGCAACCGCCCTCGCGAATGAAACATTTAACGATTTTTGATTTATGAAGTAAAGAACTTGCAACCTGTAACCTGTAACTTGTAACAATATCAAAGAACCATGAATACCAAAATCATCTTACAATCTTTCATCGCAGCCCTGCTGCTGCTCCAAATTTCAGTTTATTCCCAGAAAGTCCTCGACCCCATTGACAATCCAAACAAGTTCAAGATCCAACATGTGGGATCTGAACAAGGCCTGTCTTCGGCATTTTTAGCCTCGGGCTATATGGATCGGTTCGGATTTGTCTGGGTCGGGGGACAGTATGGTCTGGATGTCTATGATGGATACTCCTTTAAAAATGTCAGGATGCAATTGCCGGACGGTAAGTCAGCTCCCATTGAATATGTTTATTCAATTATTGAAGATCACCAGGGTGATTTATGGTTCGGGGGCCAGAATGGTTTGTACCGGTATGATCGCGCCAGGGACCAGATTCACGTTTATAATATAGATAATGCTGATCCTGCTAATAATCAGTACTTCAGAATATACCAGGATGCCGGCGGGCTTTTCTGGATTTATACACAAAACAGGGTATATACTTTTAGTACAGATAGTTATGAATTTACACCAACCGGGATTGAGTATAACAATACCTATTGGGTTTATCAGGTATTAAGAGACCAGTTAGCAGAAGAGGAGGATGGGACAATCTGGCTGCCTGCCCTTTCAAATGGCCTGTATATGTATGATCCTTCATCCGGAACGATTAAAAACTTCCGTCATGATCCTGATAATCCCCAAAGCTTAAGTTCTGACATTGTTGAGAATGTGATCCTGGACGAGGATGGGTCCCTGTGGATTGCTACCTGGAGAGGTGGACTGAATAAACTGGTTGATAAGGATAAAGGGACGTTTGAGCATTTCCGGCATGATCCGGCACGAAGTAATAGTATTATTGATGACAGGATAATCAATATGATGGTTGACGAATCAGGAGTCCTATGGGTTGCCGGCAGATATGGTTTTTCCAGATACATTAAAGGATCTGATAGTTTTCAATCCTACCAGGTCCCGAATAAATATTTTCCTTATAGTTCAAATCTTGATTTCGTTGATTTTTACGAAATTATCGAAGATCCCGATGGCTTAATATGGTTGCGAACAGGCGGGCATAAAGGTACATATTGTTTTGATCCTGTAAATGAAAGTTTATACCGGTTTCTTGATTTGAAAGACAAGGCAGAAGGTCTGCATGGCGGCAACTGGGCCTTTTCAATCTTTCCCGATGATAATGGGCTCATCTGGGTAATTAACGAAGAAGGTGTGAATATTATTGAAAAGACTCAGAATAAGCCGTTTTTTCATTTCAATCATGAAGTGAACAATCCAAATTCATTGAATTATCCGGCAGTTACTTCTATATTTCTTGACAAAAACAATACACTCTGGGCAGGCAGTTTTGGCGCAGTATTAAACAGGTGGGATCAGTTTGATGTTAATTCATCACCGGCTTTCAGGCAATATTCTCCCCGTGACCGCTTGTATGCGCCAGAATTGATTTTATCAATAGCAGAAGATGATTATAATACAATATGGTATGGAACACTCTCGAGTGGGCTATTTAAGTTTAACCGGCAATCCGGGAAAAGTCAACAGTTCATCTATAAAATAAATGACACGCTTCAATTTAATTTTCCGGCACTTGATGCTCTTTATAAAGACAGCTATGGCTATTTATGGATAGGAACACGAGGATGGGGAACCTATGTTTATAATGTTAAGGGGGATGAGTTGCATTACCTGCCACGTAGTGCGGATGACACTATTTACAGTTCTATGTTTAACACGATGACCATCCTGGAAGACAGGTCCGGGAATATGTGGTTTGGTCATTTTTGGAGTGGAGGGATTACTGAATTTCCAGAATCAGAAAGAGATAAATTTTTTACGGATGAGTTGCCTCAGTTTAACAGATATACCAGTGATCCGCATGATCCAACCAGCTTAAGTGCTTCCCAGGTCCTGCAGATATCAGAAGATAAGTACGGGAGGATATGGGTCGGGACTACCTCGGGACTTAATTTATTTAAACCGGATGATGAAACATTTATTTCCTTTGGATTAGAGGATGGATTGCCGAATGATTGTATCTGCGGAATACTTGAAGATGACCAAGGTAACCTCTGGATCAGTACATTAAAGGGCCTTTGTAAATTGGAATTGTCAGATGGATATTCTCGGGAGATTATACAATCGGTTAAAATCTATGATATGAATGACGGGGTCAAGGGGACAGTGTTTCATGAGAAATCTTGTTACAAATCTGAAGATGGATGGATGTTTTTTGGAAGTTTTAACGGCATGACCGTCTTTCATCCCGATAGCATAAAAGATAATACGGTTATACCTGTTGTATATATAACCAATTTGAGTATCAATGATAAGCCAGTGTATTCATATAAGAATGTAACACTCGAAAAGTCGTTGCAGGAAACAGAACAGGTTGAGCTTTCATATAAGCAAAACTTCCTGTCATTTGAGTACGTTGCCCTCAACTACATCCATGCCGAAGGAAACCAGTATAAATATATGATGGAGGGATTGGATGAGGATTGGGTGGAAGCCGGGACCAGGCGTTATGCAGAATACCGCGACCTCAAACCAGGTGAATATACGTTCAGGGTAAAAGGATCGAATGATGATGGGGTGTGGAATGAGGAAGGAGCATCGATTGGGATCATTATCAACCCTCCCTGGTACAGGACGGTCCTGGCATATATTCTTTATGTTATCCTGTTAGCCCTTCTGGTATTATTGATTATTCGCTGGAGAACAAACCGGTTGAAAAAAGAAAACATCAAACTGGATGGCTTGGTAAAAGAACGGACAAAAGTGATCCAGGACCAGAACGAAGAAATCAAGTCTACTAATGCCGAACTGGAGGAACAGAAGGAAGAGATCATGGCCATCAATGCTCAACTGGAGGAACAAAAGGAGGAGGTTATGGCCACTAATTCAGAACTTGAAGAGCAAAAAGAAGAACTGGAGCAGCAGAAAGAAGAACTTCAGATCACCCTCGACCAGCTTAAGGAAACCCAGGCCCAGTTGATCCAGTCTGAGAAACTTGCAGCATTAGGCGGTTTGGTTGCAGGTGTGGCCCATGAGATCAACACACCGGTGAGCATTGGCCTGACTGCTGCCTCTAGCCTGGAGGAAGAGACACAAAAAATGGCAGACCTGTATAAAAAAGACAAGATATCCAGAGCCGACTTTAAGGATTACCTGAATACGGCCAATCAATCGGCAAAACTCATTCTATCGAACATGCAGCGGACCGCAGATATGGTCCAGAGCTTTAAGCAGGTCTCCGCTGACCAGTCAACGGAGCAGAAACGAAATTTTTTCCTGAAGTCATATACTGAAGATGTGATCCGAAGCCTCTATCCAAGGCTGAAACGCAGGAAAATTCAAATTGACCTGGACATCGACGAAAAGCTCGAGCTCGACAGTTTCCCGGGGGCTTTCTCGCAGATTATCACCAACCTGGTATTGAACAGCCTGACACATGGATTCGATGATGAACAGGAGGGGAAAATCGGGATAGAAGCTGGTGTGGTGAAAAATAAGCTGAATCTTGAATATTCAGACAATGGAAGGGGCATCCCGGCAGAAAACCTGACCAGGATCTTTGAACCGTTCTTTACGACGAATAAAAAAATAGGAACCGGGCTGGGGATGCATATTGTGTATAATTTGGTTACTCAGAAGTTAA
>CAYZEZ010000341.1:0-4414 GCA_964477295.1 uncultured Bacteroides sp. | reverse complement strand
TAAAAAAGGGCCAAAAATTGCCTATTTCAGTATGGAATATGGGTTACACAATAGTATGAAGATTTTTTCAGGTGGATTAGGATTGCTTGCAGGTGATTATTTAAAGGAAGCGAGCGATTATAACCGAAGCATTGTCGGGATCGGATTACTTTACAGGTATGGTTATTTCACCCAGGTTGTATCAGCCGGTGGTGAACAAATTGCTGCCAATGTGCCTCAGGATTTCGCACTCACTCCTGCAATACCTGTTAGAGACAAACAGGGAAACTGGCTAACCATTTCAATAAAACTTCCAGGCAGGTTATTAAAAGCAAGGCTCTGGAAGGTTGATGTCGGTCGCATTGAATTATACCTGCTCGACACGGATTTTGAGGAAAACATGGAACAGGACCGATCTATTACGCATCATCTGTATGGTGGGGACCTGGATTACAGGTTCAGGCAGGAATTTTTACTGGGCGTTGGCGGGATTCGTGCCCTGAATACACTTAAGATAAAGCCAGACCTGTACCACTGTAATGAGGGGCATGCAGCTTTCATAGGACTGGAACGGTTGAACAGGATCATCCAAAGCTACAATATGACGTTCCAGGAAGCTACAGAAATTGTCAGGGCTTCGACCCTGTTTACTACCCATACACCCGTTCCGGCCGGGCACGATAAGTTCGACGAGGATCTCCTTCGTGTATATATGTCAAACTATGCAGACCGGCTAAAGATCTCATGGGACCAGTTTGTCGGATTAGGCAGGTTGGATCCCGATGACAAGAATGAGAAATTTTCTATGAGTCACCTGGCAATAAAACTTTCACAGGAAGTGAACGGGGTTAGCAAGCTGCACGGTAAGGTTTCCCAGGAAATGTTTAACGATTTATGGAAGGGTTATGCAGCAGATGAACTGCACATTGGATATGTTACCAATGGTGTACATGTTCCAACATGGATATCTGAAGCATGGCTTGATCTTTACCAGACCGAAATTGATGAGGATTTTCTCAGCAAACAGGATGACCGGACGATGTGGAAGAAGTTTGAAAAAATAACCAATAGCAAGATCTGGAATATCCGTACTTCCCAGCGTGGCAAACTGATTTCATATATTAAGGAACGTCTTAAATCAGCTTCAATAAACAGGTATGAGAATCCGAGGATCATAAGCGAGGTGGAAGAAAAATTACGGCCCGATGTTCTGACTGTCGGCTTTGCCAGGCGTTTTGCAACTTACAAGAGAGCTCATCTGTTATTTAGTGACCTGGACAGACTTTCTTTAATAGTAAACGATCCTGATAAACCTGTGCAGTTTATTTTTGCTGGAAAGGCACATCCCAACGACAAGGCTGGTCAGGATCTGATCAAGCGGATTGTGGAGATATCAAAGATGCCCGAGTTCCTTGGAAAAGTGATATTCCTTCAAAACTATGATATCTCATTGGCACAGAAATTAATCCAGGGAGTGGATATATGGCTTAATACACCTACCCGTCCAATGGAAGCCTCAGGTACCAGCGGCGAAAAAGCCGTGATGAACGGCGGATTGCACTTCAGCGTGCTGGATGGATGGTGGGCAGAGGGGTATAAGCCAGGTGCAGGATGGGCCCTTCCCGAAGAGAAAGCATATGACAACCAGGAATTCCAGGATGAAATGGATGCGGAAACCATTTATACTTTGTTTGAGAATGAAATAACAACCAGGTTTTATTCTACAAACAAGACAGGCGTACCTGATGAATGGATAAAGATCATTAAGAAATCGGTTACTGAAGTGGCGCCTGAGTTTACTATGAACAGGATGTTTATCGATTATGAAAGGAAGTTCTATAATCCGCTGTACGAGCGTACAACAAAAATAAAATCGAAAGATTATCAATTGGTCAGGGATATTTCCATCTGGAAAAAGCACATCACCAGGTCGTGGAATAGTATTCGTGTTATCTCTTATACCCATCCCGATATTTCAAAGGAACCGGTTACCATTGGACAGCCTTACACGGCTCAGGTGGTCCTTGACCTGAACGGATTAATACCCGAAGAGGTAGGAGTGGAATTGGTGATCAGGGAGTTTGATCCGAATGATTATTGGAGTTCAGCATCATTATCTCAGGAATTGATACCCGGCAAACCCGGGAACGGCAGAGTTACCTATACAGGTGAAATTAAACCCCTTAAGCCCGGGATTTTTAAATATGGGATCAGGATCTTTCCGAAAAATCCAGACTTGCCTCACAGACAGGATTTTGCACTGGTAAAATGGATTTAGCCCTGATGCACCGATTTTGTAGGCAGCTTTTTAAGCACAAAGGCCGAACGTGCCGGGATATAAAGCTTAAGCATGTGCTTTGGCGCTGTTGAAGGATCTGGCAGGGAAAAATATGTAATCTGATCATCTACCAGGTGTTGCCCGCCAAATTTTGAGTCGTCGGTATTCAATATGATTTTATATTTACCGGGATCCGTTGCGAAGCCATAATCTGTGTACGACTGGTTAGGATGAAAGTTGAAAACAAAAACCAGCTCCCCTCTGCTGAAAATCAAGATCTTATCCCCGTTATGCGCGATTAATAAATGCGGCCATGGAATGCTTAGAGTATTTTCCATCTTTATCAGCTGGATCATTTTAGCATCGAAGCATTTAAGGAACTGGAACTTCAGGTCGATGTTGTCGGCGAGACTCCACTGGCGGCGTGCATAGTGGTAGGACCAATTATTTCCTTCCCTCGGGAAATCGATCCATTCCGGGTGACCAAACTCATTTCCCATGAAATTCAGATACCCTCCTCCTGCAGTGGCCAGGGTTACCAGGCGGATCATTTTGTGCAGGGCCAGTCCGCGTTCGATGACCAGACTATTACTGCCAATGTTCATTTTATCGTACATTTCTTTGTCAACCAACCGGAACATGATGGTTTTATCACCCACAAGTGCCTGGTCGTGCGACTCTGCATAACTGATGGTTTTTTCATCGCTACGCCTGCTGGTGAGTTCATGGTAAATCTCATTGACATCCCACTGCTCATCGGAACGTTCCTTGATGATCTTAATCCAGTAATCGGGAGTGCCCATGGCTAAGCGGAAGTCGAAACCTATGCCTCCGCCCTCCTGTGTTGTTGCCAGTCCGGGCATACCGCTCATTTCCTCGGCGATTGTAATGGATTGGGGATGGATCTGCTTGATCAGTTTATTAGCCAGGGACAGGTATGTGATGGCATCTTCATCCTGCTGCCCGTCATAATACATATCGTAGCTGGTAAAATCGCGCGATAGCCCGTGATCGAGGTATAGCATGCTGGTAACGCCATCGAAGCGAAATCCGTCAAACCGGTACTCTTCGAGCCAGAACCTGCAATTGGATAGGAGAAAATGAATTACTTCCGGTTTGCCGTAATTAAAACAGAGTGAATCCCAGGCCACATGTTCTCTTCTGTAACCGTCGTGAAAGAACTGATATGGCGTTCCATCGTACATCCCCAATCCTTCTACCAGGTTTTTTACCGCGTGTGAGTGAACCAGGTCCATGATTACAGCCAATCCATTACTATGTGCCTCATCGATCAGCTTTTTCAGGTCGTCGGGTGTGCCAAACCTCGATGAGGCAGCAAAAAAGCTGGATACGTGGTAGCCAAAAGAGCCATAATAGGGATGCTCCTGTATGGCCATTAGCTGCAGGGTATTGTATCCGCCGGCAACGACACGCGGAAGTATATTTTGCCTGAATTCCTCGTAGGTAGCCACTTTTCCTTCTTCTGAGGCCATCCCGATGTGAGCTTCGTAGACCAGGGGAGCAAATTTTGCTTCCTGGTTCCAGCTATCCTTTTGGATATATGGCTTTGCAGGTGCCCACACCTGAGCGTTAAATATCAGGGTCCCCTTATCCTGAACCACTCTGTTGGCCCATGCCGGGATCCTGTCGCCCTGACCACCTTCCCATCGCATTGATAATCGGTACAGGTTTTCATGGCTCAGGGCATCCGGAGGAAGTATTATTTCCCAGATCCCATTGTTTAACCTGGATAATTCGTAGGCAGGTAATTCTTTCCAATCCGTAAATTCTCCTACAAGGAATATTTGTGTTGCATTGGGCGCCCAATCCCTGAAGATCCACTGGTCCTTTCCCTGATGCAGGCCAAAATAGAGATGCCCTGAAGCAAAATCCTTGAAAACCTTGGAGGTTCCGATTAATTTTTCCTCCATTTTTTTGACCCTTTCCAGCCTCTCAAAAATCTTGCCAGAATAGGGTTCAAGCCATGGGTCGTTTGCAATGAGCTGAATTTTGTCCATTTATAGGGGTAAACACCTCCAGGTTAATAACTCCAGGCATTTACCCTGGAGCAATTTGCCTGGAGCAATTTACTCCAGGCAATTACCTTGGAGGTTGAAAAATACGAAAAACCGTTCAGCTTTTATTACTTTTGCAATT
>CAYZEZ010000340.1:0-4437 GCA_964477295.1 uncultured Bacteroides sp. | reverse complement strand
GCTTAATATTATTGCGTATAAAGATAAATGAATTAAGTTCAATTAATCTGCTTCATTAATGAGATTTGTATCAAGAAATATATACTAATTATGAACAGCGTATGCCACCTTGTCATGCTACCTTGAATAATAATGCGCCATTATGTCATACTGTGGAACAAAAATGTACCTGGCACAGGAATTGACTAATGAAAGGTGAACCCATTAAAAAAAATAAAATTTAAATAGTAGGAGGAATAAATTATGTTACCAAAAATTTACAGGTCAGTTCCCGGTGTTTGGGATAACTTTTTAAGCAGGGATTATATGCCCGGTTTCTATGAAAATGGTTCTTTTAAAAGTGTTCCGGCAGTTAATATACTGGAAGATGATGAGGGCTATACCATCGAGGTGGCTGCACCCGGTTTAAATAAAAAGGATTTCAATATTAACCTTGAGAATAATGTTCTGACAATTTCATCTGAGAGAGAGCATAAGGTTGAAGACAATGCAGCAACGACCCGAAGAAGGGAGTTCGGCTACCATTCATTCAAACGCAGTTTTTCCCTTCCCGATAGCATTGATGCTGAAAAGATCAAAGCAAGTCATAAAGACGGGATACTGTATGTTGCACTACCGAAAAGAGAAGAAGCAAAGGTAAAACCTGCCCGGCAGATTTCAATTGCATAAAATAGTGATTTAGGTTTTAAGATGTGTTGAAAAACCGCAACGTGTAATATGCTGCGGTTTTTTTGTCTAATTTTGTCCAACATTATCCATAAGAGATATGGCTTATAAAAATTCAACGGAATTCTTTTCTGAAGAACAGATGGAACTGGCCGATATTGCCAGGGCACTAAGTCATCCGGTACGCATTTATATCCTCGAATTACTCTCAAAACAGACTTGTTGCTATACGGGTGATCTGGCTGAAGAACTTCCTGTTGCGAGGTCCACCCTCTCACAGCATTTCAAAGAACTAAAAAGGGCCGGATTGATTAAAGGAACCACCCGTCCCCCCAAAATCATGTATTGCCTGAATAAGGAAAAATGGGAAATGGTTAAAAAAATGTACAGTAGTTTTTTTGGTTTATAAAATTTTTTATACATTTGTTTCGTATTTTTACGAAATACGAAATAGGGATTGTAAAATTAAATATATACGAATGAAATCATCAGAAGAAATCAAACAAATTGTAAATGAGAAATACTCACAGATAGCAAGAGCGAGTTCTCAAAAGAAGAGCTGTTGCTGCTGCGACGAATCTGCCAAAAGCAGCGACAACACGGACATTTCTGAAGAATATATTGGACTTAGGGGATATGATAAAGATGCAGATCTCGGGCTGGGCTGCGGGATCCCGACATCATATGCCAGGTTGAAAAAAGGCGACACCGTGGTTGACCTTGGTTCGGGTGCAGGTAATGATTGCTTTGTGACCAGAGCCGAAGTGGGTCCTGAAGGTAAAGTGATTGGTATCGATATGTCGCAGGATATGATCGATAAAGCCAGGCAAAACGCTTCGAGACTAGGTTATACAAATGTTGAATTCAAGCTGGGTGAAATCGAATCTCTCCCACTCGATGATGAAACGACCGATGTGGTCATCAGCAATTGTGTGTTGAACCTGGTTCCGGATAAACGTAAAACTATGCAGGAGATTTACAGGGTGATCAGGCCGGGAGGGCATTTTAGCGTTTCTGATATTGCATTAAAAAAACCACTTCCTGAACAGCTTCGCGAACAGGCTGAATTGTATGTAGGCTGTATTTCGGGAGCTGTATTAATAGATGAATACTTAGATCATATCAGGGCTGCCGGATTCCGTAATATTGAGATCCTGAAGGAAAGGTCAGTAGATCTTCCGGATGACTTACTTGCTCAATATTTGTCTGAACAGGAACTGGCCAATTTCAGGGACAAGGATTCCGGAGTGTTCAGCATCACCGTCTACGGAGAAAAGCCGGAGAATTAAGGTTGAGTTGAAACGAATGGTTTATCTTTGAATTTGTAATTTCTGATTTATCACAATACCAGAAAAAATCAAGGTGTAAACAATTGACTCTCCTCGAAGCAAGCTGGGTGAAAACGAGTTCCTGAGTTCGGCGAAGCCAGACGGCGAAGCCAAACGGCAAAGCCAAACGGCGAAGCCAGACGGCAAAGCCAAACGGCAAAGCCAGACGGCGAAGCCAAACGGCGAAGCCAGACGGCAAAGCCAGACGGCGAAGCCAATGCGCTTACAGGATTTATAAACAATAGGATATTTGCATACCTTGCTCTGATATTGCCTTTGATAGCAACTCAATGTATGGATAAAGCAAATTTAAATCCTGCCCTTGACAAGTATGTCAATACCCTTGAATCAGAGTTTCAGGATATTAGCCCTGAAAGGATTGTCGCACTTAATCAGCTTGGCGATTATATCATTGAAGAAGGTAAAAAGGAAGGACCCATTCAGCTGGTTTTTATCTGCATCCACAATTCGAGAAGAAGCCATTTTGGCCAGGTATGGGCAGCAACAGCAGCTTATTTCTTCGGATTAGACAATATCGCCACTTTTTCCGGAGGCACAGGATCCACAGCATTTAATCCAAGAGCCGTTGAAGCATTCAAACGGACAGGATTTGAAGTATCCATTCTGGATGAGAATAATGGAAATCCCGAATATTCATTTAAAGGTGGGGATGAATTGGTGATACAGCCGCTGTTTTCAAAAAAATATAACGACCCTCCAAATCCGGCCAGTGATTTTACTGCGATCATGGTATGTTCACAGGCAGATGAAGCTTGTCCTTTTGTACCTGGTGCATCAGCCAGGTTTGCCATAACATACGATGATCCAAAGATATTTGATGGAACAGTACAGGAATCAGAAAAATATGATGAAAGATGCAGGCAGATTGCAAGGGAAATTTTCTACACCATGAATTATGTTAAATCCAACCTGCCACCGGTGATATAAATCACCCTATATCAGTAATAGAAATCAATCTAATTCAGTTATAAGTTCTGCCTGATTACCTAAATTGCTTGTTAAAGAGGATTGATTTCCCTTCTCATTTAGAAAATTTACAAACAATACTTAAATGCCTGCAGGAACCTTTCGTGATAAGCCCATCAATAATCATTCATTGATCGATGAACTGAACGAATTCAACGATGGTATTTTTATTTCAGATCAAAAAGGTATTTGCCTGTATGCCAATGATGCTCTTTGTTCTATGCTTGGCTATGATTATTCCGGAGCATTATTTGATTTAAATATCCTTGATAGCGTTGCACCGGAATTCAGAGAAGACTTCAGGGACTCACTGGGGCAGACAGGAAAGATAATCCCCGAATCCGGGAGTATCAGCATCCTTCCCCTGATGAAACGAAACGGTAAGATGATCCTGGCTGAAATCAATCCCTCCTTCAATATGATTAACAATCAGGTGATCAGGATAACTGCAATAGTAAGAGATCTCTCTGCCAGGGGAGTCTCTCATGCCCTGAAAGAAAAAATAG
Organism: uncultured Bacteroides sp.; assembly: GCA_964477295.1. Classification (GTDB taxonomy): domain Bacteria; phylum Bacteroidota; class Bacteroidia; order Bacteroidales; family SM23-62; genus CAYZEZ01. Next base: position 950 of record CAYZEZ010000340.1, on the reverse strand, counting down.
CCACACATTATCCGGGATTACTTAAGGATCTGCCGATGCCCGGAAAATCTGCCAAACTAATTAAGGATAAACTTATTGGCAATCCTGGCCTGAATAAACATGAGTTCGAGGTAAATGCTGTCCTGCAACAAATCAAATCCAATGTTGATAAAGAACTTCGTTCCCAGAGCAACCATAACCTGATCTTATCACTCACTATTCCTGATCCCGACCCCACAAGGTCAATTTCCACAGATCAGGAGGTATTTGTTCATATCATAAGCAACCTGTTGAATTATCTGATCAGGTATTCTGCCACAGCACACATCGAATTTGGATATCACATCGAAAAAGGGATCTACCCATTGTTTTATATAAGGAACTTTTTTTGTGAAATTTCTCAGGATAAACTTAATCACTCCTTCGAAAACCTCGAAGAATTAAGCAAATTCTCTCTCATTCCGGATGCAAGGATTATCCAGGAACTAGTTCACACACAAGAACTTGTTAAATTATTAAATGGAAGCATCTGGGCTAAGTCGGACTTGCGGGAAAAACTTGTTTTTTATTTCCACGTTGGAAAAGAACAGATCATATCCCATGCTACTATTCATGGCAAAGAAAGACCAGACAGGAAAATTGAATGGGCATCAAAACACATACTCGTAGTGGAGGATATGCCTGTTAACTACCTGTATATCGAGGCCATCCTTAGAAAAACCAGGGCTAACCTGATTCACGTTACAAGTGGCACTGATGCCATAAATGCAGCAAGCTCGGGTCAACAGGTCGACCTGATCTTAATGGATATTCGTCTCCCTGGAATGGATGGATACGATACTTCCCGAAAAATAAAACTCATCCGGCCAGGTATTCCTATCATTGCAGTGACGGCTTATTCACTTCAGGATGAAGGAGAAAAAATCCGTAAAGCAGGCATTGACGGATATGTTGGCAAACCTATCCATTCG
>CAYZEZ010000339.1:0-4481 GCA_964477295.1 uncultured Bacteroides sp. | reverse complement strand
TGTACCTGTCAGGCAGGCTGTCAAGCCTCATAATTTTCTCAGTATCCCCGCTGATCTGCAATCGGTTACGATCAATGATCCCAACCAGCCTGTCGAGCTTATAGTTTCCTGCTGCCATGGCTGCCTCGAATACAGAGCCTTCCGCCTGTTCTCCATCTCCCATCAATACATATACCCGTGATTCCCTTCTATCCATTTTATTAGCCAGGGCCATACCGACACCCACTGAAAGTCCATGACCAAGTGATCCTGAATTTATCTCAATCCCTGGTATCTTATTGACAGGGTGGCCCGCAAGCGGAGAATTGAATTTTCCATAGGTGAGCAACCATTCATCAGGAAAGAATCCGGCATCGGAAAGCACACAATAGTAACTTTCAACACTGTGGCCTTTGCTTAATATAAAGATGTCCCTGTCGTCCATTCCGGGATTCTTTGGGTCCACATTCAGAATGTCGAAATAGAGGGCTACAAGAATTTCGACAGAAGACAGTGATCCGCCTGTATGGCCGCCTTTCGCATCAAATATCAATTTCAGTAACCTTTTACGGATATTGCCTGCCTTCTCAGATAAGTATTGAATTTTATCCATGGTGCCCGGTAATTCTCAGTTGCTTATTTTAAAATATTTGAATATGTGATCAGCAGCAACCCGATCAGGTAACAAATGAACATGATGAGCAACAGGCTATTTGTTCCTTTCGGAGCCCCTTTGAATTCTTTCCAGACAAATACTCCCCAGAGAATTGCTACAACGGGTGCTGCGTTACTGAGCGCATAGGCGATGTCAGGATTTGCCGCCCCGGCTGCCATAAAACTGGCTGTCATACCAAACATCCATATAAATCCTCCCAACACGCCTGTGAAATGGGTTTTAATGTTTCCCTTCCAGTATTCCTTCATCCTTACAGGTTCCCCTTGAACAGGGTAACGCATGAAAAACGGGTTAAATATAAATGTGCTCACAAATACTCCGACTGAAAAGAAGAATACTCCCGAGAATGGGGTCAGGGTACCTGTTCCTCCTGCCAGGAATTGGTTATCAATCGATTTAACAACCAATCCATAAAAGAATGCTATCAGCAGGCCGGCAAATACAGATAACAAGATCCCCTTTGTTGTGGGTTTCTTTGTCTCAGAGGCAAGCCTCCGGTAAGAAAACATGCTGAGAAGGATGGCAATAATTATGACAAGCACACCTCCCCATAACATCCAGGGATTATTCTGAGGCTTGCCCTTGTCGAGGATCACCAGGATATAATTTACAGCTATGCCAAGTACCCAGGCAATCCCGCCACCGATTGGGAACCCGACCGACATACCTGCAACAGCAATAGCGGCTACAAGTAAAATATTGCCCAGGTTCCAGACTGCTCCTCCCAGGCAGGCATAAAAAATGCTTGCTGCATCTGCCTGATTCAGGTCGACCAGGAAAGGTCGCCCGGAAGGACCAAAGCTCCCCACCGTAAATGCGGCAAATGTCGCAAAAAGCAACAGCCCGATAGCGAGGTCCCAGTAAAATAATTCGAACCGCCAGTTCTTTTCGGCAAGTTTCTGGGTGTTGGCCCATGATCCCCAGCAAATCATTGTGAGGATAAAAAAGAACAGGGCTAAACCATAATTTTGAATAAGGATCATTTCTTTTAGATTTAGTCACCCTGAATTTATTTCAGGATCTCATAATCATCAAGCCAGAGATCCCGAAACCCTGATCTTCATCAGGGCAGGCAAGTTCGGGATGACGATATAACAATAATAAATTTTACTCATGAATACAATCCAATACCAATACCCAGTCGTTACCATCTTCAGGCTCACCCGGGGGATCAAATTCAACAATACCTGTGTTATCAAATTCATCCAGGCGGGTTTGTTTCCCATCCCGGGGATTAAACCATGCAGCCTCGATCTTTTCTGCTGTAAATACATCCAGATTTGCTTTAATATTACGACCATTATAGGTATAAATGAATGCATAATTCCCCCCCCTTGTGGCGGCCTGGTAATTATATCGTTCGCCATTTTCCCCGGCTATCAATGACTGATCGGGGATCCGCTCAAAAAATGGGCGCGACAGGATCAGGTTTTTCAGGTGGATCATTTGTCCTGCCCCAGGGTCATCAATTGAATTAAACCAGTAATCCTTTGGCCCGAAGTCTGTCTTTGTATCTCCCGGTTTATGCATTTGCATAACATCATTATGCCCGTATGTATGGCCGAACGAACCGGAAAATACCGACCAGTATGCATAGCGCCTTACATCATTATCGCTCCAGTAGGGCTGGAGCGTGTCGTGAAGCCCCTGTGGAATTGCTTCATAAGATGGTTCTCCGTCAATGGTGGGTTTAACAGGTAAACGATTATAATCCGATTGGGCATATCGCCAGTTATCTTCTCCGTAATTTAGCTCTGTGTCATCCTGGTCATACCGGCGATGTCCGGATTGAAACATGTTAAAATCAAGCCATAGTGCATCGTGGAACCAGGTCGAGGATTGGGTCCGTCCGCGTGGATGAAAAGTGATCAGGTGGTTCGTGTCCAGTTCATTTATTGTATTTCCTATCATTTCCCAGATGGATGTTGAGTCGCTTCCTTTAATATCTCCACCGTTTATCCAGATAATGTTTGCCCTGGACTTATACCTGTTTGCCAGCCAGGTTGCATAATCTGTAGCCTGGTGAATGTTCACCGAGCCAGCTTTGACATTGATGCCCCAGATTGGAACCATTGCCATGTAGATACCTCTTTCGGCTGCCTCATCAATGATATAATCGACATGATCCCAATAATCATATTCAAGAGGATCTTCATAGCTATGCCCTGGAGTGGTAAGGGGTTCGGAGACATTCATGCCGACCAGGGCCGAATCTCCATAGGCATTTACTGCTGCCACCGTATCCAGAACCATTACCTGGATAACATTATAACCTTTTTGCTGCCTGTTAGCAAGGTATTTTTGTGCTTCTGTCCTGTTGAGTTTGGTAAATAAAAGCCATCCTGTATCGCCAAGCCAGAAAAAAGGATCGCCGTTTTCATCCATTAAAAACCTGTTATTGTCAGAGATATGAAGGCCTGGCTTAATTGTGTTTTCCTTTTTTTCAGCACAGCTAAAGGCAAATACTGCCATAAGGATGATTATTCCAACTCTCAATTGCATAGTTCCGACCCGTTTATTACAGAATTATTAATATACAATCAGGCTTATTTTTTTACCCATACAACCACTGGAAGAGAATGACTTATCTTAAGCTGGATAATTTCTCCGCCCTCCAGGTTTTTCTGTCCCCGTGTTATTTTACCGCTGACAGGATCGATCCAGTGAATTTGAAATGATCCCCGGACACCTGATAAATCAATTCCGATATTCTGGGAATTTTCACAATAGATTATATATTATTTGTCTTTACTGCCCAGTGCATATTGATTTTTAGGATCACCCGGAAGATCAACAGGATGCATAATTACAGCATCGCTAAGGAACTCAGGATCTGCAACAGGAGGGATATTGGCCAGGGAGCCTCCTGCCATAAAAACAGCCCATCCGAACCTTTCAGCTCCGGGAAAAGAGAACAGTACCGGTTTATCCGGATATTTCTCACGGTACCCCCGAACAGCCCGGTAGACCTGTTCAAAGGATGTATTGCCTGGTTTCACCAGCCGTGCATGTTGTCGTGGCGCCAGGTGTTTTCCGCCTTCAGGGGCATACAGGCTGCCATCCTGCCTGTACTGCCAGTAACGGATATCTATAATATCCACCCGGGATGAGCGGGCCGGATCGTTTAAGATCGCGTCCTGTACATCTTTGGTTGTGCTCAGGCCTATGATAGCATGCCGGCCGGTTTCTACTTCCCACCGTGAGGTAACATCCATCCAGAATTCGGCGAAGTGCAAAGGGCCTGTAAATTCTGCACCGATAAGCTGGATTACATTGCTGTTGTCGCTAAAGTTGTCAAGGCATTTCCTGATATATTTCTCATGTAATGGCCTCCTGACCGGATGGTTCACATCATAGAACTGTTCATCCATAAATATCCTCTTGCCGCCTGCAAAGGGCGGGGGTTCAGGGAACCCCGTTTCATTAATATTGTTTGCAGGCCTCCACGGGAAATCCACCCAGTGGGCACCCGCCTCAAGAATGTTGTGCTGAAAATAATTCTGATGAATAAGAACCAATCCTTTCCGGTCTGCCAGGTCAGCAAACTGCCGGAGACGATCCCAATACCAGTAATTAAACCGGGTCAGATCATACTTGCTTAATCCATCCCAGGCTGTTCCCTGACCTGAACGGGCATAGGGCAATTCATAAAACGGGCCCCAAACCATTCCATCCATCCGGCGTACCCGTTCGTGATCGTCGCGGCGACGATCGTACCACAGGCCGTAGTTATGATCGATCGATACCTGGTTATTTTCTTTCATCCGGTCGGTTAATTCATCCAGGTTATCTGTAAATCCGTTCCCGTTTCGGCCAGGTACAAATC
>CAYZEZ010000338.1:0-4484 GCA_964477295.1 uncultured Bacteroides sp. | reverse complement strand
ATGATGGTAATCAACGTTAGATAAAGTTGTACCTGAATAATAAACAGTGTCCTGATCCGGCCGGGAACAGTGAGATGGCAGGAGGAAGAAAAATAGCATTATATAAATTAACCGGTTCATTCTGATTTCATCTGCAAGTTATAACAAATTATATGAGTTCCTGGTTCCTGGTTCCTGGTTTGTTGGGTGACCTTTCATGATATTGGTTGCCAATTACAAAAATTCCATACCTCGTAACTGATACATATTAGTATTCATTAATTACTCGAATGCGATATAATTTTGAATTTTCTCAAGAATCTCTTGTTTTACCTGAATAATCGTCCCATGCTTCGTTCCTTCCGGAATGTCAATTTCATCCGAGATGTCTGTAAACTTTTTAAAATCCATGGTCCTGACCGCTCCATATTGCTCATCACCGTAGGCATCAAAGTAGATAATCCATTCTTCACCCTGTTTAATAACCGTTGGCCCTTCCGTCAGGAATCCTGTAAATGGTTCGGATATATCTGTAAAAGGCCCGCATGGATGATTTGAAAAGGCCACCTTCAGGTTCCTGTTTGGGCGTGTATTGTCTTTGAAGACCAAAACATAATCGTCCTTTCTTCGCTTAACAACGATGGCATCAATAACGCTGTAATCAGGATTAAAAAAAAGCCGGGTAGGAGAGAAGTTTATGAAATCCTTTGTTGTTGTATAATACATCCGGTGGTTGTTCTTTTCTTCTTCGATGCCTTTTTCGAATTTATATGGAATAGTGGAGGCCCATAAAATGATAAATTCCTGTTTTTCATCATCATAAAATAGTTCAGGAGCCCATACATTTACTGTGGAGGTATCAAAATCCATTACAGGGATGAATTTTTGTTCAGACCAGTGTACCAGATCGGATGATGAGGAATAGCCAAATCCCGGGTCATCCCGCCAGGATGATGTCCAGACCAGGTGGAATACGCCATCATGACCCTGGATAACCGATGGATCGCGCATTAATTTTTGTTTTCCCACTTCAGGTTTGAGAAAGATGTGTCCCAGGTCTGTCCAGTTGTAACCATCGTAGCTGTATAAGAATCTTAGCCCTTCTGTAGCTGGCTCATGGAATGAACTGAACAGATACACTTCTTTTGCCTCCTGACAAGAAGACAGTAATCCGAACAGGATTATCGATATGCAGAGGATGATCTTGTTTTGCAAGGTTTTCATGAACCCGATGTTCTTGTAATCCTTTAATCCGTCAGCGAAAGCTGACGGCAGTTGATTTTTGCACTAATGTACATACAGGTCCCATCCAAGGTAGTTCGCCACAGCCTCCTCGATGACCTCTGCCACCTGGCCCCTGGCCATGGCAACATGGTGTTCAAAGCCGTTCTTGCACATGAACTTCATAAGGTCCTGCAGCCTGTCGATCCTGCACACAGCAATGCCTCCATCCATACCATAGGGATCGTCGGTAAACTCACCCTGTCCAACGTATCCCTTAATAATACCCAGCGGATCGTCAGTAGATATTCTGAAAAAGGTAAGGGGACCTGCAGCTACTTTACCTTTGACAGCGCCAAAAGTGTTCTCTGAACCCAGGGTGGTTCCCAGAACATCAAGTGTTCCTATCTCAATATCATTTTGTATAAAACTCTTCGGGTAATTACTGCAATGGGTACCTACCATCATATTCCTGTCATCACCAAAATTGTTGTTCCAATCCAGCAGGGCAGAAGGGGTACCGTTTGCCAGTGTCAGGGCATACATGGAAAGTACCCCGGTAACATCCACCTCGCAGGCAGAGGGCATCAGTTTTTCACCCATCATGCTCATGGTAAGGCAGGTGGCACATCCATAGGTGTTCTGGACGGAGGTCCAGCATTGTATGGCAGAACAGTCAATCTCATTCTCAGCGATCCAGTTTTCAACAGCGATCCCAAACTTAGCCTGGGTGGTGACTTTTTCCGGCTTGATCCCTGTTGCTATGCGTCCATAATCATGGATCGACTCAAGTTTTTGTTTTACTTCTGCTGTCTCATTGTCCATCTTCCTGGCGGTATCCAGGATTTCTGAAAGGTCAACCGGTACAACTGTTATCCCGTAAGCCTGTAAAAGTTTTTCACTGTAACGCATGGTCTGGAATGCCCCGGGACGGGCACCAATGGCACCTACCCTGGCTCCACTGAGCCCATTTACCACTCTGCATACCCGGGCAAAATAATCTATGTCTTTTCTGAAAAGTTCACTGTCAAGCGGATAGGTATGACAGGTTGTGTCTGTAAATGGGATACCATACTGGTAAAGGTTATTACACACTGAAAGTTTCCCGCAGAAAGCATCCCTTCTGCTCTTGACATCCACTTTGTCATTCTCATCATCACAGGCCTGGACCAAAATGGGTTTATCCAGTTTAGCCAGACTCAGGGTATTTACGATCCCAAGTTCATCACCAAAATTTGGAAGTACTACAATAATGCCATCAATAACATCTCTGTTATCGGAAAAGAGCTTAGCGCATTTCCTTGCATCGTCAATGGTTTCAACTGCTCCGGTTGGAGTAGCTTCTTTATCAAGGATCAGGTAGTTATATCCCAATTCAGCCATAATGGAAAGCAGCTGCTTCCTGGCTTCCTCGGCCAGTTTATAATTGAAAATGTCTCTTGTGCCCACGATCAGGCCAAATGTCAATTTTTCTTTGTAAGCCATTTTAATTCGATTTAGGGTGTTTATTTAGTTGATAGTTTTTTCAACTGCTTTTTTCCAGCCTTTGTACAAGTCATTCCTGACCTGGTTCCTCATTACCGGAGTAAATACCCGGTCAAAATTTCTGATGGTTTTTAACTGCTCCAGGTCCCTCCATATACCCGTTGCCAGACCGCCTGCCAATGCCGAACCCAGTGCGGATGCTTCTTCTATCTCGCTCCTGTTCAGCGTACAGTTCAACATATCGGACTGAAATTGCATTAGGAAATTATTCCTGGTTGGTCCTCCATCAACCCTCAGGTCCACCAGGTCTATGCCCGACTTTCCCGACATCAGGTCAACCAGGTCTTTCACCTGGTAAGCGATGGCCTCAAGAGCAGCCCTGACCAGGTGAGCTTTACCGGTTCCCCGCGACATCCCCGTTATGATTGCCCTGGCTTCATTGTTCCAGTAGGGAGCTCCCAGCCCTGCAAAAGCAGGGACAAGAAAAACACCTCCATTGTCCTTTATTGATTCAGCCAGCACCTCTGCCTCCGCAGGATCAGAAATCAGTCCCACCTCATCAATGAGCCATTTAATCGTGCAACCGGTGCAGTGTATGTTTCCCTCATAAACAAATGCAAAGCGGTTTTTCAATCCAAAACCGATGGAGGTTACAAGACCTTCCGGACTGGCCAGTGGCTGATCACCGATATTCATCATTATCGACGATCCCGTCCCGTAGGTTGCCTTACCCAGTCCCTTTTCAAAACATAATTGTGCCAGGAAGGCTGCGTGTGAATCTCCAAGGATCCCGGAAACGGGAAGTGGATCCCGGAATGTAGAATCTACCCTGGTGTACCCAAAAATTTCATCTGAGTGTTTTACCTCAGGTGCCATCGACACTGGGATCTCCAGTAGGTTCAATATTTCTTCGTCCCACTTCATATCATAGATATTGAACAGCATGGTTCGGCACGCATTGGAATAATCGGTTGCATGGACTTTCCCGTCGGTAAGCTTCCACAGCAGCCAGCTGTCGATAGTCCCAAACAAGAGGTCCCCGGCATCGGCCATTTTTCTGGCTTCCGGATTATTTTTAAGGATCCAGCTGATACCTGAAGCTGAAAAATATGGATCGATAATCAGGCCTGTTTTCCCTTTTATCAACTTTTCGTGCCCACTATCTTTTAAATCCTGGCAGATATCCTTTCCCCTCTGGCACTGCCATACAATGGCATTCCCAACCGGTTTCCCGGAATACTTGTTCCATACCACAACCGTTTCGCGCTGGTTGGTGATAGTAAGTGCCGCCAGATATTTTTCTTCAATTCCGCTTTCCTGCATTACTCTCCTGATGGCTGTAATTGTATTGGAATAGATCTCCCAGGGGTCGTGTTCCACCCATCCCGGTTCCGGGTAAAATTGTTTATGGCCTACCGATTCCCTTTTTACGAGGCTCCCAAGTGAATCAAACAGGATTGCCTTCGTTGCGGATGTGCTTTGATCAACAGCGAGTATATATTTATCTTCCATTCGTATCAGATTTTTTTGCCTGTATCATATCCAGGGCAGCATTGACAATACCCTCTGCATCCAGACCATAATGGTGAAACAAATCTATTGGTTCTCCATGGATGGCAAACTGGTCAGGAAAACCAATCATCTTTACAGGAACAGGTTTTTGCCTTACGACAACCTCTGCTACAGCTGAGCCAAGACCACCGGCAATATGGTGTTCTTCCACCGTGATGATCATTCCCGTTTCCTGTGCTGCTGCCAGAACGGATATCTCGTCAAGTGGCTTGACAGTATGCATATCG
>CAYZEZ010000337.1:0-4489 GCA_964477295.1 uncultured Bacteroides sp. | reverse complement strand
TTCAATGAAGCAGGGCAGCAGTAGAAATATCGTTACAATTGTTTTAAATTTGCCTGTCATTTAAATAAATGTAGGATAAATTTTTAGTATTAATAAACCTTTTTAATACAATATTTCCAACTGCCAATTACCACCAGATCTGTCTTCCATTTTCCCAGGTAAATATTCGTTCTTCTTTTCCCTCAACAAGGTTTCTTGGCCAGAGTATTGAATTCTTTAGAACATTATTAAACTCAATTATAGTATCTGTGGCAATTTTTTGCCTAATGAAGAAAAAGTTTGATTATTCCAATGAAATAATTCATTTTGATTACCTGGTTGAATACTATTCATGCTAATTGATATTATGTAATAAATTTAAAACATTTGAGAATTATACGGAAAGAATCCGGAATATAAAGAGAACTGTATCCAATTTTGTATCCAAAAACAAAATGATACTACGTAAATAGCAGATAAACAGCTGTTTAAAATTTATATATCAAGTTCTGTGCGTGCCGAGCAATCGTGAATCGGGGGAGTGAGAACTGAAGACTGAAGGTCAGGTGCAGTACTGTGCGAGGGTGCTATTGTGAGGAAAGACCAAGCAGGCTGAAATAAAGCTAATGTCTACCATCCGCCCAGGAGCTGGCCGCAATGCATCACCATTCTTTTTGCTTCCTTTATCTCATCCGGATCGCCTCCCACCTCCTCTGTTGCGGAAAGAAATTCATCAAAAGCAGCTTTTGCTTCCATGAATTTTTCCAGCCGCATCAGGATCATGCCTTTCTCAAACAGGACCTCCACAAAATTGAAATCATCCAGGTCTTCGGCTTTGTTTATTGCATCGAGCCCAAGCTGCAAGTCTTCTTCGTTTTCAGCCGTAGCATGGTACAATTTTGCCAGTAACAGGTAATCCTCTTCATCTTCTATCCCGGTTTCAACAATACGGTCGAGGATTTCACGGGAGCGATCATAATCCTTTTGATAGTATGATTCCCAGGCAACGTTTCTCAGCACGGGCGTGATCCTGATCGTATAATCCTTTCCCTCATGGAATTGGACATCCTGAGCCTGTAAATTACTTACAATTATGGCAGCATGAAATTTTGCCCTTGAGACCTGCTCATTGGAATAATCTGCCCCGATCGCCTGTATCAGGCCATGAGAAATAGTCGAGGTTAGGTCGCCAACAAATAAAGCATCACCCAGTCTGTATGAAGTGCCACGCTTAATGTTGCTTGATGTCATGGCAATGGCTGAGGCTATGGTGGCAACAGCAGCAAAAAAATCAGCTGTCTCGTGAGCCTCCATTTCATCGATCATGTTATCCAGGTTATCTTCCAGGACCAGGTGCGCGACATACCGGGACAATAATTTTACCAGCTCCTCCTCATTTTCCATTTCAGCTATCTTGCCGGTGGTCATGACAATGGTGCCGCAATTAGAAGCAAATATATCTGGTTCGGTGGAGCTCATGATGACAACGTCTATCTGTGTTTCCTCTGGCCGGATTAATTTTCCGGGATGGATCATCAGTACCAGCTGGCGAAAATAATCCGCAACAAATTCATCATGAAGAACGAGGTTATTTTTTTCCATTTCGGCCATATAGGTCTGGAAGTCATTCGTTAACAGGTCTCTCTGCTTTATCTTCCATCCATCATAATGAATGTATGCCGCGCGGTTTTCAAACCAGAGTTTCTCCCAGTAATCCATCCCCTCATCCAGCAGCCTTATTTTCTCTGAACCGATATAAATATAGCCGGAATGTGATTTTACCAGGAATTTGTAATGGTCCGGATAATGTATCCGGGCTCCGTAGACCTCAAGTGTATCACCCGGTTGGTACTGGTTAAAATTTTGAAGTAATATTCCTTTATAGACGGGTTGGGAGGTAAGGTAGATAAAGGGTAGAAGGGCAAATAATGACAGTATATATTTTTTCATTTAGTATTTGCATAGAGGTTCATTATTTCAGAACAAAAATAATACCAAAATACAGTCCTGATCACCTCAATGCACAGGAAAAGATAGCCTTAAGAGTTACGATAAAATGAATGGATGGGCCTAATTTTCAATGATAAAGTACCCTTCATTATAGGTAGCTACCCAGATCCGGTTATTGGCATCAACCTCGATGTCGGAGATGGGATTGTTAACGGGCATCGTTTTTATCGTGGTCCAGGTGGAACCGTCGTATTTGTAAAGAATCTGATGGTAGTCGGGTCCGCTGTCCACAACAGTCCATATGTTGTCATTCTTATCTGTCACCAGTTTTCGGACGGTTCCCCTGATTTTGGCTCCCGATTCATTTTTCGACCCGGGATTAGTCCATCTTTCCCCGTCGAATCTCATTAAGCACTCACTCGTGTTATCCCAGCCCGTTCCAATCCATACATCGCCTGATGATGTGGAAGTTACCGCCCATATATTTTGGCTGGTGATTCCTGAGTTACCTGAATTATAAACTGTCCACTTGTCCCCGTCAATTTTAAGTATGCCCTCATTATTCCACATGGCCACCCAGAGGATATTTTGCTGGTCGATGTGGATGGCGATAACACTGTTTGTGGGCATAATGGTGTTTTCAGTGGTGTAATGTGCAGTGTCACCATCACCGATTTTAAACAATCCGGCATTGTGTCCCCCGGCCCAGATATTGTTATCCTGGTCAACGGTAATAAACTCAAATCCTGCTTCACCTTCTGTGTTATCCAGGATGACATTTCTCTCCATATTATCAAACCGGTAGATCATATAATAGGACTGGGCCCAGAGCCTGTCATTGAGATCGAAAATTATTTGCATCAGGGCGTCTCCTGATTCGTCAATGAGGGTGTAGTTTTTGTGGTTATATTTCGAAAGGCTGAATTTCATTGGAAGGGAGCATCGCCAGGGCTCGACTTCAATGGCCTCATCTATCTTGCTGGTAATGAACCAGATATCGCCGTTGTTGTCGATAGCCATATCCTGGATTGTTCCGCCAGGCAATTCGTGATAAATGATTTGTTCTTCGTTCGTTTTTGTTTCGCAACCTGCGAGGAGGGTAGTTGCGATAAGGATGAGCGGCAGTAATCTGAAAATCATTGCAATGTTTTTATTAAGATGGGAAATAATGAGTTGGGGTTGCGTTGAAACTTTAATCTGGCAATTTGCGGGCCGGAACCTTCTATCCGCCGGCTGAAGCCAACAGCAATTTTCACCCCGCAATTTAAATTGGATATTTTATAAATCCGGATGCACTATATTCATTTATTCCCCTTACTTTTATTCTTCTCAAACGATTAACTTTTGTCAGGTTTAAACATTTATAAAGCCTCGGCCGGGTCGGGTAAGACCTATACCCTAACCAGGGAGTTTATCAATTTACTGATAACCAATCCCAACTGTTTCAGGAACATCCTGGCGGTGACCTTCACCAACAAGGCCACGGCTGAAATGAAATCGAGAATATTGAACGAGCTGTATGCCCTTTCCACACTTTCGAACTCAGATCATAGAGACTATTTTTTAAAGGAGACCGGATTATCCGCGGAAGATTTGCAGGCCTTTGGACAGAAAGCCATCAGCCTGATCCTGCATAACTATTCGCGGTTTCACATCGAGACCATCGACCGGTTTTTCCAGCGCGTGATACGGGCTTTCACCCGTGAAATCGGGTTATCTGCTGCATACAATATTGAAATTAACGGGGAAAGGATCCTTGAAGAAGCCATAGACGGACTATTGGTGAACCTTGATTCCGACCCGTCAATGGCTAGATGGATAACTGAATTCGCCGAATCAAAAATCAACGAAGGGAAAAACTGGAATGTTAAAAAGGATATCCTGACGTTTGGATTACAGGCATTTCGTGAGGAATACAAGATAGTAAGCGGACTGCTTCACAAGAAATTGAGTGATAAATCGTATCTCAATGAGTACAGGCAGGATCTGAATGCCTACCTGGCCCGCTTTGAGCAAAAGCTTAAAGGATATGGCACCGGCGGAATGCAAATGCTGGCAGACCATCATCTGGTAATCGCCGATTTCAGCCAGAAAAGCAGAGGCCCTGCCAGCTACTTAAAGAAACTAGACGAAGGAAAAATATCCGGTCCGACACCTACTCAACGTTCGTTTATCGGAGAAAGGGATAGTTGGCCGGCAAAGGATAGCGCGGGTAAAGCGCTTGTCCTGACTGCTTATGATAAGGGATTAGGCCAGCTGTATACTGAAGCAATTGATTTCTGGGATCAGAACTCGCCGGTTTACTTCGCTATCAGGCAAACCTTGCCGAACATTTATCTGCTCGGGATACTGGACGGAATAACGGATAAAATACGTGATTATGTTGATGAAAAGAACATTTTTCTACTTTCTGATTCATCGCATTTCCTGAGTGAAATTATTGGAAATAGCGAAATGCCCTTTGTTTATGAAAAGGTGGGCACCTATTTCAATCATTTTATGATCGATGAATTTCAGGATACCTCCCGTATGCAATGGAGTAATTTTAAGCCCTTACTGG
>CAYZEZ010000336.1:0-4518 GCA_964477295.1 uncultured Bacteroides sp. | reverse complement strand
CAAATCCATGGAGCGAAATATTGCCTTTGCTGGGCTGGGGAGCCGGAGGTTTTGCCAGCCAGGTGTGGTATTCATACTGGGTGATGGGAGCCGGTTACGGAGCCGCCAGGAAAAACAAGTATGGCGTCCGTGCCAACCTTGGTATGCTGAGCAAACTAAATACATCAGATGCAAAGAATCTCAAGGGCTGGATCAGGATGGTAACCACAGACTCTTCGTTTGCCATGATCATTGGCATCCTGGTTACAGGCAGCTTTTTACTTGCCGGAGCAGGAGTACTTGGTCCAAAGGAAATTGCACCGGAAGGTGAAGATGTAGCAACTCAATTGTCCGGCATATTTGCTTCTCAATGGGGTTCCGTGGGTGGTTTTCTGTTCCTCCTGGGAGGAACGGCAGCCCTTTTCTCAACATCCATCGGGCAACAGGCAGGCTGGCCCCGGTTAATAGCTGATTCATTAAGGATATGCGTGCCTGCTTTTAACAGGAAGTTTGTATGGAAAGTCCAGTTCCGGATCTTTCTGATCCTGTTTTTTACCGGCAGCATGATTATTATCTATACCTTTAGTTATCAGCCTGTAGCATTGGTCAAATTTGCAGCAATCTTTGAAGGGCTTTTGCTAACTCCACTGCAAGCCGTCTTGATCCTGGTAGCGCTCTATTTTGTCATGCCCAGGTTCTACCGGCCGGAGGTAGCAAAGATTCTTCGTCCCCACTGGACAATTGCAGCCGGATTGATAGCAGCGTTTCTGTTCTTTAGTTATTTTTGTATATATCAATTGCCGAAAATTTGGTAAATGCAATGTCATCCTGAACTCGCCTGCCCTGCCTGTCCCGATGCAGATCAGGGATGAAGATCAGGGGTTCAGGATCTGATTCATCATATCATAAGATTCCGAAACGAGTTCGGAATGACTTAAAACAAACATTATGAAAAATATTGTGATCCTGTGCCTTGTGATTGGCCTGGCTGTTTGCGCAACCTCCTGCGACAAATCTCAATCTTCTTCTTCGAAACCCAATGTCATCATCCTGTTTGCCGATGACATGGGATACGGAGATCTATCGTGTTATGGACATCCAACCATTAAGACTCCGAACCTCGACAGGCTTGCTGATGCAGGTATACGGTTTACCTCTTTTTATGTGCCAACACCTGTTTGCGGACCATCACGGTCTGCCCTGCTTACAGGCCGTTATCCACCCCGTTGCGGGATGCCCGGGAATATCGGTCCGGATACACAATACGGACTTCCCCTTGAAGAAATAACCATGGCCAATATTTTACAGGATAAGGGATATCGGACAATGCACATCGGGAAATGGCACCTGGGGAATTATAAACCGGAATATTTTCCGACTTCACGGGGCTTTGATCATTACTTTGGCCTGCTTTACAGCAACGACATGATCAAGCCCTGGGTACAGACCAACACACCACTTCGGCTAATGCAGGATACGGTTGCAATTGAAGATACTGTGATCCAGGAATTTCTTACGGTCAGGTATACCGAACAAGCCCTGAACTTTATCGAAACCAACAGGGATAATCCTTTCTTTCTCTACCTGGCCCACTCAATGCCCCACCTGCCTGTAAGTACCACCGATGATTTTAAAGGGACGTCAAGATCGGGATTATACGGAGACGTGATCCAGACCATTGACTGGAGTACAGGCCAGATCATGGACAAGCTGAAAGAACTTAACCTGGATAATAATACCCTGGTGATCTTTACCAGCGATAACGGCCCCTGGCTTTACCTGCCCGATCGTATGTTACAGGGAGGAATTGAACCATGGGATGTTGGTTCTCCCGGTCTCCTCAGGGGTGCAAAAGGGACAACCTATGAAGGGGGGAACCGGGTACCCGGCATCATGTGCTGGCCCGGCCATATCCCTACCGGACGTGTGATTGCGGATCCCGCTTCAACCGTTGACCTGCTGCCAACAATTGTGGCTGCAACCGGCGCCCAACTGCCTGGTGACCGGATCTATGACGGCAGGAATATATTGCCGGCAATTACAGGGAACCAGGATTTCCCCGAGTTTGAATTTTTCTACTTCCGTGGCAAACGTATTGAATGTATCAGGTATGGAGAATGGAAACTCAGGCTCAGCAGGCATCTCAGGACAGATCTCGGAGAAAACGATCCTTTGACACCGGAACTGTTCAACCTGGACCTCGATCCATCAGAAAGGTACAATGTAGCCGACAGGCATCCCGCGATGGTGGAAGAGATGCTCCGGAAAATGCAGAGAAAAGCTGCCGAAATGGATAGCCAGGTAGGGGAATAGCAGTCACTTTGGCTTAATAACCGTTTCTCTGATAAACTTCACCAGGTCGTCATTTCCAGGAATACGATCCATATCTCCGGGTAACTTCTTCAGGTACCAGGTTACTGAATATTCCAGTTCTTCCCCTGGTTCCAATGATGTATATGGACTCTGAGATTCCAGTTCGATATAATTGTACCGGGGGCAAACATATATCTCGATATCCGATTCCCCGTCCGCAATGTGCCCGGGGGGAACATTTGGAAACTGCTTTATCAGCAATACATCCTCCAGCACATAAGCCAACCATCCTTCAGCTCCAAAAGCAAATGTTTTGCAATGTTTACCGGGATGACCCAATTGGGACGGATCATAGGAATGCCACATCAATCCATCTTTTTCAAGGGTTGTAATGGAGGTGTCAATGGTCCGTTCCCTGTCAATGCCGTATTCGCTCAGCGGAAAAAGGGACAATCCTTTCTTCGGTAAACGTGTCACTTCCCAGGCAGCACAGGATTGTACTGAATCCGAAATGTTTTTAATCTTATAAGTATGGATAAATGCATTCTTTTCATCATCCAACCTGATCTCCTTGAAATATTGAAATCCATGCCTGAGATCCGGCCCGCTGGTAAACAACATTCCTCCTTCAACTTCATAAACCCTGTAAGATTCATAATCCAGGGCATCGGGTTGTGGCCAGAAGTCTTTCTGGGGACTCAGCCACAAAGAACTGCCATAATATTCTTTCCGTACCTCTTTTCCCGTAAGCATCTCCACCCCGTATGCATTCAGGGCAATGTCCTTGGCCCCGTCACCGGGATCAATGGTTAAAAAGACCTTATCCAGTTTAAAAATTATTGGTTCGTCCATTTTTATTGATGTATTGAAATTATTTTTTACATTAGATTTACATGCCATCAAAGCAATGGCAATGACCAGGATGTTCAGGTTTCTAATCATTTTACCAGGTATTATTTTGATAGCTTTTGGATCTTTCCGACTTTAATTAGAGGATTATTTACAGCTCCTTGAATTGTTTTCATAACTTGTTCATAATCTGTGCTTTCGGCAAAGCCTATGGTAAGATGGACCGGGACTTCATTCATGTAAGTACCGGGGGTTTCATCTGGTTTTCTGCCAAAGCCAAACACTGTCATATTTCCCTGCATCTGCCAGAACTGGTCAATTTTATCATCATGCTCATGTTTGGCCTGGAACAGTACCCGGTTAAATTTCTTATCTCCAAACCAGACCCATTCGGGATCGGGAAGTACCCCTGTCCAGGATTCTGAAACTGGTTGTCTGGTACCATCAGACCTTACCCAGTAATCATCTTCCACATCCAGCTGTCCGGCGGGGGTTCCTTCATAAAGCAACCAGTAATTACCTTCGCCCTTCCTTAACAACGTCATTGTGGCATAACCAGGATAAACTTCCCATTTGCAGGCCCATACTTCGTCATTGGTTTCAGACTGAAAGGTAGTTTTTAACGGTCCGGAATGCAGGACCTGGCTTCTCAGGCCTTCGTAACCGGGATGAAAACCGGCCGGCCTGATATTTGGTATCCCCCTGTACTCGCCTGCAGATCCACCTCCCGGTTTATAACTGATCCAGTCATTCCCTTCAGTGTCGATCATGCTGGCAAAGCCCCCTCCCTCCCTGTCATAGAAATAGGTGGCTGTCTTGGTCACAAGCTGAAAGCTTGCCTGTCCCTGGCGCTGGACATAGTTATCATATTGAACTATCTTTGGAAATAAGGGGGTTAAGTAGTAACCTCCAGCCGGTCCGCACAGGATCCTGAAATGCCTGGGCGCACTTTTCATCAAGCTGCCTTTTACCAGGAATACCAGTTTGCCCTCCAAAGGTCCGTCATTGTTTCGCTCAACCTGGTATACTACTGCCCTGTCAATTATATCACCCTGATCATTAACCTCCACTACCCGGATTGATCCGGGATCAATTCCTTCGCCCGGATCGAGGGGAACCTCAAGAACTTTATTATTATAATCATACTTTTCTGCAGTTATAGTGACCGGGATATAATATTCATAATCATCGGTCAGTTCAAACCCCAATGGAATATGTTTGGCTCGTCCTGTTCCTTCTCCCATGATGGCATCATTCCGCCAGACATGCAGGAATTCAAACTCGTTCCATGCAATACTTACGATGTCCAGGTCACCATCCCTGTCGATGTCTTTCACATCCAGTGTATGACCATGATCCAGTTCTTCCAGAAGGACT
>CAYZEZ010000335.1:0-4593 GCA_964477295.1 uncultured Bacteroides sp. | reverse complement strand
TTCATCTCCGTTGACGATATGCCCGTTAGTGAAAACCACGTTGCCAAAAAAACCGGTCTTTTCATATTCGGCTGTTGGCTCAACAATGGGCTCTTCAGACCGGGCCAGCACTATCGAAGGATTATTATGATCCAACAAAAGTGCGCCCAGGCAATAACGGTTGCTTTCATCGGCGCCATGATAAATCTCCAGCCATCCTTTTTCGGTTCTTATCGGAGATCCCCCGGCTCCAACCCTAACACTATCCCACATTCCTTTCCTGGAATGAGCAATGCATTTATGATTTCCCCAATGCAACAGGTCAGGAGATTCGGATGACCAGATATAATTTCCCCCCAGTTCAGGGCTGCTTGGTCGATGCAGGGCATAGTATTTGTTGTTTATTTTCTCTTCAAAGATGGCACAATCTTTATTGTGGGGAGGTATGATCATTCCATGGCGCTGAATCTCTTTCCAGTTTTTTGTGGTCATCAGGCCCACACCGACTCCATTTTCAGACACCTGGGTAAAGGTCAGATAATAGGTATCTCCAATCATCGCTACCCGGCAGTCTTCGATTCCAAAGGTCTCCAGGTCTCCTTTGCCCATGATTGGTTTATAGCCGTCTGGCTCATGAAAATCAACGCCATTGTCGCTGCACACTAACCTCAGATGCGACAGGGTAGTGAGATAATCTTTGCCATCAAAATTGATTACCCGGGGATCTGACAGATCCAGTCGCGGATCGCTGTTGTCAAACTCCATCAGCTTAATCTCCCCGTTTTTACTCAGGACGGGGAAGGTTGTTTTTCCATCCTTCTGTTCGGGTCTCTCCGCCACCCTGAGCAGGAGCCAGATCTTTCCGTTGAACCTGAATACTCCGGGATTAAGCAAACACTCAATCTTCATCCCTTCAATACTGGGTTTAATATCAGAAGGGGTGAGAAGAGGGTTTTCTGAAAATCTCCTGGCTATATCCATATTTATATATATATGAGCATTCTTTCTGCTAAAAATGATAATTATAATCGACAATAACCTCATCAAGGTAAAGTCTCCCGTCTATGATCTTCTTTTTTGCATTTTCAGGAATAAATACCACTACAGACGAACTATAAGGTGAAATTTTTATTTCCCCATTTACTGTTTCAATGATTTTTTTGTTGGTAAGATCATAAACTGAACTGATCTGATCCTCTATTACCAGCACTTTTTCTTCGGGGTAGGGATTGTAATATAAATAAGTAGGATAGGCTTCATCCCTGTAAAAATCAGTTGCTAAAAGGTCAAGTCTTAAAATACCCTTAATGCCGGTCTCTTCAATAATGCTTCCGTAAATACCCACATGGCTGCTACTATAGACGCTGAACTGGCTGACATCCGGATTCTCATCCTTTACCCAATTCGGTCCATCACCCTGGGCAACAGGTGCCTGTATATCGGAATATTTATCAAAAGTTGATTGATAAATGAGTCCTTCATAGGCTATTACGCCTTTGGTAACCTCTTTTTTCCCCGGTATTGTCTGATGATCGTCCGGGATTTCATAGGGATAGAAAAGCCTGGCAGCATTAGCCGCATTCAGCATCCATTTACCAATTGCATCAGCGTAGGAGGGATCGTATCTTACAACGGGGACAAGCGCCCATGCCATATCAAATGTATTCATCAGAAAAGCGTAGCCCTTATTATGGACGAGGCTTCCCTGGAGCCCGGAGATATCATAACCATTCCAATTGCCCACAAGGATACCCCAACCTTTTCTGCCGGCTGCACCATTGCATGTCCAGTTAATCCATCTTGACACATCAAAGTCCGTGTTATGTTCTGCATTCAGCCTGGCTGCAACATAAGCTCCGAATGGCATAAGAACTTCATAAAACCGGTTCTCTTTTAACTTTTGCATGGATAAAAGAGCAGACTTTGCCCCTTCAAGATAGCGCTCATCGCCAAACTTTTTGTATGCACAATAAAGAACATAGGCATGACCGGCGGCGGCATCCTGCTGACTTGGAATAATGTTATTCTCACCCTTCATTTCAGCATAATTGAAAAAAGAAAAGTCGTAATTGCCATTTAACACGGAATCGGCTTTATAGAACTGTTCTGCGATCGATTTTTGAATTTTTTCCGTTATCCCAACCTGGGGATAAAAGTCTGCGATGGCATAAAATAAAAGGTTCGGGAAAACATCATACCACCAATCCCTTGCATATCCTCCGCCCAGGGCAGCCACCTCAGGGCAGGTATTATTCATGATAATATTCCAGCCATTTTCGGTATTGAAATAGTTTTGGGCCATCAGCACATAATTGTATCCATTCTGGTTGGATTTGTCGATTCCCACCAGGGTAGCTCCCAATATTGATCCCAGGCTGTTTATGGATTCATGGAACATTCCATTGTTATTATTATTACCCTGACGCACATCACCAATGGCAGTATATAACCCAAAGGTTGTCTGGTCCAGGTTTTTCCTGCTGTCATCAAGCCAGATCAGGGGCCAGTATTCTCCTTCTGCAGTAAAATCGTAGACAATGCTATCAAAATCGAGTGCTTTTTTACGCCAGTCAATTAAATTGTAAGGCTCCGGCATATCAGCCATCATCGAAAACCGCTTAATCGTTGTTTGTTGTCCGACGATGGATTTCTCAGCGTTCCGGTTACAGCTGCAAAATGCAATGACTATAATCAGTAGTCCTGCATAACGGATCAGATTATTTTTCTTTTGTATTCGTTTCATTTAATTAATTTAAGTTGCCGGTTACAAGTTACTGCCTGCCTGCCTGCCTGCGCGGGCAGGCAGGCAGATAGTACCCGGCAACCTGAGTTAGTTATAGACTATTTTTCTTGTCTGGATAACATGATCGATCCATATTGAACATAAATACAAACCGGGCCCGGAATCATGCCCGGAATCCGTAGTGCCATCCCAGTCAAAACTGTAGATACCATTAGCTTGTCTGCCGCTAAAAAGAACTTTTACCCTTTTACCCATGTAATCCAGAATTTCAACTCTCACCTGTGATGTGGAATGAAGCTGGTATGAAATGGTGGTTTGTTGTTGAAACGGATTTGGCAGTACCCTGATATCAGCTTCTGAAGCCTTAACAGGATAAACTGATGCCGCCAGCAAGTCCTGCTGATAATTTTCCTTAATATCTTCGTGTGAGAGGGCGTAATCGTATATCCGGATCTCATCCAGCACGCCGTTAAAATTATTTTCGGCGTCCGGTGCAGCCTGTCCGATGGTCATCGCCACATCCGTATCCTCTATGATACCCTTCTGCCATATGAAACCTTCAAATTCAGAATTTATATACAGATCCGAGTAGGTGCCGTCATATGTTGCTGTAACCTGGTAGAGACCGTATTTTTTTATGGTGGTCCTGGAATCAAGGTCGGTCACTATCACTGATCCGTTGTCTTTTGTCCGGATGGTCCACCGGACCTTGTTGTTTGATACGGAAACTTTCCACCTGTTATGCCATAAACCATGAGAGATGGGGTAGGTTTCCCTGTCATAAAGTTGATTGGGTTTCATCCAGAAAGTTACCGTGATGGCTTCATTACAGTTCAGAACATTACTTGAGGGTATTTCCACGTAACTATCCGTGCCGTTAAAATTATATGCCCCGTCCCTGGTCATTACAAAGCTGACATTATGCCCGGTACCATGGTTATTGTTACCACTGTAATCGTTTAAATCATTATTAAAAGGATAATGTGCAATCAGGTTGCCTCTTTCATACCCGGACTGGTCGATCACCCTCACGATCAGGCTGTCACTAACCGTACCCTCATGTTCATCTTCCACAGTACAATGAATTATATATTCACCCGGATCCACCGGTGCATTCCAGGTTGATGTTGAATAATTATCGCTTACAAATGATCCATCGGCAGATGACCATGTATAGCTCAGTTCTTCTTCATCCGGATCCGTGGCAAAGCATGAAATATGTGCCGTATCCCCGGGATCAATCCTGGACGGATCCAGGGTAATCTTTTCAATAACGGGCAACGTGTTGATGAAGCCAACAAGCCTTATTTTAACCGAATCGGTAAGGCTAGTGCCATGGTTATCTGAAACGGTGCATTTGATCATGTGGTCGCCATCTGTTTTTGGCGAGATCCACTGCAATGTTTCTGTTTCACCTTCAATTTCTATGTCATTGTCAAACCAGGTGTATGATAAGTTATCGGGACCAGAATAATCCACTGTGCAATATACCGTGGTACCTTCATCGCTTATTAACAATACAGAATCCTTCGCCGACAATGCCTTTATACGCATAGGTTCCGGTTCGGGCATGGCCGGTATATAATCAATAATAATGTTGTTGCACACCATCGTATTTCCAACCTGGCTTATAGCAGATCCTGCCGGGATGAGCACGATGACCACAGCTTCATCCGCACCAACAGAAACCTGGGTGATCCCGCTGACTGATGTATATAGAACAGCATTTGTAACAGCATCATAGATGTCAATCATTTCACTTCCCACATCAATATTTACGTTTTTGGATGTTGTATGGGGATTATAAATAAGGTAGCTGGGATATGCGTCATTCCTGTAATAATCGGTTTTCAGCAGGTCGAGACAGAGAA
>CAYZEZ010000334.1:0-4599 GCA_964477295.1 uncultured Bacteroides sp. | reverse complement strand
AGGCGGGAATCTGTCTGTTATTTATTCGCTCACTGGAACAGAATATATTCCTGAAGCAGATCATCTTATTCTCTTCCTTGAAGATGTGGATGAATATCTGTACCATATCGACCGCATGATGCATAATCTTAAGTTAACAGGCCTGCTCAACAGGATCAAAGGTTTGATTATCGGGGGCATGAACCGGATGCACGATAACGAGATCCCGTTCGGCAAAGATGCTTACCAGATCATTCGTGATATAGTAACAGATTACAAATACCCGGTGTGTTTTGGATTTCCTGCCGGTCACCAGGAACCCAACCTTGCACTGATCATGGGAAGTGAGGTTGAATTAGATGTTAGTAATGACCACTGCCAGCTGAGATTTAAGAATAACGATTAACAATTTTTGATTTTAGAAGTAAAAAATATAATTGTCAAATTCAAACCTGTAACTTGCAACGTGTAATCCCTTATGGCCAAGCACATTGAAATAGGCAGGGATTCCGAAAAGGTTGCTGTCGAATTCCTTGTATCCAAAGGATACCATATTCTTGAAACCAATTACAGGCACAGGAACAAGGAGATCGATATCATTGCCATGCTGGGAGAGCTAATTGTGGTCGTTGAGGTGAAAACGACTGTTAATGAAGGAGATGAAAGTCCTGGCGACCTGGTAAACATTCAGAAACAACAATACCTGATCAGTGCAGCCGAGGCTTATATTATGAGCCATGACCTCGATGTGGAAGCAAGGTTTGATGTTATCTTTGTTTACCGGACAGAGGGGAACAGGATCGAACACATCGAAGACGCTTTCTACCCACTGGCATGATACCAATACGACGAGTTTTATCTCGTGTCATTTCGTTCGGGTCAGATTATCCGGCTCACACACAACCCTGAAACCAATCCCTTTCATATCCGAGTACCACCAGATGCTTTTAGGTTGCTGGCAGTCTGTCTTCAGCCATGCATCGGTTTCGGTAAAAGCCCTTGAAGCTGATCTCAGGTCTGCTGCTTCTGATAGATAACTTCCTCCACGGATGACATGTTCTGTTCCTGAATCAGGTCCTTTCGGATCAGTAATAATCGATTCTGTCTGTGCATATGCATCGGCTGAATACCAGTTGGAACAATATTCAAATACATTGCCTGTCATATTCCTGAGTCCCCAGGGATTGGCTTTGGTATAAAAAGGCTCCCGGGTCTTCCCCCCCGAGTTGATCGCATAGACCGTATGGCTGCTTATATGCGAGGTGTCTGCACCGAAGATCCGGCTGCGCAGTCCTTCACCGGATAACCTTTTTGGATCCCCTTCAAAAAAATAAGGGGTTTCGGTACCTGCACGGCAGGCATATTCCCATTCGGCTTCGGTGGGAAGCCTGTAGTTCTTCCATGTCACCCTCGACAGCCACTGGCAATAGGTCTGTGCTGCATAATGCGACATGGTAATGGCGGGACGATCCCCGCTTCCCCATCCCTGATCGGGATTGCCAAACGGGGGTGTCGGCCCGCTTATGGCATCGGTATTGCTGGCATTGTTCACGTAAACTGTCTCCGGATCCAGCCTGCCTTCTGACATGGTCTGGCTGTAGAATGTCCAGTACTCATTCCAGGTGACCTCAACCTCCCCCATAAAAAACGGGGAGACTGTCACAGTACGTACCGGTCCTTCATCCGGATCCCTTAATGGTTCGTCGTCGGGACTTCCCATTTTAAAAGTCCCTCCATTGATGGCCACCATGTTGAACGAAACAGAGGTATTGGGTATGTGTTCGGTAAAGTCCTCGAAACTTGTGACCATGGTTGGTTCTGTAAATAACTCCTTCGGACCCTCGTCCGAAACCGGAATTCCGGTCATCTTCTGATGCATGTAGTTTGGCAGTTCATGTCCAACGTCGAGGTGACAGTTGATACATTGCAGTTCCAGTTTCTCAGCATTCATCTCATAATAAAGGTGGGCCTTCCCACCATCGTCGGTCAATCCCCTGGGGAAAAGATCCTGATGGCATTTTTCGCATGATTCATTGAAAACTATGGTGACAGCATATTCAAGTTGCTGCTTTTTTTCCCATTCAAACGACCCATGGTCCTTGAAATGATAGGCATACAGATCATGGAGCCCTGTCTGCATCTTGGTCCTGAAGTACCTGGAACTGCCATGCGGAGGAAGGTGACATTCCTTGCATCCCACCCTTACTCCGCTTTCATTGGAATAGTGGGTTGATTTCAACCAGGCCTCATCGGCACCAGTGTGGATATGACAGGACTGGCAATACGCATCGGTGCTTGTGGATTGTATGGCCCTGTTCGTACCTAGGATCATTCCGGCGCCAATGATGAATCCTGCGATGAGGAATTGCCACCGCCAGATAACTTTCCGCACCTTTGCATTCATATAGAAACAGGTTGAAGAAACAATCTGACCTTCTAAAGAGGGGCTTTGTCGGGATCACGTCCAGGCACAGGGGCTACACCCTCATGGTAATCGGGTAAAGAACCCAGGGCATATTCTGTTGGACCGTAGCGCAGGTCAGAAGCCATGATCTCATCCCATGTGATCTCTTTGCCGGTGTAGGCAGCTTCGCGGCCCATTATTGAAACCAGGGTGGAGAGGGCGATATCTTCGGCCTGGTTTTTCTTCTGGTTCAAACGAATAGATTCCACAAGGTGGACATGCTCCTGTTGATGGCCGCCAACGACCGGGTTGGTATCATAATCATATTGCCATAGTACTTCCCCTTCAAAGTTCTCGATCCGCATGCCCTTTTCCCCACCGGTGTAGAGCACACCATCTGTTCCCATTACCGATTCGGATACGTTGGTATCGCAGCCGTCAATCTGGCGTGCAGTGGCCATCATTCGTTTATTGTTAGCGTAGCGGTAATCCACACTGAAAAAGTCGAATATATCACCGGTCAGCCGCCTGGCCCTTCCCCCGTAGCCAACAGCCGTTTCAGGCAACCAGCCGGTAAACCATGTGGCCACATCAATGTTATGCACCCCCTGATCAAGGAGATGATCTCCACTTAACCATTTGATATTAAACCAATTTCGTATGTTATATTCCATGTCAGACCATTCAGGACGCTTCAGCTTGTTCCACCATGCCCCCTGGTTCCAGTGGGCGGTGGCCGAAAGCACATCTCCAACAGCCCCGTTTTTAATCTGCACATAAGCCTCCCAGTAATCGCGCTGGTTACGGCGCTGGTTGCCCGTAACCACCGTCAGCCCCATGGACTCTGCCTGTTTGGCTGCCACGAGTACTGTCCGTATCCCCACCGGGTCAACGCCAGCCGGCTTCTCCATAAAGACGTGCTTTTCTGCTGCTACGGCAGCTTTGAAATGTTCAGGGTGAAAGTGGGTGGGTGTGGCTATCAGGACCAGGTCAATATCAAGGTCCATGACTTTTTTATATGCATCAAACCCGAGAAAGCACATGCTATCTTCCACCTTGTTGTCCTTCTTTTCCAGAAGGATCTCACGGCATTTTTGCTGCCTGTCTTCGAACACATCGGCCAGGGCCACAATTGACAGGTTATTCCCGGCGCTCAGGAACTGAACAGCAGCACCTGTTCCACGGCTGCCACACCCAACCAGGCCAGCCCTCAGGGGCTTCCCGTCAGGTGCCTGCGTTGCAAAAGAAGGCATCCCCAGTTGCTCAGGGGTAAAGCTTGTCTTATTCTTACTTTTATTCTCATTGCTGCTGCATGAGGTAATTAGCGGGGCCACTCCAAGAGGAATAGATGCGCCGATAATGGCTGAGCTTGCGAAAAAATCTCGTCTTTTCATTTTTTTTTATTTCAGGAATTAAACAGCTAATACATGTTTTGCACTTAGCTTGCCAAGTTAAGAAAATTCTAAATGAATCTCTCCCTGTAAACTGAGCGTTAAGGTAATAAAACAGAAATACAAGGCAATACCAGCTTATCAATTCATTTTGCGTGAAGAACAGTGTAAGCTTTTTCTTATATTTCAATATAAAATGTATCAGATGAACATCGAAGAGACCCGTAATTACTGTATAGCAAAACCAGGAGTCACTGAAAGCCTTCCGTTCAATGACACGGCCTTGGTTTTCAAAGTGGCAGGCAAAATGTTTGCCCTGCTTGACCTGTCCGATGAGGCCAGGGGAATCACCCTTAAAAGCGACCCGGAGTTGGCCATCGAGCGTCGGGAGCTGCACCCCGAGGTTACACCGGCATGGCACTTTAACAAAGTACACTGGAATGGTATAGATATCAAAGGTAACATCAACTTTGATCAGCTGAAGGAATGGATCGACCTCTCCTATGACCTGGTCGTGCAAAGCCTGCCCGGTAAAACACAGGAAGAATTTAAGAATCTGAAATAACCCTTAAAATACAAAAACAATGAAACGAATTATGTCATACCTCTTCCAGGGGCTGATATATATTGCACCCCTTGGAATAACCGTATGTATAGTTTACTTCCTGTTAAACTTGATTGATGGCTTTCTTCAGAAATATATCCAGCAGTACCAGGGTGCAAGTATACCGGGACTGTGGATTGTATTCCTGGTAGTATTCCTGGTTTTGCTGGGATTTATCGGTCAAACCGTCCTGGCCAGGCCTTTCAGAATACTGGTGAGCC
>CAYZEZ010000333.1:0-4620 GCA_964477295.1 uncultured Bacteroides sp. | reverse complement strand
ACGGTGATGTCGATGCATATAATGCCTTCCTGGAAGAGCGGAAAAAGGAAGTGCCCCGGTTTTTACGAATGGCCTTAGCCGTGCATGGTGAGCCAGGGGAGTGAGCGTGGTCAGCTATCAAATATTAGTACTATTTCACCCAACACTCAAAACACAAGCCTGCCCGTAACTCGTAACAATATAAATATCCAATTAGCTATGAAATATATTATTCCTGTTTTATTGATCACAGTCTCCCCGGCATTTGGACAGTCAGGTGATACACTCACCCTGTTTGAATGTCATGAAAAAGTCATACAGGCTGATCCTCAGCATCGCCAGCTGGCCCTGCTGGAGACCCAGAACGATCTGAAGACGAGAAATATTGTTGCAAGCTGGTTGCCAAGCCTGGATGTGAACGGTAGTTATACTTATCAGTCGGAAGTGGTTGAGCTTGGGGAAGCCATCCCGGTACCCGGGCTTGATCTTCCTTCAATGCCTCATTATAACTACAAGCTTACCCTGGATGTCAAACAAAACATATATGACGGGGGAGTGGCCAGGTCCCGGAAGGAACTTGAGAAAAGCACATTTGAAGCATCAAGGCAACAGGTGGAAGTTGAGTTGAACCAACTGAAGGATCGGGTAAACCATGTTTTCTTTTACCTGCTTGTTTTACAGCAGCAGGAATGGACTGTTCAAATTATGCTGAATGAGTTGAGGGAGAAACGAAGGGTGGTGGAGTCAGGTGTTGAGAATGGGGTGCTGATGGAGTCGGACCTGGATGTTATGGATGCTGAAATCCTCAAAGTTGACCAGCAACTTTCTGAAATAATGATCAGCCGGCAAACAGCTGTGGATATTCTGGAGAAACTGATTAATGAAGAGATCAGGGTGGAAACAATATTTGAAGTGCCGGAGGTTGATATTCAACTGGATCAAAATAGTCAGCGCCCGGAGTATCAGTTATTTGATTTGCAGATGATGCGTCTTGATGCCAGCAAAAACCTGGTTAAAACGAGCCTGAAACCGAAAATGTATGTATTTGGAACAGTTGGTATGGGTAATCCTGCACTTAACTTTTTTAAGGATGAGTTAAGGGGTTATTATATCGTTGGGGCCGGGTTGCACTGGAATATCTGGGACTGGAACAAAACCAGTCGTGAAAGAGAAGTTCTGACTATACAACAGGATATTTTGCAGACAAAAAAGGAATCTTTTGATAAAAACCTGAAAATTCAGCTTGATGAGCAGGTTTCATCCATCAGAAAACTGGAAGAGTCTATTGATAAAGATGAACAGATCGTAATACTGCGAGAGAAAATCTCGGCTTCATCAACTTCAAAACTGGAAAATGGAGTGATCACCTCTTCCGACTATATCACAGATCTGAATGCTGAAACGATTTCAAGGGTCAGGTTGGAAACCCATAAAATTCAACTGATGCAATCAAAGATAAATTACATGACAACAAAAGGAGAATTATAAAATAAATTAAGGATCATGAAAAAATATTTGTTTACCACTTTATGCGTTGCCCTTATTCTGGGAGCATGCTCCGAAAGGAACCATTTGTCAGATGGGTATGGCAATTTTGAAACTACAGAAATTCTTGTTCCGGTTGAAGCCCAGGGCAGGCTGATGAACTTTACCGTTGAAGAGGGACAGAAAATAAGTAAGGGTGATACTGTGGGCTATATTGATACAGTTCAGCTTTTTCTTCAGAAAGAGTCGTTGTTTACCAGGATAGCAGCAGTTCAGTCCCGGCGGATTCAGGTGGCCGCTAAGGTAGCCGTTCTTGAGGACCAGCTGAAGACTATCAGGATAGAAAAGGAGCGCCTTGAAAAATTACTGGGTGACAAGGCAGCTACTCAACAGCAAATGGACCAAATGGACGGGCAGGTCAGATCGTTAAAAAGTCAGATTAAAGCTACAGAGACACAATATGTTTCTATACAAAGCGAAACAAGGTCAATAAGATCACAGATAGTCCAGGTGAACGATAAAATTGGCAGATGCATAATAATAAATCCGGAAACAGGTACAGTACTGGAGAAATACATTGAGGAAAACGAAATGGCGATACCGGGCAAACCTCTTTACAAATTGGCCAACCTGAAGGTCATGGAGCTCAGGGTATATATTGCAGGCAGCCAGCTTCCTGATATTAAGCTCGGACAGGAGGTCACTGTATTGATTGACCGGGACGAAAAAACAAACCAGGAACTGGCAGGCAGGATCAGCTGGATTTCTGACAAATCGGAATTCACTCCAAAAATTATTCAGACAAAGGAGGAGAGGGTTAACCTGGTATATGCTGTCAAAATCATTGTGCCTAATGATGGCAGGATAAAAATAGGGATGCCCGGCGAAGTCGTTTTCCAGGATAATCCACAGACTCAATTATAATTATTAAAGACCAATATGCCACGACTCCATTACATAGAGCATGTACCGTTTGAACCACCCGGATCGATTTTGAAATGGGCTACGGCTAAAAACCTCGGAATTACTGCAACAAAGCTTTACCTGGAGATTGATTTCCCTGATCCGGATGAATTTGACTTCCTGGTGATTATGGGCGGCCCAATGAATATTTACGAGTACCAGAAGTATATTTGGTTGAAACCGGAAAAAGAATTTATCAAAGCCTGCCTTGAAAGGGGAAAATCCATTTTTGGAGTATGTTTGGGCTCACAACTGCTGGCCGACTGTATGGGAAGCAGTGTGATTAAAAATCAGTACAGGGAAATTGGCTGGTTCCCTGTTGAATTTTCTGAGCAGGCATTAAATACAGACCTTTTTAACGGTATTCCAAAAAAACTCACTCCATTTCACTGGCATGGAGAAACCTACGAATTGCCAGACGGATCTGTTCACCTGGGATCATCCGAAGCATGCAGGAACCAGGCATTTTGTTATGGAGATAAAGTGCTTGCCTTCCAGTTTCACCTGGAAGTGAGTGGTAATATGGTAAAGGGACTTATTAAAAATTCAGGTGACGATCTTTCCAGGGAAGGTGAATTCATACAACATTCCAAAATGCTTGGAAATAAAAATTGGCCATGGAAAGAAAATAATTTATTCATGGATAAGATTTTAGACAGATTTTTTAAAGTATAACTTTCAGTCTTTCAGATGCACGCGATAGATATATCAGGCATTACTAAACAGTATAATTCGGTTAAAGCACTGGATCAGATTACTTTTCAGGTGGATCAGGGTGAGATTTTTGGTTTGATTGGCCCGGATGGAGCTGGAAAAACATCACTTTTCAGGATACTTACAACGCTTATACTGCCAGATAGCGGAATAGCCTCCCTGATGGGTTTCGATGTGGTTAAGGATTACAGGAAGATCAGAACGATCACCGGATATATGCCAGGCAGGTTTTCACTTTACCAGGACCTTACAGTGGAAGAGAACCTGAATTTTTATGCAACTGTCTTTGGTACGACAATTAGTGAGAATTATGATTTAATCAGCGACATATATCAGCATATTGAGCCCTTCAGGACCAGGAAGGCCGGAAAACTCTCGGGAGGGATGAAGCAAAAGCTTGCGCTTTCATGCGCTCTTATCAATCACCCGGATGTTTTGATATTGGATGAACCAACTACGGGAGTCGATGCTGTATCGAGGAAAGAATTCTGGGAGATGCTTGATAAGATCAGGCAAAAGAACATAACCATTCTGGTTTCTACAGCTTATATGGACGAGGCGGGCCTTTGTGACAGGATAGGCCTGATCCAGGATGGCAGGATACTGGCACTCGACAAACCTGAAGCGATTCTCGGACAATTCGAAAAGAAATTGTATGCCGTCAGGACTGACCAGATGTATCAGCTTATCAAAGACCTGGATAGCTGGAAAATGACGAATACCCAATTCCTGTTTGGACAGCATGTGCATGTCACCGTTCAGCCATGTGAGGAACCTGATAAATTGCTGAGAGTCTACCTTGAGTCAAATAATCATGGAGAAATTCATATTAATGAGATATTACCCGGCGTTGAGGATTGTTTTCTTGAATTAATGACTTCAGAAGACGCAAAACAGAAGACGGAAGGAAGAAATCATGAGTGAAAAGAAGACGGTTATAAAAGTTGAGAACCTGGTAAAGAAATTTGGCTCGTTCGTAGCCAATGATAATCTGAATTTCGAGGTATATGAGGGAGAAATTTTTGGTTTTCTGGGCGCTAACGGGGCAGGTAAAACAACTGCCATGAGGATTTTGTGTGGCCTCTCACTCCCAACATCGGGTAAACTGGTTGTGGACGGTCTGGACGTTTATCGCGACAGGGAGAAAATAAAAAAACGGATCGGATATATGAGCCAGAAGTTTTCCCTTTACGAAGATTTGAAGGTGTATGAGAATATCCGCTATTATGCCGGGATCTATGGCCTCAGCCTGAAATATATTAAAAACAGGACGGAGCAACTGCTGGGCAAACTGGGATTGGAGCATGTAAGAAATCAATTGATAAAAGACCTTCCATTGGGATGGAAACAGAAACTTGCTTTTTCAGTTGCCATTTTTCATAATCCCAGCATTGTTTTTCTTGATGAGCCAACCGGGGGAGTAGACCCGGTCACCAGGAGACAATTCTGGAACCTGATTTACGAGGCCAGCCATGATAA
>CAYZEZ010000332.1:0-4646 GCA_964477295.1 uncultured Bacteroides sp. | reverse complement strand
AATAATTATCAAGTGCCTCATTAATTTTAAAAATTTAAAGACACACTATTTATTATTTTAAAATTTCAAAGATACTTTCACCAATGGTTATTAACATCCGGATATGACTCATTTTCAGTATCTTTTTAAATAATAGTACTTATCTATGCCTAGGGTTACATGTATTAATACAATGATTGAAACACTTGAGATAATATTTGCTATAAGACTTTTAATCAATCTCTATTGTAGATTCCCGAGTTATTGAACTTTTTAATATTTGTATCAAATCTAAAAAACCTATATGTCGCGTGCACTTAAAACAATCAGAGAAAAATTAGTTAAATATTTCTTACTTGCCATCTTACAAATAAAACTTTAAAATAAATTTCTATGAAAAAAATAACCTGTCTTGTTTTTGCAATTTTCATCACAACATTTAATTATGCACAAACAATTTCAAATAGTGAAAGGGATATAACAGACTCGTTAAGTAAGATCAGGTTTCAAGATAATACCCATAAAGTCGTACTAGACAAAGATTCAAAAATTATTTCTTGGATAACACCTCAATCCAAGGCTTTTGATCAGTTTCTTCACCAGCGATGGAACTTTATTAAGACGCGGGTGCCCAATAGTCCAGGTCCTTCTCCCAGGTCAAATTATCCGCAGTATTACTTCTATTGTGCTTATAAAGATAGTAGTGGAGTATTAAAACCGGATACCTGGATGAATGATATTGGCGAAAAAATTCCAAATTGGTTTGAATCCGCACGTCTTTATTATGCCTACACCGGAGATACTGTTGTGATGAAGATAATCAGAGATTTTGTTGATTACACCCTGTTACACGGGACTAGTTCTCCCAAATTTGCCTGGCCTAATTTCCCTTATACAACTACTAATGCTGGTGACACTTTATTTCGTGGATTTACAAACCAAGGTAGACTGGTATTGAATGAAATACAGGTGGACCATGCTGGTGATATGGGTTTAACTTATTACAGAATGTACCTCTACACAGGTGAAAAAAAGTATCTTTCTGCTGCCCTTGATGTTGCCAATGTTTTGGCAAAAAATGCCCAGATAGGAAATAAGGACCAGTCAGTATGGCCCTATAGGGTTGTTATGGATGATGGGAGGATAACAGCACCCTATGGAGCTAACTGGTCAGGCTGTTATATGCTTTTGGACAATTTAATAAAGGCAAATATTGGGAATGTGAAAGCTTATAGAGATGCCCAAGATAAAGCCAGAGATTTCATAATTCAATATCCCATGAAAACCGGATACTGGACTGACGGTCATACGGATACTGATGTAAAAAGCAATACTTATAAAAGTAACATGAGTGCCAGCAATACTACTTTGTGCCTTTTTGATTTTCCTGACCTTGACCCGGACTGGAAATCAGATATTCCTAAGCTGATTAAATGGACTGAGAACAATTTTATATTCCGTACAGCACCTGGAGAACCCTCAACAATGTGGGGAGCCAACATAGTTGGTGAGCAAGATTCCTTTAACTTTAAAATGGATTATCAAACGGCAAGGTATGCAGCTGAATGCGCACGATGGTATGCTATTTCGGGTGATGAATCATACAAGGAAAAGGCTTTTCGTTCCTTGAATTGGGTCACTTATTGCAATGATTCAACGGGAATGGCATTTGAAAGTCCTGTAAGTAAGGGCATTTTAAGCTGGTGGTCTGATTGTTATGGCGAATGTCCTAGGATGTTTTATCAGGCTTTTGCCGGAGTACCTGAATGGGCACCGCCACGAGAAGACCATATTTTGTATTCAGAGGGTATCCTGAGAGATGTTAAATATGCTGAAAAACAGGTAAAATATACTGCTACATCTAATAATGGTGTTGAGTATCTCAGGTTGTCCTTTAAACCTGACAAGGTTACCATTAATGGAAAAGATATTTCGGTAAGTAAGGTACTGATGCCGGATACATATCTTCTTAAAAAGCTTGGTAATGGTGATTATGCTCTGACTATTAAACATAGCAAACAATGCGATATTCAGATAACAGGCTAACATGCCTGAAACCTGTATTACTTCGGAATAGAAAAAATACCAATCATGGTAATTCAAATAATCATTTACTTGAAACTTCTATAATTATGAAATCCAGAAAAATTAGTTTTCTTATAGGAACGACCTTAATTCTTATGCTTGGAGGTATAATTCCTCTGAGGATTTCTGCACAACCTTCAGAAATTAAGATTAAGATAGATGGTGTAACAAAATACCAGACCTTGGACGGCTTTGGAGTCAATATTAACACTGCATGGTGGTACAACGGAGAGTATGAAGATGCCAAAGTGGTGCAACCGGCAATTGACCTGCTTGTTGATTCATTAGGAGCCACCATTTTCCGAGCTGTTATAGAGGAGATGGATTGGGAAGCAGTCAATGATGATAATGATCCGAATAACTTTAACTGGACCTATTACAACAATATCTTTACAAATACAAGATTTCAGGGTGTTTGGAACACCTTACGTTACCTGAATAAGAAGGGAATAACAGACGGTTTGATTATCAGTTTTATGGGCGCACCACCAGCTTCACCGCCTCTGTCAGTGCCAGACCCAAAAAAAAGCTGGATGGGTGCTGCAAATTATACCATTGCCACCAACATGGAAGATGAATTTGTCGAGTCAATAGCTGCAGTGCTATATTACATGAGGCACACTGCCGGGATCCAGTTTAAGTTGGTATCACCAATGAATGAAACGGATGTGATAGCAAGGAGCAAAAGTGCCGAACATCCGGATGGTATTGTAGAAGGTCCGAATATACCTGATGCAGTCCAGTATGTGCGAGTGGTCAGAAAACTTGCCAAAAAACTCGATGCAATTGGTATGGGCGATATCAGATTCGTGGCACCTGATGCTGCAGGAGACCGGTTATTTGGCTATTGCCTTGCCGAAATGGTAAAGGACTCCTATCTTATGGGCAAGCTGGCATGCTGGGGTGTGCATCAATACGGTAACGATGCAGCAAATTATTTGAAAATTGTCAATCAGCCTGATAATCCAAATAAATCTTACTGGATTACAGAAACTGCTGGTATCGGTAATCTGCTGGGGCAGCTGAATGACGATGCGAGAGCTTATATTTTCTGGGATGGATTTGATTGTGTTTATCAGCACGCCAGGAGAAACGGTTATGGTAGCCTGCCTCCCAATGACTGGGTCTTCTGGTTTGGCCCTAAAGAGGGTAAACCCCTTATCGAATATGTTGCATCGACAAATAGCTGGAAGCCAAGGAAACAGTTCTATCAATTTTCACAGATTATGAAGTTCGTAATGCCAGGCGCAGTGCGGATCGGTGTAGATGAAAATGACAGCAACCTTGTCTCAGCTTTTATCAATCCGGATGGGACTTTGGTTATCACAGGCAGGAATAACCACAAACAGGCAACTGCAGTCATTGGAACTTTTGCTAACCTTTCGAAACTGAAAAAACTAAAATTAATTTATACGGATTCCTCACTTAACCTTATTGAGAAGAGTGATATTTGTGTTAGCGACGAAAGTTTTAAAGCTACTATTCCCGCAGAATCTGTTTTTACTCTAATCGGTAAAGCAGATTCAGGAAGAGAGATAGTGAAAGCAGCCAGACCTGAACCTAATGATTGGTTTGCCGGTGATATACATGGACATCGAAGTTGTGATGGAAGCACTCCAAGACTTAACAGTGAATTACCAGAAATGATGAAGGTGAACGATTTAGCGGTGATTACAGTATTAGCTGATATGGGGAATAATTATTCGACTGACAGAGTAGAAGATTTACAGAAGGTAAATGGGAATGATTCCCCGCTATCAGCCCCTGACAGGATCATACATTATGGGGCTGAATGGCATTGGGATGCAAACCAATGGACAGCTCAGCATCAGGCATTGGGAGGACATTTAGTACTTTTAGGATTAACGGAAGCTCATAAGATATGGGACGAAATGACTTATAATATACTGGAATGGGCCAAAAAACAAAATGCAGTGTGCGGATTTGCTCATATGGAATATTTAAACGATAGTATTCAAAATAGATTAAACTGTTGTATTCCAATTGACTATCCTGTAGAAGCAGCCTTTGGTGCTATTGATTTTGTATCAGAAGATGTTTATAGTATTAACTCATCTAATAATGGTAACTATAACAGCGAAGCGGTCATTAATGCTTATTACAAATTGTTGAACTGTGGCTTTAGGCTTAGCTTAGCCGCAGGTACGGATTATCCCTGTAATAATTTTGAGCCTTATGGAAGCTTATTGACCTTTGTAGAAATACCGGATAAGAAACTTACATACCAAAAATGGATTGATGGAATTGCGAAAGGAAGGACAGTTGTATCAAGAAATGCACATAATGAATTTTTAGATCTGAAAGTAAATAAAACCGAAGTGCCGGGAGATGATATACAGATTAAAGATAAAGGAGAAATAATGATCCAGGCAAGTTGGTTGGTCACTAAAGAAACATTTGGCCAAGTTGAATTGGTAAGTAATGGCAGGGTTATTGCAAAAAAAAGCGGAATCGCTAAACCAGGAAGACCTTTAATTCTTAATGCAAAACAACTTTATTCCAAAAGTAGCTGGATTTGTGCACGGAGAATGGACCGGACGGGCCATCAGTCTCATACTGCC
>CAYZEZ010000331.1:0-4659 GCA_964477295.1 uncultured Bacteroides sp. | reverse complement strand
ACGGATCTTAATAAAAGTAGCTTCTACCTGGGAAGGGATTAAAGCGGCAGAGGAACTCGAAAAAGAGAATATTAAGTGTAACCTGACGTTATTATTTAGTATGTCACAGGCTATAGCATGTGCAGAGGCCGGTGTTCAACTGATTTCTCCATTTGTGGGACGAATTTATGACTGGTATAGAAAGGAGCGGGGAGTGGATCATATTCCTGGCAAAGAAGATCCCGGGGTATTGTCGGTCCATGAAATATTTACTTATTATAAAAAGTTTGATTACCAGACAGAGGTTATGGGGGCCAGTTTCAGGAACATTGAAGAAATCATCGAACTGGCAGGATGCGACCTGCTAACCATTGCTCCTCGTCTGTTGGGTGAACTGGAAATTTCAGACGGGTTTCTCGAGAGAAAACTGGATGCGGCTCAGGCAAAGAAATCTGACGCTCAAAAAATCAGCCTGGATGAAAAGAGCTTCCGATGGATGTTGAATGAAAGTGCCATGGCAACCGAAAAGCTGGCAGAAGGTATCAGGAGATTCACCGCTGATTTGATCAGCCTTGAACAATTTATTGGTTCAAAATTGTAATTTTTCATTACATGTCCGACAAAGTCAAAAAACTACTTGAACAGGAGGCCAGCGCCATTGCGAATATCCCGGCCTCGGAGGAATTTGAAAAAGCTATTGGGATCATTCATCATCAGGTCCATAAACGAAAAGGTAAACTGATTTGCAGCGGCATGGGAAAAGCAGGACAGATTGCCAATAACATTGCTACCACGTTTAGTTCAACGGGAACTCCTTCTGATTTTCTGCATCCTGCCGATGCTCAGCATGGCGATCTTGGTGTTCTCCAGGAAAACGATGTTCTTCTGTTTGTCTCCAATTCAGGTAAAACAAGGGAAATCCTGGAGCTCTATTCCTTGTCTCAGCGACTTTTCAAACTACCCATTATTATTATTACAGGCAATCCCGATGGCGACCTTGTCAGGGAGGCAGATGCTGTATTGTATACCGGTAATCCTGATGAGGTTTGTCCACTGGGATTAACCCCAACCACTTCCACGACAGCAATGACAGTTATTGGAGACATTCTTGTTGTGATGATGATGGAAAAGATCGGATTTACAGCTGAAGATTATTCGAAACGGCACCACGGCGGCTACCTGGGACAAAAGTCAAAAAACTCTACAGAAAAGAAATGAGAATTCAAAGAGAACAAGCTGCAGGCCTTATCATTGATATCCAGGAAAGGCTATTCCCCCATATATATAAACACGAAAAGATCGCAAGAAATACAAAGATCCTTATTGAAGGATTAAAGGTACTTGAGATTCCGATACTGGTGACTCAACAGTATACCAAAGGCCTCGGTGAGACAATCAATGACATAACCGGGACTTTATCCGGCCAATCACATATAGAAAAGATCTCTTTTAGCTGTTGCGATGAGCCGTTGTTCATGAAGGAACTTGGTCGGCAGGATAAGGAATTTATTATTATTGCCGGTATTGAGGCTCATGTATGTGTTCTGCAAACAGCCCTTGACCTTATCAAAAACAGTTATTTTCCAGTCGTGGTTCAGGATTGCGTTTCTTCGCGCACAAAGAATGATTCACACATGGCGATCGAACGGATGAGAAGTGAAGGTGTTATTATAACTACCTATGAATCTGTGCTTTTTGAACTTTGCAGGTTTGCCGGAACAGATTCTTTTAAGCAAATCTCCAGGCTCGTTAAGTAAGTGTTCCTTAATTCAGATCAATACTGTAAAATTAATTTCAATGAGAAGCGTTTTTGCAATCGGTGAGACCGTACTGGATATTATTTTCAAAGATGGCCAGCCACAGGCAGCTAAGCCGGGTGGATCCTCCCTGAATGCAGCGGTTACGCTGGGACGGCTGGGTAAAAATGTGAAATTCATTGGCGAATATGGTGAAGATCCGGTAGGCGAACTGGTTGACAAATTCCTGAAAGAGAATAATGTAGGCACTGAATTTGTATCACGGTTTTCCGATGGAAAATCTGCCCTTGCCCTGGCTTTTCTTGACGCTGATAACAATGCTTCCTATATTTTTTATAAAGACTTTCCTGAGGAAAGGTTGGGCACTGTTCCACAGGAGTCAACAGAGAATGATATCGTGACATTTTGCTCCATCTATGCTATAACGCGTGAAGTCAGGCCACAATTAATGAAGTTCCTTAACATGGCCAGGTCCAACCATTCCATGCTTATTTATGATCCCAATTTCAGGTCAGCTCATCTTCATGAGCTTGAGGAACTCCGGCCATTTCTGCTCGAGAACTTTCGAATGGCCGATATTGTCAGGGCTTCGGATGACGACATGGAACTTATTTTTAATGTAAACAATTCTGATTCCGCCTATGACAGGATATCAGCTATGTGCCCTGTTCTTGTCTATACAGCCAATGTGAAAGGTGTATTTGTGCATTCACCTGCAGGAAAGTTCCAGTTTCCGGTCAGGAAGATTAATACGGTCAGTACAATTGGTGCCGGTGATAATTTTAATGCAGGACTCGTTTATTCCTTTATCCGGGACGGGATCATGAAGGAAGAGCTGGTTTACCTCGGCAAAAATGGCTGGGAAAGAATAATTACCACTGCCGTTGATTTCGCGACCGAAGTTTGTTTGAATTGGGAAAATTATGTATCGAAGGGGTATGCAGATCAATATCTGTTGGCTGAAGCCAACGGCAAGTAATATAACCTGCAACCTGAAACCTCCTAGATCGGGATTCCGTTTTTAAGTATGTAATCCTCAGCCTGTTTGTTCCAGATACCATCATTCTTTTCCACAATATCTGCGAGGTCTTTGAAGAATGGATCTGAGTCGCCTTTTTCCCTGAAATCATCAATGGCAGTTAAATCCATAGAAATATTGGTATAGATGAGCTTTTTGCCACCTGGTATCTCAGGCAGTCTTTTCGTTGTATCAATTACAGCATCCAATCCACCGATATGGGTCACCATGACAGCCGGGTTGATCCTTCCCTTTCCCATCAGATCAAGGGCTTCTTTCATATCCCCGATATTCCCTCCGCTGGTACCAACAACATGGGTGAAGGCATAGTGCACCTTGTAAAAATTCATCACGGCGCTGAAGTTCTGGTCTTCAGGACCGGAAAAGAAATTCAGGCATCCGTCCATTCCAAGGATATGGTCGGCCTGTTCAACTACAGGGCGGACCGGGGCAAAAACAAACACATCATCAAATCCTTTACCGCCTGTGAGACTGCGCAGATGCTCTGATGGGTTTTCCTGGTTTCTTGTATTCACATAGACCAACTCAATCCCCTGCATTTTTGCTTCTTCCACACTGTGCACCCTGGCTGCCCGATCGAGTCTTTTGTCATCGATGTCGGTAACTACCAAAAAGCCGGGTTTCCTGTCGCGATGGATAGCATAATCTATGGCTCCAAGACCCATAGGACCCACTCCAGCTAGGATTGCCATGTTACCCCCTTCTTTAATGTCCATCTCATGTGCATAGACCTGGTATTTTGTATGATACTGCGCGTGGAAGGCACCAATAATGCATGAGAGGGGCTCTGACAGGGAAGCCAGGAAATAGTCGTTGCCCTTATAGGGGAGAAGACAGTTCATCTCCATGACCTCATTGGGGATGATGATATGAGTGGCATCACCGCCGATATACCGGAAAGAGTAGCCCGGTGCATCCAGGCTGCCTTTATAATTCAATGCTGGCTGGATAGAATATTTATCGCCTGGTTTATACTTGTTCTTCCATTTTTCTCCAACTTCAATCAGGACCCCGGAAAATTCATGTCCTATGATGGTAGGATTGATATGGACATCATCAGGAACCCGTGCATGGTCAGCGCCTTGTTTGGTGGCTTTGTATGACGACATGCAAATGCTGTCAGAAACCACACGGGCTAAAATTTCATCCTCGTTTATTTCTGGAAGATCAAACTCTTCCAGCCTGAGATCGTTCTTACCGTAAATTCTAACGGCCTTTGTTTTCATTATTCTTTGTTTATATCTTTTGTAGAATCTTATCCGCTGGTTAAAACCAACGGCCAGTGATCCCTTCAACTTAACATGATCTGTCCGCCTGTCACTGGTAATGCCTGGCCCGTTTCATATTTCTGGTTGATAACATAATAGATGGCAGTCATCACATCCTCCACATGACATCCTCTATTCATCGGAACCAAACCTTCGTAATGTTTTTTTACATCTTCGATGGTCTTAGCTCCTGGAACCTTCCCTGCTTTCAGGTACTGGACGAATAATCCGTTATCAGGATCTGCCCATAACGGTCCTTCAAAGAAATTTCCCGGACAGATTGCGTTCACCTTGATTTTATATTCAACCAGTTCCAGTGCAAATGACTCTGCCAGGCCTATTCCACCAAATTTCGCACCTGAATAGGCAAAGTTCTTCTTGCTTCCCATAAGACCCGATTTTGAATTTATCTGGATAATATCCGTGTAATAATCAGGATTATACTGATGTTGTACCTTAAGTACTTCTGCTGCATATTTTGTGCAAAGGAAAAAGGCATTATAATTCACCTGTGTCATCCTGTTAAACACATCCGGTTCCATTTCATCCAGACTACCGGCATGCAATATCCCGGCATTACTGATCAGAAGGTCGAGTCCGCCAAAATGTTTAACGG
>CAYZEZ010000330.1:0-4663 GCA_964477295.1 uncultured Bacteroides sp. | reverse complement strand
ATATATTAAATATTCTGGAACCGATCCATGCTAATGGAACATATAAAACCAACATTCTAACAATTGAAAAAAGGGCTGACGGGTAAGGTTTATTTATCCCGTTAAAAGTTGATGTGCTTAAAATTACAAGCCCCTGGAATCCATAGCTTGCTCCTAAAATGTAAAAGTATTTTCTGGCTATTTCGATTACACTGGCATCGTTAGTGAAAACGGAGGCAATAGCCTGTCCAAGGAAAAGGAGCAGAACAAATACAATAACACCCCAGATCACCGAAAATTTTAAAGAGATATTCAGCGCTTCGAATATGCGCTTAAACTTTCGTTTGCTTAAATTTTGACCTGCGAATATTATTAATACCGAACCTAAAGCCATAATAACCATTAAGGCAAACATTTCAACCCTTGAAGCAACACCAAATCCGGCAACCGCTTCTTTTCCAAATCCTGCAAGTATTCTTGTTAAAAAACCTACCGAAATAGGTGTGATGAGCATGGTCAAAGAGGCAGGTCCTGCAATGTGAGCAACATTTTTCCATGTTGACAAAATACTTTTAATCTGCCCGAAATGAACAGTGAGCAGTTTTTCTCTTTTTATCAATATAATCAATATAACAACTAAACCTATGCCCCGGGCAATAACAGTAGCAAGAGCAGCACCTTTAATGCCCATTTCAGGAAATGGCCCGTATCCAAAAATCAGTAATGGATCAAGGATTGCATTAACCACTGAAATAGCAACCATGATCATACCGGGAGTAAATGTATCGCCGGTTGCCCGAACTATATTGTTACCAATCATCGGAATGACAACAAACGGAACGCCAAGGTACCAAACACTCATATAGTCATAAATATAACCCAGTACTTCATTTTCAGCACCCAGCGCACTGAAAAAAGGACGAATAGTGAGCAAGCCAACTATCACAAAAAACAGGACAACGATCACTCCCAGTAATATTGCCCGGCTTGCCATCATTTTAACTACTCTGCGCTCGGCATGTATAATATTTCTTGAAATTAAAGAACTCGTTCCGATACCTATGCCCTGTGACAGGCTATTGAGAAACATAATAACCGGAAAACAAAAGCTAATTGCAGCAAGTTGCTGAACTCCAAGTTTCCCAACAAAGTAGGTGTCAACCAGATTAAAAATCACCATCCCCATCATTCCAAGCAACATGGGCCATGTTAGATTATAAAGTTGGCGTTTAATATTCCCTTCTATAAGATTCTTGTTTCCTTTTGGCATATAACAATCGTGTTGTTATTTTTTTATTTCTGTTTTTTAACCTGATCCAGTTTATTTTTAGCATTTGAAAGCATTTTCTCCAGATAGGCGAATATTTCCGTTTTTTCACTTTCACAAAAACCATCCAGTAAGGTCACTGTCCATGATGAAAAAACCATTCTTAAGGGTTCTGATATTTCTCTTGTCTTATCTGTAATCATTAATTGGTGCATTCTTGCATCGTTTTCAGATGTATGCCTGCTGATGTAACCGTTTCTTTCAAGTATTTGCAGTTGAGAAGTTATCGATGATTTATCAAGGTTGAGGTATTTTGACAATTCAAGCTGTGAAATTCCTTCATTTCTCACTAGAAAGAGAAGAGTTCTTATTTGTGCGTGGCCAATAGAATATTTTTTGAATTCGGATTGAAAATAGATATGAGCTGCCCTGGATAATTCACTGATTAACCGTCCGGCTGACTTGTTAATATTGTCTTGTTTCTTTTTCATCGTGCAA
Source organism: uncultured Bacteroides sp. (assembly GCA_964477295.1). Lineage (GTDB taxonomy): Bacteria > Bacteroidota > Bacteroidia > Bacteroidales > SM23-62 > CAYZEZ01. Next base: position 2,919 of record CAYZEZ010000330.1, on the reverse strand, counting down.
AGATATTTAACTTAGTTGGAATTCCAACTAAGTATCGTCTTACATACAGTTGTCAGGGTGTGGTGTCCAAGACACAAAATTGTTTTTGAAAGGCCTGTTGGGCAGAAAATGATTATTTATTGATAATTTTATTTAGGAAACGAATTTTATTAAATAGTAAACCAAATAATATGAATGATTTAGCTGATGTAATCACATGCAGAAGTCTTAAATGGTTAAGTCTCCTGATTTTATTACTTCTTCCGTTAAAATTAACATACTGTCAACAAAAAGATTATAAGGAAGCAAGGGTATTTATTACGGCTGAAACTACCGGACAGCTGTTAGACGATACCGGGTTCAGGGCTTTTGAAACACTTGAACAACCCGATGAGAACTATCCTGCAATCATTATTGATGATGACGTGACCTTCCAGGAAATAGAAGGTTTTGGAGGTGCATTTACCGATGCTGCAGCCATCACTTTTGGGAAGCTGCCTGAAAATGTTCAGGAGCAATTCCTGAAAGCGTGTTTTGATCCGGATGAGGGGAATGGGTATAATTTGTGCCGTACAACAATCCACAGCTGTGATTATTCGGATGAAATGTATACCTATGCTGAGGTGGAAGGTGATAAGGCACTGAAGCATTTTACCATTGACCATGATCTGCAGTATCGAATTCCAATGATAAAGAGGGCCATGGAGGGCAGCCAACAACATGGCGAAAAATATTATTATTGACCTCAATAACTGGGCAAACGGGTGGGTATTCTGGAACCTTATACTTGACGAGGAAAACGGCCCCAGGCATGCAGGCGGCTTGCATGGTTCCAATATTATTAATGCCGACCTGAATGCCGGCAAAATTACCTTCAATCCTCCTCACTATGTCTTCGGACATTTTTCAAAGTTCACTAAACGGGGCGCAAGACGCATTCCATGTACTTCAAGTAATGATGATCTGATCGCAACGGCCTTTATAAATACCGATGGTACTGTCGCTGTTGTTATACATAGTCTGACCGATCATGAAATGAATTTCCAGGTTTGGATCGAAGGTAAGGTGTTAAAATCCACTATTCCGGCTGCAGGAACAATAACAATGGTTCTGTAAGGATGTATTTACGTTTCCGTTGGAATCTTTTATAATCCGTTTTATCCCGGAGAAAAATTTATAATTTTAGCGGATGAAGCACCAGTTATTAATTTTAATCCTGGCGGGGGTTTGGAATTGTACGCTTTTTGCTCAATTACCAACTGTCCTTACTCTTGAAGAGTGTATTCATCGTGCCGAGCAAAATAGTTTTCGCCTGCTTTCAGATGATTATGAAATTACAATTGCAGAAAATGATGCATTGATAGCAGAGTCACGGGCAATCCCAATAGTAGGTGGCGAGCTGGCTACTGAAAACAGGTTCTTACAACCTTACTATTTTAACCAGATGTGGGCATCGGTACATTCTGACTGGTCACTGGGCGACCTGATCTTGAAAACCGGTCGTTCTGCCAATCAGGACATTGAGACCCGGCGATTGGAAAAAGAACAAAACCGCCTGAATGTTATAGGCCGCTCAACCTCCCTGTATATGAGCATCCTGCAAGTTAATAAACAAATAGAGATCCTCGGAATCAGGTCAAGGTTTCTACAACAGCACCTCCAGGTTACCCAAGGCCTGTGGGAAGCGGGTGTACGATCCCAGCTGGATGTGCTTCAAACTGAATCGGAAATTGTGAAATTGCAGGAGGATAGCATTCGACTGGCAATTGTTAGCAATAATTTAAATGTTGAACTGGCACGTATACTGGGATGGGAAAATGTTGACAATTTTCTCCTGGCACCGGTGCGATTGGATTCCATAGCAACCATGCCTGTACCACAGGTGACATTGCAGGGCCTCAATGATAACCCTGTACTGGCCACATTCGATTCCAGGTTAACTGCACAACAATTCAGGACTGAAGAACTCACTGCTCGTCAGATTCCCCATATTAGGGTAGGCAGTGGCTATGTAGGCGACGGTGATCCAACCGGTGATGGCAATTACTGGCATATTAATGCCGGGGTTGTCATTCCCATATATGCCGGTAATGCCATAACCTATCAAAAACAGGTTTCTAATGCTGTCATGGAATCCCTGGATGCACAGAAAAAGGAAGCAGAGCGTGAAATTATTATCCACCTTATTAAAGTACAGGAAAAAATGGGGACCCTCAAGGATCTGATGGATCTGCAGCAACAACGCCAAAAGATTACTGCCCTGGCTGTCGATTTAGTAGAAGCAAATTATGAAGCAGGCATCTCATCGAACCTTGATTACCTTTCATTGCAGCAAAGCCTGACCAATATTCAGCTGGCCATAGAAGAAACCCTGCTTGAATACACCACGGCTCTTATTGAATTTTACATCACCACCAACCAGACGGATCGCATCGTTGCCCTTGGAAATAAACAGAATGAATAATTACAATTTACCAATTGCTAAAAAAACCATGAGCATATATCGATTTTACTTTTATTGCCTGATCTTAATTTTCCCGGTGTCCTGCATGCAGCAAGAAACATCCAGGCAGAAAGATATTGCCCCGTTAAGTATCCAGGTTGAAAAAGTATCCAGGATGGATATCACAGACAGCATTCAGATTTTTGGAATTTTGCAACTAAGACAGGAAGCTTACCTGTCTTCCCAGTTCGATGGTCGCCTGGAAGATTTTTCCCTCCTGCGGGGAGACAGGGTGAAGAAAGGACAGGAAATCGGGGTCATTATCCCTCCCATGCGGGAAGCACTGAACCAGGTTTTGACAGGGATGAATGAACAGCAGCAAGAACTCGTTGCCCGTGAAATAAAAGAAATCCATCTATTCAGCCCCATAAGCGGGACAGTTCTGGAGATAATGCAACATAACGGGGATGTGCTTCAGAAAGGGGAATCCATTTTGC
>CAYZEZ010000329.1:0-4677 GCA_964477295.1 uncultured Bacteroides sp. | reverse complement strand
GATATGCACTTCATACAAACTTCATTAAAAATAGTGTTTTCTTCAAAATAATTCTATCCCTCCTCTGTGTTTAAATCGGTCTTTACCAGTTCCCTGCAAATTGTAGTTTTATTTCGCTCATTAAATTTATGGATAAAGTCTTTTGTTTTGCTGTATATCCGGTCATTAATCCCTTCATTTGATCCATGTTGGTCGGTTAACCTTGAGCCAATTACCATGATACCACCGGTGACTGCACCACAGGTTGCCTGAGTCCTTCCCATTCCGGCACCAAATTCTGAAGAAATGCTGAGTGCAGTCTTCCTGTCAAGCTTCAAATCATCTATAAAAGCACTAAAGACAGCCTGTGCACAATTATAACCCGACTTAAATGTTTGAGCAGCAGATTCTTTTTTTGTCATTTTTATTAAATTTACTATTGCAACGAGTGTGAAAAGAATTATGAGAGGACGCAGTAGTTCCAAAATTAGTCATGCTGTCTCACTATGTAATTTTACACTGAAAGTTGTTTAAAATAAAAATAAACTGCAACAATGTTACGATTTGTTATTGCCATGCCGCTATTGGTTCATGGGGCAGCACATTTTTCAGGCTATATGGCTGCATGGACAAAGAAAAATCAGGGATTTAATGATAACCCATGGCTGTTTTCAAAGGATATTACCATTCGTACACCGGTTGGACGGGCATTTGGGATTATCTGGTTATTGAGCATGATTGCTTTTTTTAGTGCAGGTTCGGCAATTATTATGACACATTTCTGGTGGAAGGAAGCCGCCTTGTCCGGATCTGTCTTATCCCTGATTGTTATTATTCCCTGGTGGAAAACTGTGGTTTTCGGGGCCAGGATAGGAGCAATCTTTGATCTGCTTATCATTGGATTTATGCTATCCCCATGGTGCGAACAGGTGATGGAAATTGTTTTTAAGGGAATGAAGTAAGAGTCTGCAATACGAATCTGCAAGTCTGTATATCACCCGACAGGATGCTCAATCCTGCATCAGCAAACAATAAGACAGATTGGATCATTTTGACAATTAACTGGTGATTTTTCCTGTCACTCGTTAATCGAACCCAGGCATTTCGCCGATCAGGAAAAATCTTTTTGTTTAATTCCGTCCCCGGTAAGATAAAAATAATTGGTGTGAGAACATTCCAGACAGGTATGTTCCTCTCCTTTTTTTACCGTTCTTGGCTCCATGACGGATTCATTGCAGGCATCGCAAATAACACTGTCATGGATGGGGGCATAATCAGGGACCTCTGCCTGTAGGCAGGATACAGAAAAAAGACGATCAAACGGTATCTCCAGTGTGCCAAATGAACGTTCCACAGATAACTGTTTATATCTGTCCAGCATATCTTTATCCCGATGCTGCTCCACCACCACCTTCTGGTACAGTTTATCAAAATCCGGAAAGGCTTTCCGGATGACCTCCCTGGATTCCGGTTTAGAACAGATCCGGATACCCTTCCCACCGCGCTGTGTCAGTGTAAAGGCTGTTTTACCTAAATCTTTGTAAATGAGCGCGTTATTTCCAAATGTACAACCCGTAACATATTGTACTCCATCGGAAAAACAGTTGTTTGTTTCGGTAATGGCCAGGGTATTTTCCATCCCGTCTGAAAAGCTTTGAATTTCACGGACTGCCCTGGCAGATGCCATAACGCCCATGGCCAGGCCGGGACAAAAATGCCCGTGCAACTGTCCTGCACCAAGCAGTAGGGATTCTGTCTGACCTGCCTTGATTTTCCGGTGGATGGAATCTCTCGGATCGGCCCGTAATGCTGCCAGAATGGTCTTTGATTTCATATTAGTTGTTTTTATTCCGGTATCTCATCCGGCGTGACGAATAATCCCTTTCGACAGGATCACTTCGTGCCGGGAATGATATATGTACCATTCCTTGCTGTGATCTTGCTTACTTTCATGTTGTAAAGTTTTTCCAGGTTTGTTTCGGTGATGATGTCATGGTTGCCTATTGCCAGTATTTCTCCCTCTTTGAGCAGGATAAACCTGTCTGCATAACGGATGGCCAGGTTGAGGTCGTGAATTGCCACGATCACAGTGACATCCTTTTTGCAAACCTCCTTCAGCAGTTCCATGATGTCAAACTGGAATTTGATGTCAAGGTTGGAAGTGGGTTCATCCAGCAGCAAAACAGACGGTTGCTGGGCCATCGCCCTGGCAATATACACCCGCTGTTTTTCACCACCGCTGAGTTCGTCGATTGATCGCAGGGCAAGCGATTCAAGATGGAATTCCTTCAGGACCTCTTCTGTGATTTTTTTGTCCTTTAGACCAGGGCGCCATTGGATATAGGGTTTCCTGCCAAGCAGTACGGTGTTAAAAACGGTATTGGCAAATACGGGTTGGGCAGATTGCTGTACATAACCAATTTTCATGGCCAGTTCAGCACCCGGATACTGGTCAAGCGGTTTGCCGTCAATCAGGATAGCACCCTCTTTGGGTTTCAAAATGCGGTCGAGGCATTTCAGAAAGGTGCTTTTACCGGAGCCATTGGGACCCACAACTGCATTGAAATCCCCTTTCTGAAAGGTGCCGGTGATATTTGTCAGGACGTTTTTGCCGTTGTAGCTGAAGCTTATTTGCGAATAGTCTATGCTCATCATTCCTTATTGAGTTATATGATCATGTAGTGTGCACATTACGGATCAGCAAAAAAAGAAAAAAGGGTGCTCCCACAAAGGAGGTCAGGATACCCACCGGGACGATGATAGGTGCCGCCAGGCTCCTGGCCAGGATATCGGTCAGCAGCAGGAACAATCCTCCCAGGATCCCGGAACCCAGGATAACATATTGCTCATCATTACCCAGCAACCACCTGGTTATATGCGGAATAACCAATCCTACAAAAGCGATGATCCCATAAAAGGCAACTGCGACTGCGGTACAGAGGGATGCCATCAGTATGGAGAGCAATCGCACACGGCCTGTTTTTACACCCAGGCTGATAGCTGCCTCATCGCCCGAGTTCAGCGCATTATAGTTCCAGGAGTTGAGGATGAAATAAATCCAGGCCGGAAGTGTAATGGCAACCTGGATCAGGCATTTCTGCCAGGTGGCCTTGCCCAGGTCCCCAAACATCCAGGAAATGATCATGGATAATTCAAGTTCGTCAGAAAGGTATTGCAGGAAAGATGTGGCCGAGGCAAACAGGGAGGTGAGGATAATGCCCGCCATGATCAGGCTGGTGGGTGAGGCCCCTTTCCACCTGGCAAAGCCTATGATGATCCCCGCGCAGATCATGCAGAATGCAAATGCCGACAGGGTCAGGATAAAGGGATTTTGTCCTATCGATGCAAAAAGGCCTGTGGTATTAAAAGTCATGGCACCGATGACCACAATGGCAAAGGCAGCGCCGAAAGCTGCTGCTGCACTTAATCCAAGGGTGTAGGGCGAACCGAGTGGGTTGCGTATGACGGTCTGGATGGCTGACCCTGACACGGCAAGTGCCAGTCCTGTGGCAATGGCTGCCAGTACACGGGGAAGCCTGATCTGGTATATAATCTGCTCCTGGATGGCCGTACCCTTCCCGAGAAAAGTATGTACCACGTCATTAAATCGAAGGGGAGAGCTTCCGATGGTGATTCCTGCCAGCGATAAAACCAGCAACACAACCAGTGCCAGGACCAGGATAAGGATCCGGGAAGATGTATAATGTCTGATATGCAGCGCAATATCTGTCATCAGTTAAGGCCGGTTTGCAGGAAGCATCCGTATAACTTGCACATCTGGTCCAGTACATCACTGCCCAGCACAAACTGGTAAATGTCCCTGGCCTGTTCCATCGGTTCAATCGTATGAAACGCTTCAGGGTAAATAGTTTTCCCTACAAACCAGGCATTGACCAGTATGGTCTCGAAGTTGGTAGCATACCAGTTAAAAGGAAGCAGGGTGAATACCTGGTTGTTACGTACAGCGGTCATCGTGTTTTCAAGGGGAGTGATCAGGGGCGATTCTTCTTTCACGACCTCCATCCCTGCCGCATCCAGGAAAATATAGCCGGGATCCCACTGGATGAGTTGTTCAATATCGATGGTGGCTCCGGTGACCGGTGAAATGAGTGCATTGTCCAATCCGGATGCCACATTGTGCGCATTCACCAGTTGGAACGGGGCGTAAAATGGCTCCGTGGAGGTCAGGCCCCGGGCGCCACTGTAAGATATGGCACCCACGTACACCCCCGGTTGCATGCCGGCCGGATAATTAGCGGATAAGCTGTCCAGTAGCCTTACCTGTTGGCTGAAAAATGAGATCAGGGAATCGGCCCTGGTCTCTTTGTGTACTATTTCCCCGATCAGCCTCAGGGATTGATACAGGGTATCCCGCTTATCGGTAAAATTCCCGCATTTCAGGGCCACTACAGGGATGCTGGTCCTGGACTGGAGTTCATCGGCATCTGAGCGGGTGGTGTATGTAATAAAAATGACATCCGGCGATGCGGCTGTTATTAACTCGGCATCTCCTCCCATGGTGGGACCAATAACAGGTTTTTCTGTCAGTTCCGGATGGGCCATGGCATAGGGACGTCCCGGCCGTTTTTCAACATCTTCGATACCAGTTACGTAAGCGGAAGCATCCATATAAACGAGCAGCCGAAGGGCACCGGCCCTTAATACAACTACCCTTTCAAACAGCTTTGTGATACGGAT
>CAYZEZ010000328.1:0-4686 GCA_964477295.1 uncultured Bacteroides sp. | reverse complement strand
CTTCTTCTTTCTCATCAGCCTTTTCTTCAACTGCCTCTTCCTTTTTCTCCTCAGCCTTCTCATCTGCTTTTTCTTCTGCCTTGGCTTCTCCTGCTTCCTCTTCTTTCTTCTCCTCAACCTTCTCTTCAACTTCCACCTTTGCTTCTGCAGCTTCTTCCTTCACTTCTTCTGTAACCTCTGCTGTTGCTTCGCCTTTAACCTCTTCCTCTGCAACATCTTCTCCGGCAGCTTCCTTCCTGGCTGCTTCTGCAAGATCAGAAGTTCTCTTCAGGATCTCCTGGGCCCTGGCTTCTTTTATCTCAACTTCCCTGGCCAGACGCTTGTTGATATCATCCTCCGCCTCCTTAGCCAACCAATCGCGTTTCGACTGAACTTTTGCCTCTTTCTCCTTCCACCAGGCCTCAAACCTTCTCTCTGCTTCCGCTTCATCAAAAGCTCCTTTTTTTACACCTGCAAGCAGGTGCCTTTTCATAAGAATTCCCTTGTAAGATAATATGGCTCTTACAGTTTCTGTAGGTTGAGCGCCTTTATCCATCCATTCCATTGTTTTATCAAAATCTAAATCAATGGTTGCAGGATTGGTATTTGGATTGTAAATCCCAATTTTCTCAATGTACCTGCCATCTCGTGGCGCCCGTCCGTCTGCAATTACTATATTGAAATATGCAAACTTGTTCCTGCCATGACGTGATAATCTAATTTTAACTGACATAAACTCAGCTGATTTGGGTTTAACCTACTTTTTAAATTGAGGTGCAAAGATAGATAAATCCCTATATTTTAAAAGTATTTTATCGCAAAAATTCACAGAATATTTAATCGCTTATCCCAGTTTAAGGATTTTATGTTCCGGGTACCGGGTTCCGGGTTTTCAATATTTTATTTTTCTACCTCAAAATTCATAATTCGTTAAATGCTTCATTCGCGGGGAAGCGGTTGTGATTGTGGCCCTGTTCGTGCCGGGCAATCGACATTCTTAGTTCAACAGAGTTACAAGAGAGTGTGAGTTTTGGATGGTGGATGGAGGTATTTGTCCGGCAAAATATGGAACCAAAGGCTGAAACCGACCGCAAATATGATCCAACCCACGTTTATGAATAATTATTAACAATTGAAAATTGCTGGACTCAATTTCATAATTTTGCAGCAGGGATTTTTTACCCCCCTTTTCTTCTCAGGCGATCGAACCCGGTGAGTTAGCATTATGAGCTCTTTTACACATTTACATCTTCATACACAATATTCTATTCTGGATGGCGCATCGAACATCTCGCTGCTCCTTGATAAGGCTAAAAAGGATGGTATGAAGGCAGTGGCCATAACCGATCATGGTAATCTTTTCGGGATAAAAGAATTTCATAATGAGGCACGCAGTAAAAGCCTCAAGCCTATTATCGGCTGTGAAGTGTACTACGCCAGGAGAACACGATTCGACAACACTGAAAAGGAAGACCGTAGCGGATACCACCTGATCATACTGGCTAAAAACAAGACCGGCTATCATAACCTCATCAAGCTGGTATCCCTGGCATACATCGAAGGCCACTATTACAAACCCCGAATCGACCGTGAATTGCTTACGAAATATAACGAGGGATTAATTATCTCCTCAGCCTGCCTGGGTGGTGAGGTCCCAAACCTGTTACTCAACGGCCAGGATGAACAAGCCGAAGAGGCCATCAAATTTTTTAAGGAAAATTTTGGTGAAGATTATTACCTGGAATTGCAGCGCCACCAAACAGGAGACCCTGACATAGATAAGGACACTTACTCCAAACAGCAACTGGTGAATGAAAAATTGATAGCCCTCTCAAAAAAACACGGCATAAAGCTGATTGCCACCAACGATGTCCACTTCATCAACCAGGAAGATGCAGAAGCACACGACAGGCTGATCTGCCTGACTACCAACTCGGACCTGGATGACCCCACCCGGCTCAGGTATACAAAGCAGGAGTGGTTTAAGACCCAGGAGGAAATGCGGGAGGTGTTTACCGATGTGCCGGAAGCACTCGATAATACGGAAGAGATCGTCGACAAAATACAGACCTATAGTCTTGAGAATGTGCCCATTATGCCCGATTTCCCCATCCCGGAAGGATATAGTGATGCGGATGAGTACCTGAAATACCTTACCTACCAAGGAGCGAAATTCAGGTATGGGGACATAAGAGATGATTTAACAGAGCGGATTGAATATGAACTGGGTGTGATTAAGAAAATGGGATTCCCGGGATACTTTCTCATCGTCCAGGATTTTCTTCGTGCCGCACGTGAGATAGGCGTTTCGGTTGGTCCTGGAAGAGGAAGTGCGGCCGGTTCGGTGGTGGCCTACTGTACCCGCATTACAGATATTGATCCGCTCAAATATGGTTTGCTGTTTGAACGTTTCCTGAATCCCGACAGGATCTCCATGCCGGATATCGATATCGACTTTGACGAAGATGGCAGGGAAGCTGTGCTCAATTATGTGGTTGAAAAATATGGTAGGAACAGGGTTGCACACATCATCACTTTCGGTTCAATGGCAGCTAAAATGGCTATCCGTGATGTGGCCCGCATCGAAAAACTTCCCCTCGAAACAGCCGACCGGCTGTCCAAACTGGTTCCTGAAAGACCAGGTACTACCCTTCGTAAAGCATTTAAGGAGGTACAGGAACTCGAGAATGAAAGACAGCATGGAAGTGACCTGGTTAAACGTACTCTTCAATATGCAGAAACCCTCGAGGGATCGGTCCGCCAGACAGGTTTACATGCTTGCGGAATAATCATTGGCAAGAACGACCTGATAGAACATATCCCGGTATGCAAATCGAAGGAGACAGAATTGCTGGTCACCCAATTCGACGGCAACCATGTAGAATCGGTTGGTATGCTGAAAATGGATTTCCTGGGACTAAAAACCCTGTCCATTATAAAAGATGCTGTTGAGCTGATCAAAGATTCAAGGGGGATTGAGATTAATATAGATGAGCTGAGCCTCGACGATGCGGAAACCTTCAAACTTTACAGCAACGGCGAAACAACAGGTCTCTTCCAGTTTGAATCGGACGGCATGAAGCGGCACCTGCGTGAGCTGAAGCCAAACCGTTTTGAGGACCTGATTGCCATGAATGCACTTTACAGGCCCGGGCCGATGGAATATATCCCTTCCTACATTAAAAGAAAACATGGGAAGGAAGATATCAACTATGACCTTCCCATCATGGAGACCATTCTGAAAGACACGTATGGCATTACAGTCTACCAGGAGCAGGTGATGTTACTCTCCCAGTCCATGGCAGGCTTTACCGGAGGCGAAGCCGATTCGCTGCGAAAAGCCATGGGCAAGAAGAAGCGAAAGATGATGGACGAGCTGAAGCAAAAGTTCATCGATGGTTGTGAGAAGAACAATATAGTAAGGAATAAAGCAGAAAAGGTCTGGACCGACTGGGAAGCATTTGCCCAATATGCCTTCAATAAATCACACTCAACCTGCTATGCACTGGTATCCTACCAGACCGCCTGGCTGAAGGCCCACTATCCCTCAGAATTTATGGCTGCAGTGCTGAGCAGGAACATCAGCGATATTAAAAAGATTACGGTCTTTATGAGCGAGGCGAGAAGAATGGGGCTTTCCGTGATGGGACCTGATGTTAACGAAAGTAAAATCAAGTTCTCCGTAACCGAAAAAGGAGATATCCGTTTTGGACTGGGAGCCATAAAAGGACTGGGCGAATCTGCCGCCGAAAAGATAATCACAGAAAGAAAAGAAAACGGGAAGTATAAAAATATTTTCGATTTCGTGGAACGGGTCAACCTACAGGCCATAAATAAGAAAAGCCTCGAAGCCCTGGCAGCATCCGGCGCCTTCGACTGTTTCCAGGAACCCAGAAGGGGACAATACTTTGCAGATGATGAAAAAGGCAACACCTTCATTGAAAACCTTGTAAAGTTCGGACACAAATTTCAATATGAAAAGGACACAAACCAGATATCCCTTTTTGGTGAGGCAACCTATATTCATATTTCACATCCCGAAATACCCCACTCTGAAGACTGGCCTATACTGAAAAAGCTTGAAAAAGAAAAGGAACTGATCGGGATATACCTGACTGCCCATCCACTCGATAATTATAAACTGGAAATAGATCAATTCTGTACCCATACACTTTCTGAACTTGACGACCTGAAAAGCATGGAAGGAAATGATGTCTATATAGCAGGACTGGTGAAGGATCACAAGTCATTGTACACCAAGAATAACAATCCGTACGGACGGATCCAGATTGAGGACTACACCGACTCGTACACCTTGATGGTCTTCAACAGGGATTATGTTAGTTTCAAGAATTATTTCACCAAGGGCTATGCTATTATGATCAATGCGCTGGTTCAGCAGCGACCTTACGGGAACCGTGACGAATATGAGTTAAAAATCAGGAAGATCATTATGCTGGCGGATGTCAAGGAGGAGATGATTAAAAGTATTTCCCTCCAGGTACCGCTGGAAAAGGTCTCTGATGATTTTATCAACAAACTCTCAGAGTACACAACATCTAAAAATGGCCACGCCATGTTACGCCTTCTGATTTATGACAGAGTGGAAAAGATCAACGTGGAAATGTTTTCCCGGAGCCAGAAAATAATCGTCACCGATAATTTCATTAAATTCCTGTTAAACGAACAGGACATAGAGTTTAAACT
>CAYZEZ010000327.1:0-4714 GCA_964477295.1 uncultured Bacteroides sp. | reverse complement strand
ACCTCTACAGCTAATAAATTGATCACTCCTGTTTATAATAACGGTTATAAATTACCAAAGTACTAAGGTCATTTATGATCTTTTTGCTTTTGAAATTTGTAGTTGTCGGTTTTTTCGTAATGGTTATCGATTTCCTGATAACCATTCTTTTTATGGAAAATTTTTAAATCCACACTTACTTCTCAAATGACCCGGTTTAAAGAGTAACCTTGTACTTTCTTAATCATTCAACAGGATAAGTTCAATGCTCTTAAGCTCCTCATCGCTGAAAACAAGATTATTCAAAGTCTTCAGATTATCATCAAGTTGTTTCACGCTACTTACACCAACAAGCACAGATGTTATTCCTGGGTCCTTCAACAACCATGCTATTGCCATCTGAGCCAGTGACTGGTTTCTTTTTGCAGCAATTTCGTTCAGCTTCAGAGCTTTTGAAATTCTTTTATCTGTTACATCTTCAATCCTCAAAAATCCGTGTGGCTTTGAGGCTCGGGAATCTTTTGGGATTCCCTTTAAATATTTGTCGGTAAGCAGTCCCTGGGCAAGCGGAGAAAATGGAATGCATCCGATTCCGGTTTCTTCAAGAACATCAAGTAACCCATCTTCCACCCAACGTTCAAACATAGAATATTTAGGCTGGTGAATAAGACATTTAATCCCCATTTCTTTGAGTATCTCCGACGCTCTCAGTGTCATTTCAGCAGGATAATTGGATATCCCGGCATATAATGCTTTGCCCTGCATAACAGCCTGGGCCAGAGCTCCCATAGTCTCTTCCAATGGTGTATCAGGATCAGGACGATGAGAATAGAATATATCCACATAATCCAGTTTCATTCGTTTCAGACTCTGATCGAGACTGGCCAGGAGATACTTCCTGGAACCCCATTCACCGTAAGGACCAGGCCACATCAGGTAACCGGCCTTGGTTGAGATAATCAGTTCATCGCGGTGGGCTCTGAGATCTTTGTCAAGAATAATCCCGAAATTCTCCTCAGCAGAACCTGGTAAGGGCCCATAGTTATTTGCCAGGTCGAAATGAGTAATCCCTTTATCAAAGGCTCTCCATAATATAGCCCTGAAATTATCAAAAACATCAACGGATCCGAAATTATGCCATAAACCCAATGAAATTTCAGGTAATCTGATACCACTTCTTCCGCAACGTCTGTAATTCATGTTCTGATATCGATCTTCTGATGCATTATAATTCATAATTTTTTTGATTTTTTAACATTTCATACCCAATTATTATGATAATTAGCTTTCTTATCTTCGAAACAAACGGCTACCTTGTATCGCTTAAATATTACACTAATATAACCTAAATTTTTTTGAACCCCATATGACTCTGAAGATACAACCTCATTTTTATCCTTTAGAAGCATGTGGACCATGTGATATCACTAAAATCTAAATTACAATATTATGAAATCATTTTTTACAGTAGTTATCGGTTTAATATTTACCCTGAGTCAGGGCTTTGCTCAACATGACTGGGAGAACGAACAGGTTATCGGAATCAACAAAGAAGCACCTCATGCACAGTATGTTCCATATTCATCAATTGCACAGGCAGTTGCTGATGTTCCGCTAAATTCACTCATGTATCTCAGCCTTAACGGCACATGGAAATTTAACTGGGTACGACATCCCAACCTCAGACCTGTCGATTTTTACAGGAACGATTTCGATGTAAAATCGTGGGATGATATTGAAGTCCCCTCCTGCTGGGAGATGAAAGGATATGGGACTCCTATCTATACAAACGTTACTTACCCTTATGAAAGGAATCCTCCCATGATCCTTGGTAACCCGCCGTCAAACTTTACTCAGAACAAAGAGCCCGATCCGGTAGGATCCTATCGCAGGGAATTCACTCTCCCTGAAGAATGGGCCGGAGATGAAGTAATTATACATTTCGATGGAGTAATGAGTGCATTTTACCTGTGGGTAAATGGCCAGAAAGTAGGCTATAGTCAGGGTAGCATGACACCGGCAGAATTCAACATTACTAAATATTTAAAGCCCGGGGTTAACAATGTTTCTGCTGAAGTATACAGATGGTGCGATGGCAGTTACCTTGAGGACCAGGACTTCTGGAGGCTGAGCGGTATCTATCGTGATGTGTACCTCTATGCAGTACCAAAAATCCATCTCTGGGATTTTACACTTAAAACGGTATTCAATGATGATCTTTCACAGGCCACACTTAATATCGACCTGCAGTTAGTTAATTCGGGAGGGAGTGGATCAAACACATGCGACGTATATCTGACCAAATGGGGCCAGATGCCCGATGTAAATAATCCGCTCACGTCAATACCGGTAAAATCAGTATCTGCAAAAAACGGTCTGAAAGTTGCAAAATCTGTAGTTGTTGACAAGCCCATGCTCTGGTCAGCAGAAATACCAAATCTTTACCAGGTAATATTTGTTTTGAAGGATGCTTCCGGGAAGATCTCAGAAGTCCTTTCTACTCCGATGGGTTTCAGAAAGATTGAGATCAAAGACTCGCAACTATGGGTCAATGGACAGAGCATCAAGATAAAAGGTGTCAACAGGCATGAGCATGACCCTTTTACCGGAAGGACTGTTAGTTATGAAGTTATGAAAAAGGATGTCGAACTATTCAAACAGTTCAATATTAATACTGTGCGTACGAGCCACTATCCCAACCATCCTGATTTTTATAAGCTATGTGATATCTATGGCGTTTATGTTATTGATGAAGCCAACATTGAATCACACGGGATGGGTTATGGTGCTCAGTCTCTTGGTCATGTGGTGAGCTGGCAGAAAGCCCATGTCGACAGGACGGTAAGAATGGTTGAACGTGATAAAAACCATCCTTCCGTTATTATCTGGTCACTTGGCAACGAAGCCGGACCAGGTGTCAACTTCGAAGCCGACAGGGATGCAATTAAAGCAAGAGATACTGAACGTCCGGTTCATTATTCAATCTATAATGATGTTGCCGACATTGAATCAACAATGTACCCGGCTGTGGAATGGATGGAAAATACAGGTCAGAAAGACAGTCCCAAACCATTTATCATGTGCGAATATGCACATGCAATGGGTAATGCTGTCGGGAACCTCCAGGAATACTGGGATGTAATATATAAATATAAGCGCCTGATCGGCGGATGTATCTGGGACTGGGTCGACCAGGGGTTAGCCAAACCGGTTCCCGGAAAACCAGGTGAATACTTTTTTGCATATGGCGGTGATTTTGGCGACCAGCCAAATGACGGGAACTTCTGTATTAACGGTTTAACAACTCCCGACAGGTCTGTTACACCAAAAATGCAGGAGGTAAAAAAAGTATACCAGAATGTGGAAATAACTCCTGTTGACATAATGAATGGTAAGGTATCAATTAAAAATAAAAACCTGTTTATCAACCTTAAGCAATATGACCCTTCCTGGGTGCTGGAATGCGACGGAAAAATAATACAGTCGGGTGACATTGCTCCGCTCGATATTGATCCCCTGGCATCAAGGGAGGTTACTATTCCTGTGGCAAAAATTGTCCCTTCGCCAGGATCGGAGTATTTCCTGAAGGTGTCATTCAAGCTGAGGAATGATGAGCTATGGGCGAAAAGAGGTCATACTGTAGCATCCGAGCAACTGAAGGTTCCGGTTAGCGTTCCGGCGCTGGCAGCAGTTGGCACTGATATGATGAATCCCCTGACCCTTATTGAGGATGGAGATCTGGTTACAATCTCAGGTAAATCTTTCAAAGCCATTTTCAGTAAAACTGCAGGAACTGTCATAGAGCTTGAATATTTCGGTACCCAGATCTTTGGAAGTGATTATACCGTCATACGTCGCGGAGGATTCGGAAGAAGACCGGCCGCTGGTCAGCCTGCCCAGGCACCACCGCCCCCTCAGGTGGTATTTACTAAAGTAGGAGGACCTGTTGTTAATTTATACAGAGCTCCGGTTGACAATGATGCCCGCTCAAGAGGCAGAGCATCGACAAGCACCCAGCTGTGGAATCTTTCTGCCGAGGTAAGCGGATTCAATGTTCAACAATTAAATGACAAGACAGTCGAGATTAAAATTGATGCAAAATCAACTGAACCGGGTGGCTTTTCAATTGCAACAAATTCTGTTTACACTATACATGGAAACGGAGTAATCGATGTCAATACAACCTTCCTGCCTGATTCAGTAAACTGGTCATTACCAAAACTCGGATTTCTTTTTACCCTTAATGAAGGACTTGAAAATGTTGAATATTTTGGCGCCGGACCGTTTGAAAATTACGTCGACCGTAAAAGGGCTGCCGATATTGGAAGGTATATAACTACTGTAGATGATATGTTTGTTCCCTATGTCAGGACCCAGGATTGTGGCAACCGTACAGATGTGCGCTGGCTTACCGTTACAAATCATTCAGGCAACGGAATTCTTGTATCAGCACCTAACCTGATGAATTTCAGTACACTGCACTACATGCCTGTGGATCTTGATAAAGCGGATCACCCATTTGAACTGACCAGAAGGAACGAAACAATCCTGACAGTTGATCTTGCAGGCTGCGGATTAGGCAACGGCAGTTGCGGACCTCCTCCTATGGACCGTTATCTGCTTAAAACGACAATGGCTATATTTAAGTATTCAATAAAGCCATATACAAGTATAATGGGGGATAAAGCTGTAGCGGCAAAATAAGAAACAGAATAAAAATGTGATTGAAAAGCAA
>CAYZEZ010000326.1:0-4774 GCA_964477295.1 uncultured Bacteroides sp. | reverse complement strand
AAGGCTGGTCAGGCTGATCGAGGAAAAATCATTCGACCGGGATAATAACGGATACTTGGAGGCATTCTCACGTGACTGGGGAGAGATTGAAGATCTCCGCCTTAGCCCCCTCGACATGAATGAAAAGAAAACGGCAAATACACACCTGCACATCATTGAAGGGTATACCCGCCTGTATGATTTTCAAAATGAACCCGTCCTGAAAGAAAGGCTCTTAAACCTGTTGCATCTATTCTCAGATATTATACTGCAGGATGATCATCACATGGGACTGTTCTTCGATGAGAACTGGGACCTGAAATCCGATGCTATTTCGTTTGGACACGACATTGAGGCATCGTGGTTATTGTATGAGGCAGCATTATCAACGGGTGACAGGGAGATGATTACCCGTATAAACAGGCTATCGGTAAATATGGCCCATGCAGTCCTTCCGGCCCTGAATGGAGAAGGTGGCCTTATCCATGACGGCAACAGGCATGAAAAGAACATATCAGGCGAACTGGAATGGTGGGCACAGGCTGAGGCCATTGTTGGTTTCTTAAATTGCTACGAGATAACCGGAGATGAAAACTGGCTTGACAGGGCACATGATATAAGCCGGTACATAGATAAATATTTCATTGATCCGGAGAACGGTGAATGGTATTACCGGGTGGATGAGACAGGGAACCCGGTCGCGGGATATGAGAAAGCGGGTCCCTGGAAATACCCGTACCATACTACCAGGATGTGCCTGGAGATAGTAAGACGATTGGAGTAGTTCAGTCTCCTTCCCCGCGTTTAAAGAGTTGAATATGCCAGGTATGCCGCACCTGCAAGAGATGCTACCAAAAGGATTGTATAAATGAAGGTGAGTATGAATTCCTTTGCCAGGGTCTTAAAAATTTTCTGCCCGTAAAAACGTTTCATGCCAATGGTAAAGTAAACCGGGATGATAAGCAGAAGGAGAGCCAGAAAACTATCTTCGACTTTTATTAATAATCCGATAAGCAACATCAGGGACAGGATAAACAATGCAAATGAGTGCATGTTGATAGAAAACACCAGGTGTTCTATATAAAACCTGTTCCTCCGGATATACAATAGTTTTAACAGCAATGCAAATATGGGCATCAGGATAAAAAGGGCATAGGAAAGATATTGAAAAAAGTTATTGATTATCAATTGCTTATGAGTCATGGCGAACAGCATATTTTGCCTGAATTTTTCAGATTTTTCATATGCATTTTCATCCAGCGAATCAATAGGAGAAGCAACATTGTAATAAAGTGAATCGGAGCTCAGTATTGCTATTATTGTTGAGTCATCGGTAATAACCGTTTGATTCGAATCCGGTCCGATGGTATATCTTATCGCCCCCATTTCCTTGTTCGTAATGTTGCTCGCACCCCTGGCAATAAAGAAGAAAACGATACTCATGAAAAGATAGAACTTGACCGGCGAGAGGTACTTCTTTCTTCTGCCGGCGATGTATTCACTGCTAAGGAATCCAGGCTTAAAAAGAAATGGAACGATGGTTTTTACAATACTCCTGTCGAGGTTGAGTATCTCCAGAAGATCATGCAGCACATCCTTCATGGGTTTATCAATATCCTTAAAACTCTGTCCGCACGAAGAACAGAATTTTCCGGTATCCATATTACCGCAGTTCAGGCAGGCCCTGGGCTCCTGGGCAGAAATATCTGTGGCCGCTTCCTTCCCGGTTTTTCTTCTTCTTTTCAATTATAAATATTTAAACGGTATAGGGCACTGAAATATAGTGAAATTAAAAGTATCGGGACTGGTTGGTGACATCCACCTCAAAATACCCTGATTCCTTAAAAGTCCTTTGCAATGCGGGTGTTGTTTGTTTCCATGCATGGTTATTCCGCCCGTTTAAAATCAGTATCCTCATCCGATCATTGAAATTTTGCCGGATTGCACAGGTGAAGAAAAGGCTGAAAGATAAAAAAAAGCAAGACGACGGGCAGGGCCAACTTTTTCATTTCGGAATATTAAGAATTCCAATTTACCTCATTTTCTTCTTCTCTCAAACAAATACTTTGAGAATAATATGATATATTAACAGTATGGAATTATTTAAAGAATATTGAACAGGCATCTTAAAATACTATAACAGCAACCATTATTTAATAAATTTTCAAATGTTATGACAATCAGAAAACAAGCGCGGGGCATTGCGGCGATAATTTTAATTGCACTGGTGAGTATGAACCAATCCTTTTCCCAGGATCCGTTGCGCTTCAAAACAGAAATTGACAGCCTGAGTAAATTAATTACCGATGCAGAACCAGGTGCAAAGATCGTCCTTCTTACAGGCAGTTCAAGTATTAGGAAATGGAAGGATGCCCAGGACTATTTCCCTGAATACTATGTTATTAACACTGGATTTGGGGGATCGCAGATGAGTGATCTGAATTATTATCTCGATGAAATAGTTCTTCAATACAGGCCTGATGAGATATTCATTTATGAAGGGGACAACGATGTGGCACATGGAAAAAAGCCGGGCGAAATTACTAAAGATTACAAAATGGTGATCGAAAGGATACACGGATCATTGCCCGGTACCATGGTTTATCTGATATCACCCAAGCCAAGCCTGGCCAGGTGGGAGTTAAGGCAGGAATATGGCAAGGTAAATAAGCAAATCTCGAAATTAGCTTCCAAAAATGACCTGGTTAAGTTCATTGATATGTGGCCGGTCATGCTGGATCCAAACGGATATCCTATAGAGGATCTTTTTGTTGAGGACGGGCTGCATATGACACCTGCAGGATATAAATTATGGGCTGAAGAAATTAAAAAGTATTTAAATTAATCTGGTATTACAGCCGGAAAAGCAATAACGTATTTAATTACAGCTGTTTGCCTGTGTCTTGCAGGTTGTGATCAGTAACATGCGGATCAGAAGCAAACATCAATGAGTTTGTAAAATGTCTCTGCCATGTTTTTACTGTGATCAATCCTTTTCGGTTCATTTGGGTTTGGTTTGAGAACAATCCTTTATTAGGTTTATTCGACAATAATCTTTCCCCTGTAGATTTTATGACTCATTTGTGGATCGTAAAACCGGGCTCCGAAATCATTTCAACATCGGTCCGAGCTCAATTTCTCCCCAGGCATAGGGAGGTTTGGCATAGGCCGGGCCTGCACCCCATGGGTCGGTTTTTCCGATCCACCGGATTCCGTTGGAGGCATGCACAGAACCTCCGCTTGAGTTAACTCCCGGAGGGAAATGTTCACCTTTATCGCGATCATTATAACCGGCAGCAAAACCAAGCCGGGTGGCTGCATCAGGCTCCCCTTTCAGTCCCCCTCCATATTCACTCCATGGGATGAACCATTCCTGTGCTTTATAAAAGTAGTCTGTCTTGATGTTTTCGATCTGCAATCCAAACCGGCTTCTTGCATCCTGAAATGTAAAATAGTTTGCATCCATATCCCATGGATCGGGTTTTGACCTGAGGAAACCGGTTGGTCTTTCTTTTGGGGTCCCGCAGGCTACCTGGTATTGTTTGGTGGTCATGGTTAAACCAAATCCCCTCTGGAAGAACTGGTCCAGGTTTTCCGGCTTGCAAATTTCCTCCACTGACCTGCTGTCTATCAACACATCTACAGCATCAAACTCAAGATAGAACTGTTCATTTTCTGTTCCCGCCAGATCGTTTGGCCAGGCAACATCATTATCATCGTTAATAACAAATAACAGGTAAATCCCGTCTGCGCCATAGGCCGATTTTACCGTCATGTTGCAATCGTGTGTCAGGACAAAATTAAAAGAGGTCCCCTCTTTTGCATTTCTCCTCGCTGTTTCGCTGATGAAATCCTTGTCTTCACCAATCAGTTTCCAGAAATCTGAGACTTTGTTATCGCTGGAAGAGAATTGTTTCTCCATCTCAGCAGTCAAACCATAAGAAACAAGTACACTATCTGCAGGATTTGGTGATGTTGCTTCAATTCTTTTACCGGCATTTTTCGAACCTGCATTGGATTTCTTTCCTGCAAACACCGGTGCCGGGCCCTCTGCCTTCCAGCTTAGTGAAGGATCTCTCACGAAAAAGTGCATAGGCGTACTGGTTCTCTGAACGCCTGATATATCAGTAGCCAGAACTGTTAAGCAATAAACCAGGTTATGTGGATCCAGTTTGGTGGTAATGGTGGCCTTTCCCGGTGAAACAGCCTCTCCCAATTTGCCTGCACCATTATAGAATTCGATGGTTTTCCACCCTGGAAAGCCTTCCGTATCGCAGGAAATAGTTATCTCATCACCCGGATTGGCAACAGGACCACCCAGGCTGAACATGGTTCCCGGATCGGTGTGGGGATTGTACGTACGGTCAAACTCCCTGACAGAAACCATAACCGGATTGTGATGGGTGGCCAGCCCTCTGTAAACATAGGCCATATCTTTGTTCAACACCCAACCGGCCTTGCTTTTATCCCCTTTGTAACTGGCGTAGCTGTCTACATATGTCAGACCACTTTCCCAGCTGTCCAGGTCCACCAGCCATCCTGATTCTTCTTTCAGATCAATTAACTTAACCAGGCCTTTTTTTGGATTGTCATTCTTCGGATAACGGGCAGCGACAGCCTGCTCAACCAGTTTCATGTAGATATCGAAAGATGCACCGTCTTCATGACCCTTCAGCTCCAGTGCCCAACTCCATAAAGCTCCCTTTGGCCTGGCATAGGCCATCATTTCCTGCGTCCTTATTATGCCTCTTTCCCTGATCAGGGCATCGAACTTGCCCATGATAAATACCCCGGG
>CAYZEZ010000325.1:0-4774 GCA_964477295.1 uncultured Bacteroides sp. | reverse complement strand
AATAGCAAAGCTCGCGCCACGCTACGGCGGCTTAATTCCACCGTTCTATGCACATATTGAATAAATGCAAAAACCCAGGTAAAAAAACCATATCCATAAACTAATCGTTTCTTTAAAAAACCGAACGGCAATTCCGGATAGCATACTATGAATGGATTTCGCAAACCCAAAAGGTGAAAACCAAATGTGAAAACCAAAAATGAAAAACTATTCCAGATGGCATTACCAGAAGTAAATTGTGAACTCCAGCAGATGGATTCACGAACACGAAAACTAAAAACTGAAATACTATTCCGGCCAGCATAACCAGAAGTAAATTGTGAACTCCAATAGATGGATTCACGAACGCGATTACCAAAATCTGAAAAATCATTCCGGACAGTATAACCAGAGGTAAATTGTGAACTCCAACAGATGGCTTCACGAACATCAATTCAATATCATATCGAATAAATGAGTTTAAAAGTGCATTAAAACAAGCTCTTGATAAAGTTGAATTTCTCGTTAATAACATCAATGATATCAATATTTCTATTCCATCTTCTGTATCATATCTAGTTCCAATAGTGATTTCTCCGCATTCAGAATATATTTGGACAAAAGACTCTTCGATGTTTTTTGATTATGGTCTAACAATACTTAGATTGATAACGATAGATGATCTTCCTGATTTTAAAACATTGAATCTGTCATTTTTAAAAAAATAAGAATATTGTAAAAAGATTGAATAAACTGCGCACACCAACTATAGTCAATGACAGTGCTCAAAACAAAAAATAAGAAATATTGGATGTAGAACAATTCGCTGAAGCCGACCTGCTGGCTGTCATACTTTTTGCCTACGTATGGTTCATGTTAAATTAAAAAGGAAATCAGTGGAGCAAAAAGGCACGCCAGCTGGCGCAGGCGGCTTAATTCCACCGTTCCACACCCTGAAGGAAGAAAAAAATGTCATGCAACTGTACAGGGATCTTGCCGGTCTCGGCGCGGAAGCCTTCCTGAATTGTTTCAGGCCCTGCGAAAAAGCCTGTCGGCATGGGATCCTTAACCGTCCGTTGCTGACCATGGCGCACCCTGACCCCGGAATGCCGGAAACGGAATAGCTGCTATTACATAACATTCCTGACTTTTAAAACAATTCTTTAATTTTATACTTCTGGATGGTCCTGATCCGGATTTACTTTTTAACATCAACCATGAAAAAATCTGCCATTTCTGCCGGTCTGTCAATCCTGACTTTTTTATTATTCAATCCATTGATTTTCGCCCAGGTCGAAACCATCACCGGTTTCCATGAAGATTTTAACAGCCCGGTGAATCTGTCGCGATACGACGCCGATCAAAAAACTCATCCCGACGGGCATCCTGTATACGAATTAACGCAGGAAAACAGTTCGATGAAAATTGTGATGGACCAGGAAATTTGGATAGATCTCATGCTGTGGAATTTCAGTGAATATATCCTCAACCTAGCTGATAATCCCATCTGTGAGTTTAAGATCAAAATTGAGAATGCAAAGAGAGACGGGGAAACCATAACAGCCTTGCCGCTACAATTCTGCGCTTTGTCGTCTAATAACAACCATTTAAAAAAAGTTGGAGGAGAATATCAGGTAATAGGCCTGGACGCTAACGGAAACAGCGACTGGAAAACCTTGCATTATAACCTTACAGATATATTCTGGGATCCTGACTCCATATCATTTACGCAATATTTTCTGTTTGAAGTTGTATACTGGCCAAATCCTCATTCTGCTACCATCTGGATCGACGACCTCAGGATGGGTGATTCCGCGACCTTCACTTTATCCGGTGAAAGGGAAATAATTAATTGTGAATATGGAAATGTTAATGATGAACACAGGCTTATCAGTTTTGTTCCGGATACACTAAAAGTCTCTGAATTTCTTGAAGGATTAACCGTATCGTCACTGGCTTCGGTTGAAATGCTTGATTCAGTTGACGGTAAAGTCATTTCCGACCCGGCATCAGAGCCTGTCAGGGAGAAAATGGCAGTGAGGGTAACGGCAGAAAACGGGCAGTACAATACCTGGAAGATCTATCCGGTTGGTTCAGTTCCCCTGCTCCTATTCAGCAACGATATTTCATGCAACGGGAGTAATGACGGTACAGTTGACCTTGTAGTGCTTTTCGGTACGGAACCTTATTCCTTCAACTGGTCAAACGGTGAATCTACCGGGTATATATCGGGACTGGCACCGGGTAAATACATCGTTGAAGTCACCAATGCCGGTGATTCGACCGTTACAGACAGTGTAATAATCTTAGAGCCAGATCCCATCATCCTGGACATTACTGTCGATTCAGCGATATCGTACTATGGATTCTCAGATGGGGAAGCCTCCGTGCATACAAACGGGGGTACAGGTAAATATCACTATGAATGGGATGTTCCATACGGATCAACCGATTCCTCTGTGACAGGACTTAGCGGTGACCTGTACTATCACGTTAAGGTAATGGATGACAATGGATGTTCAGAAACAGACAGTATAATACTTGACCAGCCCGACAGCCTTTATATAGAGACTCTTGTTCTTCAGCCGGTGGTCTGCCATAACGATTCAAACGGATCCCTGATTGCTGTACCGTTTTTCGGTACACCACCGTACCAGTTTCTCTGGAATGATGATGATGCCACACCGGATTCCATCGTTTCAGGCCTGGCCGGTAACAGGTATTATAAAATTTCCGTTCAGGATAACCTTGGCAGAACAGGAAACGACAGAATTTTTCTTGAAAATCCCGATACCCTTTATGTACATGTTACAGATAGTTCCGGGATCTCGTGGTATGGATTTTCAGACGGCAGAGCCTCTGCCGAAGCTACGGGTGGAGTGGAACCCCGCCGGTTTGAATGGGACAACCAGGAATTAACTGACAGCCAGACAGTTGACATTCTCAAGGGAAATTCTGTTTACACAGTAACTGTAACCGACAACAACGGATGTAAGGCTGTTGACAGTGTATTTATTGAGGGATCGGACAGGCTGTTTCTGGAAATAAACACCTTAAGTCCTGTTTGTTTCAATGAACCTGTTACCCCTGTCGGTGTTGTGGCGCTATATGCTTCCTATCCCGTCACCTACCAGTGGGATGATCCGTTACTGAGTACGGATTCCATCCTGACTGAGCCTGAGCCTGGCAGATATTACCGTATCTCTGTTGCAGATGCATTTGGCAGAACAGGATATGACAGCATCCTTATTGCCATTACAGATACCATTAATATTGATTCAGTGTTTGTCTATGATGTGCATACCTGTTATGGATATGAAAACGGTTATATAGGAGTTATAGCAAATATATTTTCAGGGGGACCTGTTACTTACTCCATTGATTCAGGGTATACCTGGGAAGAATTTGGATTTTACAGTTATCTGGCTGCCGGAACATATGAGGTACAAGTCAGGGATACCAACAATTGTATTGTCAGAACGGGGGCGCTTACTGTTTCACAACCGGAACAGGTACATCCTGGTGATATATCAGGACCCATTCATGTGACAGAATCTGACACAGTTAAATATTCATTAACCGGCACCATGGGATCAGCTTATCACTGGTCAGCCACAGGGGAAGTTCTGTCGGGTGAGGATACCAATTTAGTAACGATAAAATGGGCGACACCGGGTGCCGGGGAAATCCGTGTTTCAGAAATTACGCAAGCCGGCTGCAAAAGTGATACGGCAATACTTTACGTAATGATTGATCCTCTCGGCATTTTCAATGTCAGCGCAGGTTTGGACAGGACAGTGGAATGCGGACAGGGGATCCGGCTTGAAGTACAATACTTGTACAACGGTAACAAAGATATTAAGTACCTGTGGATCCCGTCGAGCGGACTTGATGTTGATACGGTACCTGCTCCGTTTGCCAGTCCGGGCAGTACTACCCAGTATATTATCACGGTATACAATAGTAATTATGAAGGTCGTGATACTGTTACCGTACATGTACAGCAGCCTGACTATGATCTATTTTTTTCGGCGGAGAATACCGTCCTGAACATGCCCCCGTTCAAGGTCAACCTGAACAACCTGACACCGGATCAGGAAGCTTTTGAATTCACATGGGATTTCGGGGACGGGAATAGTGTCACCTCGGGGGAAAGCCCCATTTCCTATACCTACAGCGATACAGGGATCTATGATGTCACCCTTGTTGCCGTATCCAAAGAGTACTCCTGGTGCGTCGATTCGTTACGGGCGGATTCCTATATCTTATGTCAGGACCTTACCTCTGTCGGAAAATACCGCAAGGACTGGAAGACATGTCTTGTCACTCCGAATCCTTCCAGCGGACTTATTACAATCAGTTTCCCCAATCCCAATAATACTAATTACAGGCTGGTTGTCATGGATATCACGGGAAAAGTCTGCAAGGTTGAAGACAGAGTAACCGGACCTGAACATCATATTAACCTTGAAAGCCTTTCAAAAGGAGTTTATTTCATTGAGGTCACCGGTCCTGTCAATTACAGGAATAAATTAATCATTGAATAGATGAAAATATTCCGATCGCTGTTGCCCATATTTTAACTTCTTCTTGTCTCTCGAATACTACAATTAAGGCATTTTCATTATGTCCAGGGGTATACATAGTATTAGTGAACGATCACCACTATAAAATTAATTTAAATAGTAACTAACATTACGATAAATAAAATAAGGACGTGGAACAATTCGCTGAAGCAGACCGGAGTTTCAAATCCAAGAAAATGGCAACTTTGTAATTCATCCCAGGCTTTAGC
>CAYZEZ010000324.1:0-4775 GCA_964477295.1 uncultured Bacteroides sp. | reverse complement strand
AATGATGCCTCACTTTTAGTGAGCCGCTTAAACCTGAAAAGTTCCTCAAACTGGTCGACCATCAACAGGATGTTGGATTTTCCCCTGTTTGGGATCTGTTCAATGGCCTCTGCAAGTCCAAGAGAACTTCTTCGCAGTATGGCCAATGTCAACTCATGAGACACATCAGATTCCTTCTCCTTGCCCGTAGGATAGGCAGCAGCAATGGAATGGGCCAGGTTATCAACGGGTTGATCGCCGGGACGTGTTGTAATGATCTTCCAATCAGATACAGCGTCAGCTGTAAATCCACCATAGAGGATTGGAACCAGACCGCAATACATGAGTGATGACTTACCACTACCTGAGGCACCGATAACGGCAACAAACCGGTTCTTTGACAAATGATTGAGGACTTCCTCGCTCTGGCCTTCCCGTCCGAAAAAGAGGTGGCTTTCTTCGATAGTATAGGGCCGAAGACCAGGGAAAGGATTTTTAAATGACGGTTGACTGGATTGTTGATTATTCATTAGAAAATATATTTTTATCTCATTGGTCTGATGTAACTTACCATGATAATATTTTTATTCATTCAGTTTTTTCAAAATTGAATCGAGATGTTTTTCCGGATTTTTATCTCTGATTATAACCATATTAGATGGAAAAACCACATCTTCGGCCTTGTCAATACCACTGATGACGACACTTTGCACCACCATTGGACTACTCCTGCCCAGACCCGGAGCCTTTTGCAAGTCCTTTACCTTGCTCATTAACCAGGAGCGTGAATTCCCTGAATAGTTGATGATGGCGCCATCACATTCTGCGAGGAATGTTTTATGTAATCCCAACAGGCTTTCCTGGTCACTGCCAAATGGTATCTTTGTGGTTTCAAATCCATGTGCCTGAATCTCCTTGCTGAATTCTACAATTGATCCTTCATCGTTCTTTTCATGGATCAGGTAAACCATTTTTTTTCCTTCTTTCCTGACTTTAGAGCTTTCCAGTTTCCTGGTTTCAGATTCCTGAAGTTTATTAAGCACAAGGGTTTTGAGGAGCTCAATCGGGACCTGGACTATCTCTGTCCTGTGAAGTTTTTCTATATCACGTTTCACCTGCTGGATCAATTCTTCCTGTTTTTCGTCCATGTTGGTTGTCTCGATGGGTATCCATATCAGCCGTTGCAAATTGGACTGCTTTTCGAGGTCCGGATCGCTATTGATTGTATCAATATATTCGGTAACAAACTGAAATTGCAGATCGGGAAGGCTCTTACCTGAACCGGCATACTCTTCACCATAATTATTCCCCAGGATATGAATTGACAGGTAAGACCTATCCACACACCGCTGGACATACGATTTCAAATCATCAAGAGAATATTGCATATCTACATCCGGCAGGATTTTATATCCGAATCCCATAAGCTCTCGCCTCAGCTGGTACCAGTTATGCTTCTCATCTGTTGTAGAAGGGGCCAGGTAAATCGGCACCTGTTCGCGGGTGGCGGGATCTCCCGAACTGATTGATTTGATATCCATTACCAGGTCAAGTAACCTGGGCCAGTATTCTTTATCTTCCGCAGAAATTAATTCAGATACCCCTTCCTGTTCCCCTTCACCGTAAAGGTCGTAACCCATACAGAATTTAATCTGATCCGGCAACAGGTTATGGTCATACCCTGACAGGTTAATTTTCATAGTATTCCAGCATGATTCAATCGCATTAGCATCAGGTTGGCCAACCGAACCGGATATTTTAGTTAAAAAATCCTGATAACCTTTATCCTGGACAGATTTACTATGGACCAGGAAAACAATTATGCAATTCTCCTTTAGAACATTTAAGTCTTTTTTGTTTTCCTCGGTAATTTGGATAATCTTTTGTTCGCTTCCCAGTACCCTGTTCAGCACCAGGCTGAAATGTTTGCTAAAATGGTTCATCCATGATTGCAGATCATCCGTTAACAGGTTTTTTGAACCAGGTTGGACCAGCACAATATTTGGGTTATGATCCATTGTTGGTAGAATATGTTATAATTAAATTTTTATTCCTATGACCAGGATATCATCCACCTGGACGACATCTTTTTTCCAATCCAGAAACCTTTGTTCGAGAATTTCCTTCTGTTTGTCCATTGGATAAATACTAATCTCGAGTAATAGATCCCGAAATCTTTTGGTAAGAAATTTTTTATTTTTTGGTCCTCCAAACTGATCCTGGTACCCGTCAGAGAAGATGTAAAATATATCCCCTTCTTCAACATCTAATTCATGATTGGTGAAGTACTGCAAACTCTCTCCCACAAAAGCACCGATAGGGAATTTATTGGCATCCACCTGTGTCAGCTCATTGTTCCTGACCATATATAACGGGTTGTAAGCCCCGGAATATTCGAGTTTTTTATTTTCATAATCAATGCAGCACAATGCGATATCCATCCCATCTTTAACGGATGATTCCGTTCTGG
The DNA here is from genome assembly GCA_964477295.1 of uncultured Bacteroides sp. Classification (GTDB taxonomy): domain Bacteria; phylum Bacteroidota; class Bacteroidia; order Bacteroidales; family SM23-62; genus CAYZEZ01. The sequence continues at coordinate 2,326 of CAYZEZ010000324.1, read as the reverse complement.
ATTGTCTTAACGTTTTTGTCACTCCATGGTTCAATGCATCGAGAATGTCAGCTGGTTTTTTGGCACCTACAACAGTCACTGAATAGTTCAGCTGATCGTGGCCAACAATCGACATAAACGCGCCAGGAACGCCATGGCCTGTACAATCGACAGCAGCAACGTATGCTTTATTATTCAACGCACTCAACCAATAGAAATCTCCGCTCACAATATCTTTTGGCAGATAGAAAATAAAGTGTTCCTTCAATGTGGTTCTCACAAATTCATCAGGAGGAAGAATGGCTGTCTGAATTCGCTTTGCATAATGTATGCTATCTTCAATATGCCGTTTCTGTTCCTCAATTTCCTTATAGGCCGAGGCAAGGCTTGCATTGGCCTCTGACAGCATATTCCGCTGCTGCTCAAGTGAATCTCTCTGGGCTGTAATCTCTTCTTTTTGCTTCTCTATCTCAGCAGTCCTCTGTTTTACTTTTTCCTCCAGTTCATTTGTATAACTCTCCAATTGGGCGATCATCATATTGAACTTTTCAGAAAGCCGGGTAATTTCATTTCTGCCAACTACTTCGGCCCGCTCATTCAAATGGCCTTCTGTAATCCGGTTGACATTGGTTACCAGATTTATAATCGGATCAGTAATGACTTTTGTTCTCAAATAGAGAAGTGATACAACAACCAGGAGTGTGGCAAGGAAGATACCAAGAAAAATAAATAACTCCGTTCTCAAATACTTCCTTTCCTTGGAGTAATCAGATATGATCCTGATTACAGATCCTTTATACAAATCAGTATGCTTTCTCGGCATAAATACATACTTATAGTCAATCCATTTCCCGCCTACTTTTTCGCGGGTATTAAAAGCGACTCCGTCAGAAATAACCTGCTGGTAAAAAGGCATATGATCCTCAGGTATCTTGGCATCCTTATTAAGTGAAAAAGGATCATCCACACCAATAAACAGATCAACTGACTGGATGCTTTCCTGAATAATGCCAAGACCGTTGATCCTGTCTTTGATCATCTGGATTATTTCGTCGGCTCTAACTGAATATATGCCTAATTCAATGATATATTTCCCATCGAGGGTAGGCTGGTAGGTATATTTTCTCAGTCTTTTCGTCGCACTCTCCATGGCAAATCGCTCCGGAAAGAACTCTCCTCCATCCCAGATTTGCATTAACAGGTTTTTATGTTCTATACCAAAATCAAAGAAATTTTTGCCCTTATCGGCATCGAATGTTGTATTCACCACAAATCCCCGCCGGTTGATGATATAGATGTCCTCAAACTCAGGATCCAAACCTAATTCTTTATGGATTTTCCGGAGATCGGCAGATTCTATGTTTTCGGTGTTACGAAAATAATTATGAACCAGTTTGTTGCTTATCTCTTCCATCCGCTTGTTCAAGTCATTCTGCAGGATCTCCAGCGCCAGGTCCTGAAGCTCAATAATATGGGTTATTTCATTAGTAATGATTGCATTTTTTTCTTCATTGGAATTAACAAGGATATTCCTCGTCTTGATATAGTTAGTAAGACCAAGCACCAGCAGAGCCAGGATAGCGGGACCAAGCACATTGTATATTAATTGCTTGAATATGGTTGTTTGACGGTTCCTCATTATCCGTGATCTTGAAAATTAATAATTATACTATTTGAGTAAATTCTTTTTCTAATTCCTTGTTATCCTGAGCCTTCCACTCATTCATCCATTTATACACTGCCATAGCAAGATCGTGATGGTCATACATCAGTTCATTCAATTGAATCCTGCTCAGCCAAAGAATGGATGTTTCTTCCCCGGCCCTGATGACAAACCGATCCTTTTTTGATGAATAAATGGGCAGTAATCCGACCATTTGCTCTCCGGTTAACCTGGTCAGTTCTTTATTATTCATTAACAGGACTGACTTGCCCTTTTCGATAAAAACTATTTTTTCTTCCGGGCCTCCGGCAGAAATATCAAATTCCTGGCCTGCCGGGATTATTTCCTTTGCCAGCTTCCTTGCCAGGTCAATCAACAGGTCTCCTGATATCCCTTTAAAATACTCGAAATCATGCAAATAGAAAATTCGTTTAATAATCAATTCGCCTTTCCCCCGTGATAGTTCATTCATCAATTGATCCAGCTTGTTCTTTAGTCTTGTATCAAGCCGTCGTGAAACGGAATCATACTGAGCCTGGTCGAGCCTGTAAACCTTCCATGCAGCCAGCTCGTTCAGCATCGGAACCGGATTGAACATCTGGGCCAGGAGGTCCTGGCTTACTGCAACAACTTCCAACTGATCCAGGCTAAGTATTGCGCATGCTTTGGTATAGACATTGAGGT
>CAYZEZ010000323.1:0-4786 GCA_964477295.1 uncultured Bacteroides sp. | reverse complement strand
GCAAAACCTCCGGCTCCCCAGCCCAGCAAAGGCAATATTTCGCTCCATGGATTTGCCGTTATATTATCCTTAATCACCCAATCCGGCATAGCGGGTTTATTCGGGATCAACCCATGAATAAATTCTGAAAAAGGCGGGAATACCTTAATGGCCACATACAAAACACCAATGATGGTGATCAGTATCAAAATGCTCATGGATATCTTCATCCATTTGAATTCCCCCGTCCAGGCAATCAAAAAGGCAACAAATGCAAGGATCCAGCCTCCAACGGTTGTACTAACCGGCACGATCTGGCTGAGGAAAGCGCCCCCTGCTGCGGCAACCGATCCGATAGCGAATAAGCCGGCGACAAACTGGGTAATCATTATAAGCCATACTGCCCAGTTAGAAGGACCCGGGATGCGGCTGAACATATCCATCATCCCTTCTCCGGTGCAAACGGTGTACCTGGCACCCGACATGCCAATCCAGAACTTTAGAAAAATCCCTATGATAACTGCCCAGAGCACTGCGGAGCCCAGGATGGCACCGGTACGGGTGGCAATGATCACCTCGCCGGATCCAATGTATTCGGATACCCAGACAATTGAGGGACCAATCATCAGGAGGATAGCCCAGCCACGCGGGGCAGAATTTATGGTATGATCATTTTCCAGGCTGTTAGCCATAATGGAATTGCCAGTAGCGTTATAAAATAAGAAATAAAGGTAATACCGCCAATTTTGTTCAGGTTTCCCCCAAAGGCCCTGACCTGCAGAATTAGTGCGGTGGCCGGGGCTGCAGCCGCCTGAATAACCAGCACATCACACAATAATGGTTGATTCTCGTATACATTGAAAAAATACAGGATAGAAATAACCAGCGCAGGCATGAAAATGAATTTCATGAAACAGATCCGGAAGGTCACCCAGAAACCGGGTAGCTTCCTTATAACCGTAGCAAGGGTAGCGCCCAGGATGAAGGTAGCAATGGGTACGGTCGCCTCCCCCAGCATTTGTAAGGAATCTGTAATCAAACCCGGAATGTGTTTATTCGCCCGGGTCAGCACAAAAAGTATTGAAATAATATTAACCAGGAATGGCATATTAAAGATGTTCTTCCAGTTGCGGTCACTTTTACCCTTCCCGGTAATAAAATATATTCCTACCGACCAGTATAGAGGGCTAACTCCCAATACCACCAGGAAACAATATACGGCAAACTCATCAAACTGTTCCCTGAAAACAAACTCTCCGATTGGAAGCACCAGGTAAAGTGCATTTTGCATGGAAGAGAGTGGCAGAGCATCCTTGTGTTTTTTATAATCGGGAATAAATAACAAGGCTGAAACGGCCATTACAAACAATCCAACTACGATCATGCCGACTGGGATCAGCCACCAGAAAGTGATTTTCCCAGGGTCAAAACTGGAGGTGATGGTAGTGAAAATAAGTGCCGGGAGAAATACATAAACCGTGAGCAGTGACAAACCGTCAATGATTTTTTCATTGATGATTTTTCTCCAAACCAGTGTGCCGGCAATGCCTGCAATGATGAAAATCTTGATGATGCCATAAAAGACAGGGAAGAAAGTATTGAGAAATAGCTCATTCATGGGCATAGCTTGTCAGCCTGGTAATTTGATTAAGGATCTATAAATAACTGATAACGAGATCCTGATCCCGGGTACCCGGGGCTGGATGACTAATCCACTGAAACCAGGTACATTTAAATAGTTCCGGTTCAATGATATTTTAAATATATTTGGTAACTTACTTGTTGTCATAATTTTCCTCAAGATACTTAAAATCAACTATTGTGGTGCCCTTGCAAAAAGGAATTCTGTTTTGACCGAAATTTTATACATAGGACTGGCCCAGGCATTTTTCGCCGGATTGATGATCGCCACCAAGCGAAATCCTCATACTGCAGACAGGATACTTGCAGGATGGCTTTTCCTGATAGCAATCGAGATGGTTTTTGCACTGGTAAACGAGACCTACATTCAGATATATCAATATGTTTTTATTCCTTTTACATATGGTCCCCTGCTTTATTTGTATATTAAATTCCTGACTATTGAAAACCACACCTTTAGGTGGCAATACTGGTTACACTTTATCCCGTTTGTTGCTGTCTTTACTTCCGCCATTGTGTTTCATGGCCGTCCCGTTATGAGGCTTGATGATTTCTTTGCCAACGATCCGTACCTGTCGTTCAGGCTGATCTATGGTTTGTCATTTTTCATCTCTATTACCACGTACAGCATTGTTGCCTTTGTATTGATCAGCAGGCACCAGAAGAATATCCGCAATATTTACTCATCCACATCCACGCGGATAACGCTTAACTGGTTGAAAGTGGTTTCTATCAGCTTTTATGTGACCTATGTGCTTGTTTTTATAGTTGGCGTTTATGTCATTTTCAAAAAGGAACTTCCCTATAATCCAACGATCGTCTCCTATTTCGGATTAACCCTTTTTGCCTTTGCATTCAGTATTTACGGGATAAAACAGCCGGAGATTTTTTACGGTTACTACATGGAGATGAAGTCTTTGGGAATACTGAAAAAGGATACGGGTAACGGCCAGTCGAAATATACCCGGTCGGGACTGAAATCTCAGGATGCAGAGAAATATTTGAATATATTATTAAAATACATGAATGAGAAGAAGCCATACCTGGATGTAGATCTGACCATCCATGACCTGTCTGGTGAGTTGAATATTTCCAGGCATTACCTGACCCAGATCATCAATGAGAAACTGAACAAGAATTTTTACCAGTTCATTAATGAATACAGGGTGAAGGAAGTTAAGCGACTTTTGCAGGATCCGGCCTATAGAAAATACACCTTCACAGCCATTGCCTTCGAGGCCGGCTTCAATTCAAAATCTTCCTTTAACAGCGTATTCAAGGAATCTGTTAGAATGACCCCTTCCCAGTATAAAGATAAATTTTTAAACAATCGTTTGCGCTAGATTCTGAAATTGTCTTATTTTTATACCTGTCAGGCCCCCTCACATCCTTTGTCGTATTCCGTTTTGATGGGTTGTCCAAACATAAGAAAATATTGTAAGTATCTTTATATCAGCAGTATATAGTTATCAAATAATTGAATTATGAGAAAGGTAATCTTTTGGATTATTATCTCCTTACCGGGATTCCAGATTTTTTCACAATCTACATTAAACGGGCTGGATTTGAACCTGGGTAACTTATACAAGCTCTCCGATGCCAGGACCCGCTCCATCAGTCCGGAAAATTTTACCGGTGAAAAAGGAAAAGGGGGCATGGCAACTCTGGAGGAAGGCAGCGCGGCCCGTGCGGCACGTGAACTTGGTCAGGGGTGGAAAGTTAATCCGTTCATCATAATTGCTTCAAATGAAACGTTTGTACTGGCTGAAATTGAAGGACCGGGTGCAATACAAAATATCTGGATGACACCAACAGGTAACAGGAGACTCAGTATCATCAGAATTTACTGGGATGATGAAAAAACACTCTCGGTGGAATGTCCGTTGGGCGATTTCTTCGCTAATGGCTGGAGTGAGTATGCACAGGTATCTTCCCTGGCTGTATGTGTGAATCCCGGAAGTGCATATAACTGCTATTGGGCGATGCCATTCCGGAAAAAGTGCAGGATCACAATAACCAGTATTGATGACAAATCCATGAGGCTTTTCTATCAGATCGACTATACCCTGACCGAAGTCCCGGATGATGCGGCTTATTTCCATGCCCAGTTCAGGAGGGTAAACCCATTGCCATATAAGGAAGTGTATACTATGGTTGATGGGATTAAGGGAAAGGGCCATTATGTTGGGACATCCATGTGCTGGGGAGTAAATAATAATGGATGGTGGGGATCAGGGGAAATAAAATTCTATATGGACGGGGATAAGGATTGGCCAACCATATGTGGTACAGGGGTTGAAGATTACTTTTGCGGCTCCTATAATTTCCATGTCAGAGATCCGGCTACGAATTAAGGCGATGAAATCGGCTATCGCGAGTATAATACCCCTTACGCCGGGATGCCACAGGTCATCAAGCCCGATGGTCAGTATAGATCCCAGATGCGTTTTGGTCTCTATCGCTGGCATATTTTAGACCCGGTACGTTCAGAAAAAGATCTGAAAATAACGATGCAGGCCCTGGGTTGGGGGAGCTTTGGTTACCTGCCGCTACAGGATGATATTTCTTCTGTTGTTTACTGGTACCAGGCTGAACCGCATGCTCCGTTTCCCAAACTACCAGCCAGGGAATCCCTGGATATTAATTAAAAGAACGTGTTATGGATCAAAATTCAGTAACATATTTAAAGAATTGGGGGGGACGCCATCCCGATATACAGAGGATTTCCAGGTGAAGAATAATAATTGACTTCTTTCCCGGTTCCGGATTGAGAAACATAACGTTTGAGTGATTATAAATAGCCCGGGGTACATTGGTATCTCTGATGAATTTGTTCCCCATCAAGTCTGTATAATGATTATGTTAAATTTTAAACAATCGATTGGGGTTAACTCTGAAATTGTTATATTTTTTACATTATATGGGGCCTGAGCTTATTTTAATTAATTCAAGTTGCTGGATACTGGGTGTTAGTTGCTAGTTATAACATTAATATTCAATGACTTATTTGTTTTACAGTTTTAAAATAGGTGCCATTGACTTAGTCGTAAGTGGCTGTTATTCAGACGCCTGGTAATAAGCAACTTGTAACCAGCAGCTTAGGTTAATTAAAAATATGTTTCAGAAGGCTCAATATCTTAATATCAGTAATATTAATTAACGTGAG
>CAYZEZ010000322.1:0-4858 GCA_964477295.1 uncultured Bacteroides sp. | reverse complement strand
ACCCCGATTTTAGAAAGAGGCCGGACCAATATGATCAAACTCAGTTATGTTTGACAGGCAATGTCCGGAATACTATCAGAATGCAGGAGCATATAGTCGTTAATAACACGATATCATCCATTGAAGAAAAATGGCTGTGCACTCTCTTTGAGCAATGCCGGTCACATTTCCATAACATCCACCTTCCCTCCCATGATCATTTCCACCATTTCAGGGTATGGTGTTATGCAAAAGAACTCATCCGCACTTTATCGGAATCAGGAATCGAATTTCCATACCAGCTGATGGAAGAAATTATTCTTGCAGTCTTCTTTCATGATGCAGGAATGTCTGTTACCCTGGATGAAAACCATGGTAATGTCAGTGCCGGTTTGTTCAATGACTTTATCTCTGAAAGACTGGATAAAATGGAAGCCAATTCCGATAAAATCTACAGGGCGGTTGCTCTTCATGATCAGAAAAATTATGAAAATGTTCCCTTTGAAGAGGCTTTCGAAGAAAATAATACGCTGTCAACCGTTTTAAATATCAGTGATGACCTGGATGCATTTGGTTATACGGGAGTTTACCGCTATCTGGAAATTTATCTCCTGAGAAATATTCCACCGGATCTTATTTCCGAAAAAGTGTTACAAAATCTTATCAGGAGGTTTTCGAATATTTCATTCACACTTGGGAAAATTGCTAGCTTTGTAAGCATCCATCAGGTCAGGTATCAGCAAACCCTTGATTTCTTTCACGACCTCAGGGATTCAGGATATAATCCGGATGGTCCGCTTTCAGGTCCTGCCGGGCTTGTCAAACTGATTAAGGGTCATGTTATCGATAAGGAAGGCAGCCCGGTTGATTTAATTGAATTAAAAGAAATTGCTAAACACCATGAATACATCAGAAACTATCTTCATCACTACAAAAAAGAAGAAAACAAATTCATTTCTTTATACCCTGATCTTTAAAGCTTTAATCCTTGTACTGTTGTCCGGGCCAATTCCTTCCCTCCTAGCCCAGATTGAATTACCTTACAAGAACAATCAGACCCTGCCGTATGATCAGGTGATTGAATTATACCGGCAGCTCGACCGGGAATTTAAAACCGCCGTGTTAATCGAGACAGGAACCACCGATGTCGGGAAACCTTTGCATTTGTTCATTATCTCTAAAGACCAGGTTTTTGTACCTGAAAAAGTTAAAAAGGAAGGTAAGAGAGTGTTATTCATTCTCAATGGAATACACCCCGGAGAATCTTGCGGTGTGGATGCAAGCCTCCTTTTTGCAGATGATCTGCTCAGGAATGTAAACAATATGGGAGATTACCTGGATAATACCGTTGTTTGTATTGTCCCGATATATAATGTCGGAGGCTATTTAAAACGCAGCGCCTGGAACAGGGCGAACCAGGTCGGTCCCGAAGAAACCGGATTCAGGGGAAATGCGAGGAACCTTGACCTGAATCGTGATTTTATTAAGTCCGATACAAAAAATGCACGGTCTTTTATCACTGCATTCAGAGCCTGGGATCCGGATGTTTTTCTGGATACTCATGTTACGGATGGTTCTGATCACCAATATACCATAACCCTTATTGCCACGAATTCTCAAAAAATCCATCCACTGGTTGGACAATTTATGGATAAAGAGTTTGTCCCGGGTTTGTTCAGACTGATGAAAGAAACACCCTATGAGATGACTCCCTACGTTAATTATATTATCTCGTCCCCTGAAAATGGAATAACCGGATACAACGACCTCCCGAGGTTATCTACAGGATATACATCGCTGTTTAACACGATATCATTTATGACTGAGAATCATGCATATAAACCTTTTCCCGACCGTGTTGAATCTGTCAGGTATTTTATGATCAATCTACTCAAACTTACACATGACAATGCAAATGAAATTGGTCAGATCAGGGAACAGGCTATGCAGGAAACCTGTCAGCAAACAGAATTTCCCATTGAATGGGAATTGGATACCAGTCGTTTCGAAACAATAACCTTTAAAGGATATAAGAGAGAGAAAAGGATCAGCCAGCTGACCGGTCAGGATATGTGGTATTATAACAGGAATAAACCATACACAAAAGAAATACCCTATTATAAATATTTCAAACCGGTTAAACAGGTAAATAAGCCCGATCTGTATATTATTCCTCAAACCTGGGAAAATGTTATTCACAGGCTGGAACTAAACAACATAGAGCTCAGGCAATTGCAGAAGGATACAGTGATCCGGGTTGAAGCATACTATATCGATGATGTAAAAAACTCAAATCGATTAAATAACGGGCATTATTATCATAACAAAGTAACAACCAGAACCGAGGTTCAGCAAATCCGGTTTTTCGAGGGGGATTATCTCGTACCGGCAGATCAACCTGGAAACAGGTTCCTGGTTGAAACCCTTGAACCTGAAGCCATGGATTCATATTTCAGATGGAATTTCTTCGATCCGGTCCTTGAAAGGAGAGAATACTTCTCACCTTCCACTTTCGATACAATGGCCATTAAGATCCTGGATAGTGATCCGGTACTAAAAAGGGATTATGTAAGGAAGATGGAAACGGATCCGGATTTTTCAGGAAGTTACTATGCCCAGATGAGTTTTATTTATTCACGTTCGAAATGGGCAGAAACATCTTACAGGAGATACCCTGTATACAGATGGATTAAGAACTGAAAGAGGGTGCCGTTCAGGGCACCCTCTTTTCAGTTTTAGTAAAAAGAATTAATTTGTTACAAGGGCAAATTCATTGTAGACCGATCCCCTGTTTAATACTGTAATAACATATACCCCGGTGGACCTGGGCTTCCACATGACATAGCACTCATCACCGTCATCCTCATCCAGAACGATAAGATTGCCATCCTCATCAAAAATATAGAGATCCAGGTCGGTGCTGCCATCGCCAACAACTGCCGCTTCGGCTGCTTCACCACCTTTAAACTCAACAGCATACATGTTGGCTTCTTCAGCGTTCACCTTGTCGACCACATAACCTGGCCCTCCAACCCGGCCACGGGAAGCTGCCGTTAATTCACGCATCGATTTGATAATTCCTTTGAGGTTTTTGTCATTATCAGCAAATGCCTCAGCATCTGTCAACAGCTTCTCCGCATCCAGTGTTATTTCGGCAGCACCAGCATCTTCTCCTCCTCTTGTGGTTTCCTTCACTTTTGCTGCACTGGCAGATTCATCAATAACGATCTGAGCAGCATTGATCAGGGATATAGCAGACTCATTCGCATAACCGTATGCTGCCAATTCCTTGGCCAGGGCCATATTCTCCAGTTCCTGGCTCATATATTTCATGGGTTTCTGCGAACCCTTTTCCTGGGCATACAATGCAGTTGTAAACACCAGTAGACAAAAAACAGTAAAAAATCCTTTAATACCCGAATTAAGATTGATTCTTTTCATAGTGATATAAATTTAATTAGACCAGATTTGAGAATAAATATATAAAACTCATTCATAACAAAGCCGATTGTCCTGACAATTATGACGGAGGCCGGGCTCTTTATTATAAGATGACCCATCAACCTGATAAAACATTAAATCCGGCGGCCCAAGCTATCGGATTTTATGTTTTATCTGATGTAAAAATCCAACAGCTTGCGATCTTCCAGCCAGGCTTCCAGGTGATCACCAATTTTCACAGGTCCAACCCCGGCAGGTGTACCGGTAAATAACAAATCCCCTGTTTTTATTGTAATATACCTTGAAATATATGAGATCTGCCGGTCGACCGGAAAAATCATCAGCGATGTACTGGCCTGCTGAACGGTAGTACCATTTATGTTAAGCCGGAAATTTATATTATTAATATCTGCAAATCGTGAGACCGGAATAAATTCACTGACCGGGGCTGAATTATCAAAGGCTTTTGCCACCTCCCACGGATGTCCCTTTGCTTTGGCAGCATCCTGCAGGTCCCTGGCAGTAAAGTCAATCCCTAAACCAATTTTATCATAATAGGTATTGGCATACCTTTGCTCAATAGATTTTCCCACTTTACTGAACTTAACAACTATTTCCAGTTCGTGATGGATATCCTGGCTGAAATCGGGATAGAAAAAAGGCTTATTGTTCCTGACAATACTGTTTTCATGCTTCATAAAGAAAACGGGGTGCTCCGGCAGGGGATTATTGAACTCCTTTGCATGGGCCACATAATTCCTGGCCATACAGATGATTTTCATATTTTTTTTGTTTAGACCGGTAAAACGCAATAGCAGAAATGGCTATTTCCCGAAAGCTCTCAATTTGATATTAGTAAGTACTTTTTTAGTATACAATGGAAAATCTCCATTCATCATCCAGCTAAAATAACCGGGATCCTTCGATAATACATCTTCCACGGGCTGACCTTTGTATTTGCCGAAATTAAATACCTCGACTCCCTTTGCATTATAAATGATACGACCGGCCAGGTCAACATTTTTATGCTGGGAAGAAAACTTCGACAAATAGTCTATATCATTCTGCAACTTTGGATACCTGTCAAGCTGGGCTTTCAATACCTCATAGGTAGCTGTGGTATCTGCTTCGGCGCGATGGGCATCAGATAGCTTCTTGTTACAATAAAATTTGTAGGCCGCACCCAGGGTACGTTGCTCCATTTTATGAAAGATCACCTGCACATCAATGAACTTTCGTTTCATCAGGTCAAAATCCACCCCTGCCCGAAGAAATTCCTCAGCCAGTAGAGGCAGATCAAATTTATTTGAATTGTAACCGGCAAAGTCGCAACCCTCGAAATCATTGGCCAGGGATTGCGCCAGTTCATTAAATGTGGGAGCATCCTTCACATCATCATCCGTAATTCCGTGGATAGCAATGACTTCCTGGGGCATAG
>CAYZEZ010000321.1:0-4879 GCA_964477295.1 uncultured Bacteroides sp. | reverse complement strand
ACCCGCATACTATTCTCATTAATCCTATGGAGATGGTAATTTCCGAATCAACAGCACGGAAATATTTCGGGAATGAAAATCCTGTCGGGAAAAGCCTTCGGTTTAACGGGAATCTCGAGATACTGATCACCGGTATTTTCGGTGATATTCCCAAAAACTCACATCTCAAGCCCGATATGGTGGTCTCCTGGGCCACTATGGTTCAATTTCGCGGACCAGATATTAACACAGCCTGGCAATGGGACGGGTTCTTTAATTATATTCTCCTGAACCCCCTGACTGATTACAAAATGTTTGAATCAAAGATCCCTGCTTATATTGAGGAAGAATTGGGTGAAGACATGAGACGCTGGAACTCAGGTGTGGTTTTTAACCTTCAACCACTAAAAAAAATACATCTTCATTCGGATTTTATGTTTGAAGCCGAACCAAACGGTAACGCAAGATCGGTTTATGCCCTGTTGGTAATATCTGTCTTCCTGGTGATCATTGCCTGGATAAACTATATTAATATGGCCAGTTCAAGATCTCTTGAAAGGGCAAGGGAAGTAGGTATGAGGAAGATATCGGGTGCCCTCAGGGAGCAACTCCTCGGGCAGTTCCTACTTGAATCGGTTATAATAAACCTGCTTGCTATGATATTGGCACTTATCCTTGTACAGCTGGTTAATCCCTATTTCAACTTTCTTACAGGAGAGCAACTGGATTATTCGCTTCAGCACAATATCGGATTCTGGGCCGGAGTACTTCTGATATTTGTTTTTGGTGCTTTTTTTTCAGGGATCTACCCGGCCCTGTTTCTTTCATCCTTTAAGCCGGTTACAGTGTTCCAGGGTATTTCTGAACTGAAAATTGGTGGAATAGGAATGCGCAAGATCCTGGTTATTTTTCAGTTTGCATCATCACTCATGCTCATCGCCGGTACACTGACCGTGTACAGGCAAATTTCATTTATGAGAGACCATGACCTTGGAGTTAATATTGAGAATGTACTTGTTTTGAGAGGTCCCAGCGTTAACGACTCTACCTACTCGGAAACCTTCAATGCTTTCAAATCTGAACTTTCCAGGAATCCTGATATTGAATTAATAACTGCTTCTACCGCAGTTCCTGGTCGTCAGCCACAGTGGAATGCAGGAGGAATCCGCAGAATAAACGAGGGACCGGAAGAGAGCAACCAGTACCGCATAATAGGTTTCGATTTCAATTTTGTTGATTTTTATGGGTTGAGCATACTTGAGGGCAGGAATTTCTCGGCGGATTACGGCCAAAACAGTGAGACAGTGCTTTTTAATGAAAGTGCAATTGATCTCATGGGCTTTGAGGATTATGCTTCAGCGATGAATGTCCCGATTTTTTTCTGGGGAGATACCTTTAATATTGTTGGCGTAGTGAAAGATTACCACCAGGAAGGACTAAAAGTGATGAATGAACCACTGGTTTTTCGTTTTTTCAGAAATGCCTCAAGTTTTTACTCCATCAGGCTAAACCCGGATAATATTCAGGGTGTGTTGTCGGAAGTAGAGAAGCAATGGAATATCTTTTTCTCCCAGAATCCATTCGAGTATTTTTTTCTGGAAGATTACTATAACGAACAATACAGGAACGAGACCCGCTTCGGAAGGGTATTCAGCCTTTTTGCCCTTCTTGCTATCCTGATTGCCTGCCTGGGATTATATGGTCTTTCTTCTTATACAACCACCCAACGGACCCGCGAAATCGGTCTCCGGAAAGTATTAGGGTCATCCTCAGGGAAAGCGGTCATTTTACTGTTAAGATATTTCTTGGTTCAGGTGTTGATAGCAGTCCCCATCGGGTTAGGGATAGGATACTATTTTATGTCAGGCTGGATCCGGAGTTTTGCTTTCAGGATAAGCCTTGGGTGGTGGTTTTTTGTTATCCCGGTTATTCTTGTTGTCCTGGTTGCAATGCTGACGGTCAGTTTTCAGGTGATCAGGACAGCAAATGTAAATCCTGCCGAATCATTGAGATATGAATAATGGGCTTGATCGTTGAGTAGGATGATCTATTGTAAGGCCACCTGGAAGAGGATATTCTATTAGTAATTAATGGAATCAAAATATGAAAAAAATAAAAAGTATTCATTCGGCTTTATTTGTTATATTTCTTGCATTGCTTTCCTTTCAAAGGTCAGAAGCACAAATCAATGTAAAAAATATCAAAGTTGGTCCGCAGGCCGATGGGAGTATTTTAGTCCCGTCAAATCAACTGTTGCGTCCTGCCGGATTCCAGGTATATTTTCCTGGCAGACCGGTCGATCTGGCCCTTTCTCCGGATAAAAAACTCCTGGTGGTTAAAAATAAAGGATCACTTGATCTTATCCGTATACAGGATCGAACCATTCTACAATCATTGGCATATAATGAAAGCGGCAGTTCATTTACGGGACTGTCTTTCTCAAAAGATGGACATAAGCTGTTTGTTACTGACGCAAAGAACCAGATCCACATTGCCGAACTGGATGAAAATCACATTTTACAATGGACAAATTCCATTTCATTGCCATCTCCATCCATCGGTGGATACCCGGTACCGGGAGGACTAGCCCTAAATGAACAGCAAAATGAAATTTACATTACCCTTAGCCGGAATAATACACTGGCGGTCGTGAATCCGGCAAATACGATTGTGAAAGAGATACAGGTTGGGATTGCACCCTATGAGGTTGTACTTGCAACTGATTCAAAAGCTTATGTGAGCAATTGGGGTGGCCGGCAGCCAGGTATGGGGGAATCCACCTACAATACATCCGGCAGCCAGGTGCTGGTCGATCCTGAGACCGGCATCGCTAATAACGGTACCGTTTCAGTTGTCAATCTGGCAGCAGGTACACAGGTTAAAGATATTGAAGTGGGATTACATCCATGCGGGATGGTGCTAAGCGCGGACCGTACCCGGTTATTTGTTGCCTGCGCCAATAGTGATATTGTTTCGGTGATCAGTACAGGTACAGACGAAGTGATAGAAGAAATCTCCGTACACCTGGAAAAGGATTTGCCCTTCGGCAGCGCTCCCAATGCATTAACGATTTCCCGGGACGGTAAATATCTTTACGTTGCCAACGGAACGGACAACGCTGTTTGTGTAATACATATCGGTGCTCCCAGTATGATTGTCGGATATATTCCTACCGGCTGGTATCCTGCATCGGTTATCCTCGACGAGGAAGCAAGTTTCCTGTTTGTAGCGAATTTAAAAGGTGTCGGTTCACGAAATCAAATGACAAACAGAGCCGGATACAACAGCCATGACCATCAGGGAACTGTTTCCATAATTCCTCTGCCTGACGGGCAAAAACTGGCGGAAATGACAAAAACTGTAGTCGAAAATAACTCTTTTGTTCAGAAACTTTTGGCAAGTCAGCCAGGGAAAGAATCAAAAAGTAAGGTGCCTGTTCCTCAGTTACTGACTCAAACTTCAAATTTTAAACATGTAGTTTATATCATCAAAGAGAATCGTACATACGATCAGGTATTTGGAGATATGCCGCAGGGCAATGGGGATATAAATCTTGTGCATTTCGGCCGGGAGGTCACTCCAAATCATCATAAATTAGCAGAAACATTTGTTTTATTGGATAATTTTTATTGCAGTGGAATTTTAAGCGCAGACGGACATCAATGGACAGATGAAGCCTACGTAACTGACTATATTGAAAGGTTTTTCGGTGGTTGGACCCGCAGTTATCCATATGATGGGGGAGATGCATTGGCCTACGCAAGCAGTGGTTTTATCTGGGACAATGTACTGGGGCACGGATTGACATTTCGTGATTACGGTGAATTTGTTGGTGCCGGCATCGAGCCTGGTAACGCCACTTTTATGGATATTTACCAGGATTACCTGGATGGAACCAAAAAAATAAAAATCAGTGCCAAAGCAAAACTTGAGCAGCTTGAACCTTACCTCTGTCCTACATTCGTTGGATTTCCGAATAAAGTACCCGATGTTTACCGGGCGGCTGAGTTCCTGAAAGAATTAATGGCTTTCGAAGAAAACAATGATTTTCCAAATTTTATTATTATGCTGTTGCCCAACGATCACACCTCAGGAACACGTCCCGGATCACCGACTCCACGCTCTGCCGTTGCGGATAATGACCTGGCCCTGGGTCAAATCGTTGAGGCGGTCTCCCGCAGCAGATTCTGGAGTGAGACCTGCATTTTTGTTACCGAAGATGATCCCCAGGATGGACTGGACCATGTGGACGGACACCGCACAGTTGGCATGGTTATCAGCCCGTATACAAAACGCGGTGAAGTTATTTCAACCTATTATTCTCAAATTAATATGGTTCGAACTATGGAGGATATTCTCGGTATTCCTCCAATGAATCAATTTGATCTGGCAGCGGTGCCTATGGTTGACTGTTTCACAGAAACGCCGGATTTAACTCCCTATAAAACCTTGCCCAATAACATTCCTCTCGACGAATTGAATCCGCCACTTGAAAGTTTAAAAGGAGAGGCGCTTCATTGGGCAGAAATGTCAATGAAACAGGATCTGGATGATGTTGATCGAATTGATGAAGATACATTTAACCGGATCATATGGCATTCTGTTAAAGGATATGATGTACCATATCCTGTGTTGTCACAAAAAAAATAAAATTGAAGCTTGAGCCATTACCTCCTCATGACCTCCTTCCTCCCTTGGAATCTCAACTTCAGAGGGTAGCACACGCCGTATGTAAAATAAAAACACCTTGCTGCGCAAGGTTCTTTTCTTTTTTTCGTCAGCCCTTTAAAAGCAAGCTTTAACGGCTTCCTCAAAAATGAAAAACCCCCTGACGGGGGTGTTTGATCTGCTTGATCGTGGAGATAAGGGGAGTCGAACCCCTGACCTCGTGACTGCCAGT
>CAYZEZ010000320.1:0-5059 GCA_964477295.1 uncultured Bacteroides sp. | reverse complement strand
GCCGTTTCCCTGATCTGGCTGATATCGGTCACCGTGGAACCGGAATCGGGATGGAAAATAAACAGGTTGGAATCGGACATTGACTCATAAAGGGCCACTGTATCCTTGGTCATTGCCCAGCCGATATTGTTATGGATTACCTTGCTGATCAGTTCCTTTTCAGCTTCAGGATCAATAACCTTTTCTGTAACCGGCTCGGGCTTTTTGCAGGATGCCCATATCACTATCGCTCCTGCCGTCAGGAATAAAAAAAATGTTTTCATGGTTCTACTCTTAAGATTATTTAAAATTACAAAATTTTCCTGCAGCAAATCGTCTGATTACTGATTTTATGGTTTTTGAGGTTTGTGGGATTACATATTTCTATTCGTTCGCTGAAGCGAACGTCAATTAATCCCAGACTGTTTTTTCCTTCAAACATTTCAACTAAATTTAAAGGACCAATTTTTATGCTATGCGCGGGGTTGCTATTGCTAGTTTTTTTACCTTCCTGATTGCTTTCAGTTCCTGCAACCAGAACCTGTGCGAGGAATCTACCGATGTCAATTTCAGGATCGGATTTTATACCATTGATAATGGTAGGGAACGTGACTCCGTTGTAAATAACCTTACAATATATGGAATAGGCAGGGAAGACAGCTTACTTTATAATCAGGCCATTGCCCAAAAAATCACCCTACCACTTAGTCTCGTTGCAGATACTTCACAATTTGTAATTCAGATCAATGAATCTGAAGATTTATGCATAGTTGAATATACCCGTTTCGTCAGGCTTGTTTCACACGACTGCGGTTTTATCAACGAGTTCGATATCCATGATATTGAATATACAAAAGTTAATATCGATTCAGCTGCAATCGTTCAATCTAAAGTGACCAACTTTGAAGAAGTACATATTAAAATATATTTATAAAATACTGACATTTAGTATTTTATCTTTTTACGGGCTGGTCGCTTCTGGTCAGGAAGATACGACTCGAACCGTTGGTCCCAGGTTTGGAATTGACATTTCAAGATTTGCCATGATGCCACTTATACCCGAAATAAGGACTTTTGAATTTTCTGCAGATATCGAAATCAAAACAAACCTGTACCCTGTTTTTGAAGCTGGTTTCTCTGCCATAAGCTTCAGCGATACCAATTATTCCTATGAAGGTTCAGGAATATTCTTCCGGGCTGGGATTGACTATAATGTGCTTGAACTGGAGAAACACAACGATTACAGCATGGGATTTATCGGCGTGCGCTATGGATTAAGCCTGAATCAATTCAGTGCGGATAACATAATAATCCCGGATCCATACTGGGGCAACCTGAATACCAGCATCGCCGGTCAATCGGGTCAGAATCATTGGTTGGAGATTGTAGCCGGGATCAGGGCCGAGGTTTTTAAAAACTTTTTCATGGGATGGTCATTACGGGGGCGGATAATGGTATATAAGTCGACATTCGATCAGATGATACCTTATTATGTGCCGGGATTCGGGGACCCGGCGCGGAGAGCTTCGTGGGACATAAACTATTCCATTTATTATAAGATACCGGTTTTAAGACGATGAATAATCAAAATCAACAATACAAGGATGCAATAAAATTTAACCAGGTGATCTATATTGCAATATTGACCGGATATATATTATTCACGGGAATTGGCCTTGGTATCCGGTCGGCCCTTACCACTCCTCTGGATGAACTATCCATCCAGGTGCTCAATTATATTGCCATATTTTCCCTCATGGTCTTTATACCCCTGGGATTCTGGATGCATAGCCGGCGAATGAAAAAAATACCTGAGAATACAGAATTAATCGTTAAGCTGTTTCACTTCCGGACTTCATTCATCATCAAATTAGGCATGTTTGAAACGTGCGGGATCCTGGGCATTATCGTTATGATTTTAGGCGGCCAGGTGCAGGTATTATTTCAGCTGGGTATAGTGCTCATTGTGTTTTTATTGAATTATCCGTCGATGTATAAATATAAGACCGAGCTAAGGCTCACGGAAGAAGAGGAGAAGGATCTAAGGGGCTAAGGATTCAAGTGGCCAAGTGGTGTGTGGGTTTGAGGTGAAGAGCAGGAAAGAAACTATTAATAAAAAACATATAATGAAAAAGTTTTATTTGTTAACAATGCTAATATCAACAATTTGGGCACTGGGACAGGCACAGAATTTCAGGCTCGATCTGTATAAGGGGGAGATACCCAATTCAAAACCCACAAAGGAAACGGAAAAGTGGGATACGACAGATATTGTGAGGGTGAGCAAAGTAATTAAACCCGCGCTGGAAGTATACCTGCCTTCGAAAAAGAATGCTACAGGACAGGCTGTTGTCATCTGTCCCGGTGGTGGTTATTGGATACTGGCTTACGATTGGGAAGGTACGGATATCGCCAAATGGCTAAATTCCCAGGGTATTGCCGCTATCGTATTAAAATACCGTCTGCCAACCTCAAATGGAAACAAGGTCCCGCACCTGTCACCCCTCATGGATGCACAACGGGCTATCCGGACAACAAGACATAATGCTGTAAAGTGGAATATTAATCCGGACCAGGTTGGTATTATGGGATTCTCTGCTGGAGGTCACCTGGCATCAACAGCAGGCACCCATTACGATTCCGGCGATCCTGCTGCACCAGATCCAATTGAAAAGTTAAGCTCAAGACCCGATTTCATGATCCTCATGTACCCCGTGATCACATTCAGTCACGACTTCATGCATTCCGGTTCCATGAATGCGTTGCTTGGAGAAGATCCAACCGACGAACTTAAAAAGGAATATTCAAATGAATTGCATGTAACTCCCGACACCCCTCCTGCCATCCTGATCCTTGCTTCCGACGACAAGGCAGTTCCCCCGCAAAACAGCATCCTATTTTACAAGGCGCTGATTAAAAACAATGTTCCGTCCGAAATGCATATCTATCCTGAAGGCGGACATGGTTTTTCACTCGCCGTCGGTAAACCCCACCTTGAACACTGGCCGGAAGTATGCATGGAGTGGCTTAAATGGGTAGACAGTAGCAGAAGAAAATAAATCAACCATAAAAACCGAGAAACAATGAAAAAATTATTTCCCATATTACTGATGTTCAGCCTGACACCGGTGATCTTTTCACAGGTAACATTCACAGTTACCCCTCCCAATAATGGTTTTAAATATGAGCCCCTGGAGGAAATTACCATAAAAGCTGATAACCCGGCTATGATTTCTGCCACCGATGCCGAAGGGAACATTTACTTTACCAGCGAACTTGCAAACCAGGCCAGCTTTAAGATCGGCGGAGCCCTGGGCAACCATACCATCACACTGGCAGACAAAAAGAATAAAGTCATTGCAGAAAAAACCATCGGTGTTGATTGCAAAACCGAAATCATGGATGAAGCCGACTATTACAATAATCTGCTTAAGATGCTGTATTACACTATCATACGTGATCGCGCCGGAGGCAGCTACCACCTTTACCAGGGAGTACCCTACTTAACTTTTGCCGGATGGTTCCAGGATCATATCCATGTGATGAAAGCCATGAAGTACTATACCGATGATGTAACCAGCGGGATCGACCTGTATGCACTGGGCCAGCGAAAAGACGGTATGATCTTCGATAATTACTACCAACCCAATTATGAATATAAAGGCTGGCTGACCAGGTTCGGACCCGACTTCGTGACCGATCCTGTGGATCCTAAAATAAATTCAAGCTTCTTTGTCAGAATACCGGTTGAAAATATGAGTGAATTTACTTTCCTGGAAGGCGTTTATTATGCCTGGAAAGCCACAGGCAACGATGAGTGGATGAAAAGCAGGCTCGATAATTGCATCAAAGCCGTTCATTACAGTACATCAGATCCTTACCGCTGGTCGGAAAAATATAAACTGCTGAAACGAGGTTATACCATCGATATATGGGATTTTCAGCCCGATATGGACAATGCGGTGTGGGGAGGAGATATCATGATGGCCAAACCGGGTGTGACCAATTACAGCGTGATGTATGGTGACAATGTGGGAATGGCTGTGGGGTGTGACTACCTGACAGAAATGCTTGAATATGCAGGAAGAAGACAGGATGCAGAAAAGATCAGGCAAACGGGTAAAGATATCAGAACCCGCCTCGATGACCTTTGCTGGAACGGTAAATTCTATACCCATCATGTACAGGAAAACCCGGATATTAAAAGAGATTTTGGAAACACGGATACCGACAGCCAGGTCACTATCTCAAATTCATATGCCATCAACCGCAGGATAGGACATGAAAAGGCCGTTGCCATTATAAAAACGTACCAGCACATTGCCGAAGAAATGCCTGAAAGCTCTCCCGGTGAGTGGTACTTATGCTATCCTCCCTACGAAAAGGGGTGGCACATTCCGAAATGGGAATATATGAACGGCGGTGTTTCATCTATCGTCGCCGGCGAAGTGGCGCACGGCGCATTCGAACATGGCTTCGAAGATTACGGCGTACATATCCTGAAAACAATGTGGGACCTGTCACAAATAACCGACGGAAGGTTAAAATGCATCTATAAGGGAAAGATGCCGGAGAAACCCGTCCGGCAGTTCACTCCGATCCCGTTTACAGAGGTTGCTAATGCTGACCTGACTGGTAAAGGTGGTCCCGGAGTCCCCGGCTGGACAGGAGAAGGGGGAAATGACCTGTCCGCTTTCCCAACAGGCGAGCAGGTTTTTGAAGATGTGCCATTCACCATTGTCGATCCTGACCAAAATGATCGCAGGGCATGCCTGATCCTTTCTGAAAATGAAGAATATGTGATGCATAAAACCCTGCCCATTAACCAAAAGGCTGCCTCCCTCTATTTTCTCCATGCCCAGAGCTATGGGAATTTCATAGGCGATATTGTATTGCATTACGATGATGGCACAGAATTTACCAGATACATTGTTCGCGGTGAAAACATCGGTGGATGGTGGTTCCCCCAAAATACAGGACAGGCAAGGGTAGCATGGCGTGGTGAGAATGCAAAATGCCTGAATGTTGGAATGTATATCTATGGTTTGAATAATCCTCATCCCGATAAAATAATCGATTC
>CAYZEZ010000319.1:0-5064 GCA_964477295.1 uncultured Bacteroides sp. | reverse complement strand
CGATAGTATATGCCCTTCCTGCCGGAAATGGATTTCCAACGGGTTAAAGATTATGAAAATAATTGTTACATTTGATTAGCCAGACCTGACCTGATATATGGAACCAATTATTCGCTCTGTACCGAAGGATAAACTTGAGAAGGAATTAACTGAAGATAAGTTCATCCGGATGACCAATAAGGCAGACAATGAGCTTTACATCTTTACTGCCCATGATTCACCTAACCTTATGCAGGAGATCGGCAGGTTGCGGGAATTAACCTTCAGGGCTGCTGGCGGAGGAACTGGAAAAGCACTCGATATTGATGATTATGATACCGCCGAAAATCCATATCATCAATTGATTGTATGGGATCCGGATAAAGAAGAGATCCTTGGGGGTTACCGGTTCTATATTTGCAAACAGGATCTAAAGGAGGATTGTTCAGACATTGAACTGGCTACCAGCCGGTTATTCCATTTTTCAGATAAGTTTAAAAAGGAATATATGCCTCACCTGATTGAATTAGGCAGATCCTTTGTCCAGCCCACCTATCAGTCTACAAGCAGTCACAGCAAAGGATTGTATGCTCTCGATAATCTTTGGGACGGATTGGGTACACTGGTGATTGATAATCCGGAAATGAATTATTTTTTTGGCAAGGTGACCATGTACCCCAACTATAACAAGCGTGCAAGGAACCATATCCTATACTTCCTTGATAAGCACTTTCCTGATTATGAAGAGCTGGTAGTTCCGAATAACCGCCTGGAAATCAGGATCGACAAAGAGGAAATGGCCAGGGTATTTAAAGGTAAATCCTACATGGAAGATTACAAGATACTTTCGCAGACAGTCAGGGCATTCGGAGAAAATATTCCACCCCTGATCAATGCCTACATGAACCTTTCCCCTTCGCTGAAAACATTCGGTACCGTGATCAATCCTCACTTTGGCAATGTCGAAGAGACAGCCATCATGATCACCATCAATGACCTTTACAAACAAAAGGTCGAACGCCACGTTAAAAGCTACTACCCCGAAAGCAAATACCAGATCTACAGGCTGATCAACCGGATGCGGTTCTACCGGAAGAAGGGGAAATAATCAATTGCCGTTGACTTCATTCAACGGATAAATGATTCAAAACCTATCCTGGCTACGACCCATCCGGATATGTCGGTTAAAACAGACGGCAATTGATCAATATGCCCTTACATTCCTTCCCTCGATATAATTCACGAAACTCTGGCTGACGACCTTGTTCCCGCCCGGTGTGGGATAGTCGCCGGTGAAGTACCAGTCTCCGAGGTGGTCGGGACAGGCAATATGGAGATTGTCGACAGTCTGGTAAACGATCTTAACATCGGCTTTAATCTCCGGAGAGGTTAACAATTCTGCTATCCTGTTAGAGATATCTATATATGTAAAGGGCTCGTAAATCATTTTCACATAGTTCACCCAGTGGTCCCCCCGGTCCGCTTCAAGTTGCTCTTTCGACCGGTTATAAACCTCATTGATAACAGATTCTTTCCCTTTTTCCCTGAGAAGGGCAATGGCGGCCTGGAAAGCCACGAAATCATTCAGCTTGGCCATATCGATACCATAACAATCGGGATAGCGGATCTGCGGCGAGGAGGACACAATGATTATCTTTTTTGGGCCCAGCCTGTCCAGTATTTTCAAAATACTCTGTTTCAGGGTAGTTCCCCTGACAATAGAATCATCGATCACAACCAGGTTATCCTTCCCCTTCCGGACGGTCCCATAGGTGATGTCATACACATGTCCCACAAGGTCATTTCTTCCTTCATCCTTGGAAATAAATGTCCTTAGCTTAACATCTTTTACGGCGATCTTTTCAACTCGAGGCCGTCTCTTCAGGATCTCGTTTATCTGTTCTTCGCTGAGTGATTTGCCGTTTTCCTTAAGCTCCCTTATTTTCAGCGACCCCAGATAGTCCTCCAGCCCGCTTAACATTCCATAGAAGGCAGTTTCTGCTGTGTTTGGTATGTATGAGAAAACAGTATTATCCAGGTCGTAGCTGACCACTTTGAGGATAGCATCAGTGAGCAATTCTCCCAGCTTTTTCCTCTCTTTATAAATATCCTTGTCGGTACCCCTTGAAAAATAAATTCTCTCGAAAGAGCAGGCACGCTTCTCATAGGGCCCCCGGATCAGTTCCATAGTTACCGTCCCGTCCTTCTTAATAATGACTGCATGCCCCGGTTCAATTTCGTTGATTTCATCTGAACTTACATTCATCACTGTCTGTATAGGTGGCCTCTCGGATGCAACCACAACAATCTCACTGTCCTTGTAATAAAATGCGGGCCTGATCCCCCAGGGATCCCTGTAGGCAAAGGCATCGCCATGGCCTATCATGCCAGCGATCACAAAGCCCCCGTCCCACCTTTTACTCGATTCCCTGAGCATATTGGCCACATCCAGTTCTTTCGCAATTTTCGCAGATATTTCGCGGTTATTGTATCCCTGCTCTTTTAGCCTGGTAAATACTGCCTGGTTTTCCTGGTCGAGAAAATGGCCGAATTTTTCCAGTATGGTGACAGTATCGGAATAATCTTTCGGGTGCTGGCCCAGGTCAATCAGTATCCGGAACAACTCATCCACATTGGTCAGGTTGAAATTTCCTGCCAGCACCAGGTTCCTGGATTCCCAGTTATTCAGCCTCCACACCGGATGAACATTATCCTGTTTATTTTTTCCATAGGTACCGTAGCGGACATGTCCCAGGTATAATTCCGCGGCAAAGGAAAGGTTTTCCTTGGCCCACCTTCCATCTTTGACGGAATCAGGAAATCTGCGTTCAACTTTATTAAATTCTGAAGAGATCTTTTTAAATACATCATTGATGGCAGTATCATCAGCCGACCGGTAACGATGAAGATATTTCTTGCCGGGCGGCATATCAAAACTCACTGCAGCTACCCCCGCGCCATCCTGTCCACGGTTATGCTGTTTCTCCATCAGGAGATAGAGCTTGTTCAGCCCATATTTCCAGGTCCCGTATTTAAATTGGTAGTATTCGAGCGGTTGCAATAACCTGATCAGCGCAATGCCACATTCATGCTTAATTGGATCACTCATAAATCAGGGAAATCAATAATATCATAAACAATAAATGCACTCGGGAAATCATGCTGGATATTTCGAAGAAGTTTTAATGCATCACTCTTTACCCTGTAACCCCCGACATACAATTTAAAATTCGGTTCGTCATAGGTCACTATGTTTTTGACACCTTCCTTTTTGCTTAAAAATTTTGCCTTGACCTGGTAAGCTTCATCCCGCGAATTCTGCCCCGAACCGGAATAGATCCTGATCCAGTAACATGGGATCCCGTTTTTTTCACGGTTAATTTCAATATACTTTAATAGCGATTCATTGAGCTTTGGATCAGAATGAATTGTTATTTCACCAGCTCCCTGCCGTTCCTCGGAAAGTCTTGAAAATATATCCTGCTGCTTTGCTGCACTATAAACAGACTGAGAATGAGCAGCTTGCCCGATCACTACAAAAAATATTGCCAGGATCATTATTCTCATTATTTTGCTCATACTTGTCACGGTCAAAGGTATAAAAAAAGTTGCAGGTTATGTGTTGCAGGTTACAAGTTGTTGTGTGAGTTGTGGGTGTTAAATCCCTGAATTCTCAGTTCAGATTAATTAACCTAAGTTGCCAGTTACGAGTTGCTAGTTACCAGGTGTCTGAATAACAGCCACTTATGATTAAGTCAGTTACACCTATTTTAATACTGTAAAACAATTAAGTCATTGAATATTAATGTTATAACTAGCAACTAGTGATAAGTATCTAGTAACTTGAATTAATTACGTGAATTATTTAATATTATTATTAATGCAAACTAAACATTCTTAAACTTTGAATATCTCGAATGAATTTTGATTTATTTTGTAAATTGTGGTTCTGTTTAAATCCATTTTTTTTCAAAAATTCTCCAGCATGAAGAAGCTCTGTTTATTCCTGTTTGTGTTACTGGCAGTAGCCTTTATATTGGTTCCCAATGAAACCAAAGGTCGTCAGGCTGATCTCCCGGAACCTGTTGTTAATGCCTTGGTTGATACAGGAGATGAAGTTTTCGTCCAGATGCAAAAGGAAGCAGAAGCCGAACATCCATCCGATCACCAGGAACAAGGCCATGACGAGGGAGAGCTTCATGATGCAGACCACGAAACAGGGGAATCACATGCGGTGGTAACAACCGGCGATGAAACAAACGGTGAGGAGGGTCATGAAGGCGGGGGATCTCACACAAGCATGTATCCTTTACTCTTTATCATCATTGCATTGATCATTGGGGCGGCCACGCGGCATTTCTTCCGCAAGATACCTCTCCCTTTTACTGTTCTGTTGTTGCTTTTTGGTCTAGGTCTTGGTGCTGCCAGCAGGCTGGGATGGTTTGGAGTATGGAACATCGGTGCGCTGTCGCTCAATATGGGCTGGCTGACTGAAACCTTAAACTGGGCAGGAACTATTAACCCTCATGTTATCATGTTTGTCTTCCTGCCTACCCTGATTTTTGAGGCTGCCTTTGCCATGGATGTTCATACATTCAAAAAAACTTTAACCAATGCTACCCTGCTTGCTGCACCCGGGATTATTATTGCACTCGCCCTGACAGCAGCCCTGGTCATTGGAATGCGTAACATAGGAATGGGATTCCAGGCATGGGGATGGACGATGGCATTATTATTTGGTACGGTGGTAAGCGCCACCGACCCTGTTGCCGTTGTAGCCCTGTTAAAAGAATTGGGAGCCAGTAAAAAACTAGGGACACTGATTGAGGGAGAATCGTTGCTGAACGACGGAACAGCAATCGTGATCTTTATGGTTTTCCTGACTGCACTTACGGGAGTGGGATCAGGTACATCACCCTTCATTGAATTTCTCCGTGTAGCTGTTGGCGGGACCCTGGTGGGTGCCATATTTGGATGGATCACTATCCGGTGGGTAAGGAAAGTATTTAACGATGCGCTCATCGAAATCACAGTAATCGTTGCAGCCGCCTATCTTACCTTCTTCGTGGCAGAATATTTCCTTCA
>CAYZEZ010000318.1:0-5064 GCA_964477295.1 uncultured Bacteroides sp. | reverse complement strand
TTCACCAACAAGGGTAGGGTAGTAGGAGATGCCATCTATGCCATCAGGTGCATCAACACCAGCCACATCACAGGCAGTTGGCAGGAAGTCCCAGAACGCCGAGACATGATCAGTGACCGTCCCTGACACTACTTTCCCTGGCCACCTGGCCAATAATGGCACCCTTATACCACCTTCATACAGGTCACGTTTAATTCCCCTTAACACACCATTATGTTGCAGGTTACTGTACCTGAATCCGCCGTTATCGCTTGTAAAAAGGATAAGTGTGTTATGATCAATCCCAAGATCTTTAAGATTTGTAAGAAGCTCCCCAACATAACTATCCAGCCTGCTGATCATTGCTGCATAACGCTGGTCGTCCAAATTCCAGTTACTGTCGGCATATACACCAAGATCAGGGATTTCAAGATGTTCACCGTCAGGAGCTTCCCCGTTATCGTGAGGCATCGTTACTGAAAGGTACAGGAAAAATGGATTGGATTGGTTTTTCTCAATGAATTCCATTGCTTTGTCCTTGATCAGATCATTCGAATAGTCAACTTTTTTTATGGCATAACTGCCCATGCCTCGTGTCCAGCTATCAGGAGGATCATAAATCACTTCGTTTCCAAGCATTACTTTTTCCCCATTGTGGTAGAGATATTCCGGGTAAGAATTATGGGCGTGGACCTGGCCGTAGTAGCCAAAAAATTCATCAAATCCCTGGTTTTGAGGATCTCCCGGTGTATTTTCAACTCCCAGCCCCCATTTGCCAAACAGTCCTGTAACATAACCTGCCTCTTTGAGCAATTCAGCTACTGTGACCGTTTCGTCAGGAATTGAAAACTGGCCATAGGGATCTGCTTCCTTGTTGCCCCTCACAACTGCATGACCCGTATGCATTCCGGTCATCAATACACACCTGGAAGGGGCACAGACCGATGTGCCTGCGTAGTGATCTGTAAACCTCAATCCCTCTGCTGCCAGCCGGTCAAGATTAGGGGTAGATATTTTTGCTGAGCCATAGCACCCTGCATCCGCATAACCCATATCATCCGCCATAATGTATATAATATTCGGCTTTGTATATTCTACTTTGGAATCTTTACATGCACTAATTATTGCAATAATTAGAATAATTGCTATTTGTAACTGTTTCATATTTAGTTGTTTATGATTCATTCTTTTTAACCTGCAACTTGCAACCTGAAATTATCCTATCCCACACATGATTACTATGCACATATGAGTGAAATACTCAGGAACAATACTGGAGCATTATCCTGTCTTATAAAACCTCCAATTTTATTATCATAAAAATAATACTAATTTTATTCGCTCTCAGAGAAAAATGGTCCAATTTAGTGTAAAAACTATACTATGATAAAAAAAATTGTTTTTATCCTTTACCACGTTGGGGCTGCCACCGGACTATTTGATCAGGATGAACAGGAAAAGTTAAAAGTATTGATGCTGGTGGGAGGGGGATTCACTGGTAATGAATTCCGGGAGCCTGATTTAGCCAATTCATCCTTTGGCGACCAGGTGTTATGGAATATTAATAAAAAACCGGGTGGAAAACATATCCCGGATCCGGCGTGCAAAAGTACTCCGAATTTAATTACGATAAAGAGTTTTGGCCACCTCGCAAAAGGTATGAGGTTACTGGAGAATAAGCTGTAAAAAGGATCATTTTCTCAATTCTCAAATGGACAACAATTATCTGAACATAAAAAAGATCCTGGCCTATTCTTCGGGAATGCTGGGATGGTCGATACTGATCACCATCAATTCGGTGATGCTGATCTATTTTTATTTACCTCCGGAGGGTTCTGGTATGGAACCCCTGATACCACAAATAACCTTTTTGAAAATATTCTCTGTGCTTGCCATTATTGCGGCCGGCGGAAGATTATTCGATGCCGTATCAGATCCATGGATCGCATGGATTAGCGACAAGTCAAAACTTACACGGGGCAGGAGGCTTCCTTTCATGAGATTTGCCTGGCTTCCTGCTTTTGTCTTTTGTTTCATTGTATTCGTTCCGGCTACTCTCTCTGAAAGCCATCTGAATATTATCACACTCATATTGTCGCTGTTGTTTTTTTACTTATTTCTGACGATCTATAATATTCCCTTTAATGCCCTGATGCCTGAGCTGGCTCAAACATCGCGTGACAAGATTAAGCTGTCGACATGGCTGTCCCTGGCCTATGTTTTCGGACTCATTCTGGCTGCCCAGACTCCGCTGCTGGCAGATCTTATGGAGCACCTTTTTGATCTCCCTGGCAGAGCCAGCGCTTTTCAGATTGCCATTTTGATCATGTGTACCCTTGCCGGAATATTTTTAATGATCCCTGCCTATGCCATTGATGAGAAAAAGTTCCGGACTGGAAAACCGGCTGAGATCACTTTCAGGAAATCGTTGGGCGTAACCCTGAGAAATCGTAATTTCAGGCTCTTCCTGGTTGCAGATTTTGCCTACTTTATGGCAGTGGCAATCATTTCCGGGGGGATGCTGTATTACCTGAAAGTATTGCTGGGACTTGATGAAGCCATGAGCAGTACAGTATTCGGTTCCATGATCATTGTGTCTGTACTGTTCTATCCGTTAGTGATGTATATATCCAAACATGTGCAGAAGAAATACCTGATGTCGTTTGGATTGGTTTTAATGGGTGTGGTTTTTCTGGGGATCTTTTTTCTTGGAAAATTGTCCATGTCACCAACACTGCAGATCTACCTTTTTGCATTGCTGGCATCAATTCCTGTGGCTCTTCTGGGAATAATCCCATATGCAGTGATTGCTGAAATTGCCCAGCTCGATGGCCTTGTAACCAACCAGAATAAGGAAGGCATGTACTTTGCTGTAAGGAATTTCTTCTATAAGCTTGGTATGACTACCGGTATAATGATATTTACTATTCTAACGCTTTGGGGGAAAGATCCCGGCGACGACCTGGGCATCCGACTCAATGGGATCTTTGGATTTGTTCTCTGTGTTACAGCAGGCCTGGTCTTTCTACTCTACCGGGAACGGGATGTCGTAAATGAAATCGAAGAACATAGATCGGTGATCGGTGAACGAAATCGTCATTCTGGACTTGTTTCAGAATCTACAGCAATTAAACAAGGAGATCCTGATCCCGAGTACTCGGGACAGGATGACTGATTATTCCTTTGTAATCTTGCTTATCCTAAGCAGTGCCTTCTCCAGCGGTTCATCCGGCTTGATAAAGTTGTAATCTTCCCAGAATGCATCTTCAGCACCTCCAACCATATCTGTAAATGGATTTTGTATGTTAATGGTCTCCCTGAGCCTGAATTTATTAACGTTGGAAATATCTGTTTCAGTTACAGCCATTTCCGATTTAGTATGAAACAAGGTTCCAAACAACTGATCCTTTCTCCTTATCCTGAATTCATTGTCAAACCATAAATAAGCCAGATGGTATCTGCCATCTGTCTCTTTATACCTGACAAAGAACCTGGCAGAAATGGGTTTAACTTCAAGGTGCCTCGGTTTGCTCACGACCATCTCTGGTGTTAATTGCTCAATCGTTTTCTGATCCATCTCAAATTCTGCTGCCCTGATGGCCAGTGAGTTCATATCGATATATAATGTTCCGTTGAAATGTGGAGGCTCTGTGGTTTCTTTCTGGGTAAAACCAATGACATATGTCTGAAGGTTCTCATCCATCGTGATCTCTTTTAGCTCATAATGGTAATTATGAAATGATTCCTCTTTCAGGAATTCTGGCCTGTTCCTTACAATATCGATTGACAGGCTTGTCTCCAATCCGGCTTTTAAGGTAAGAGTGATAAAATCTGTCCGCAACAGGTCAACATTTGATCTGCCCTTCAGGATTTTTACTTGTTCATATCTGAAAGGATCATCAAGACCTGTTCTGTATATTCCAAGAATTGCTTCAGATATTTTGATGAAGCGTTTATTTTTCTTAACAGTTTCACGGTAGAAACATGTTTGAGTAAAAGGATCAATCAGGTAGTTATCGTTGAGTTTTCTTACAGCCGATCTTAACAGGAGTACAGGGTTGGTTTGTCTTATCATTACCTCCTGAATATCGATGTACTCAAGTTCCATCAGGATTGTTGTATCCCTGTTTGCTAACCGGTCAAGTAAAATCTTTTTAGGCCTGTAACCAAGGCAGGCAAATACGAGGGAATCGTTAAGGTATTTATCAGAAAAGTTAAAAATGAACTCCCCGTCAACGTTGGATATTGTTCCAAGTCGTGTGCCGGCAATGGAAAGTGTGGCAAAAGGTATAGGATCTTCGGAAGCGGCATCTTTTATTTTCCCGGTTATACGCGATACCATGGAATCCTCTGGTAGTGTAAATTCAGATACGGGGTCACCTATACGGGAATTATATATGACAATTTGATTACCAATTACTTTAAAAGCAATTTCAGGATTAGCAACAATGTCATTTAGCACTTCGGAAAGAATCCTGTCAGTATTTAAACAATTAACCTTACGGGTTACTTCTATCTCTGCAGGATTATAGGAAAAGTAGAAATCAATATGGCCTTCAATTAAGGTCAGTGCCTTGTCAAGGGGCAGGATAGTGTCTGGAAGGTGTATGATTTGTTGAAGGACATCGTACTGGGCAGAAACAAAACCTGAAACAATTAACAGCCATAATACAAATAAGCACTTCCCTATAAATCCTGGTGCCGGGTGTATTATATTATTTGTACTCATGCTCCTGTCATAGAAATGAAAGTATTAAGATATGAAGATTTTTGCAAAAAAGCCGCAACGAACATTATGTTCATTGCGGCCTCAAATATTCTATGGTATGACAAGCTCCCCAGAAATCACACCCTCACCCACAAAGGCGTTTCACTGATCACTGACAACCCTCACCAGACAATATTATATCAGATCTCGTTTTTTCTATATTCAGGTTAAAAACTGTACCCAGTACCTGGACCACGGAATCAATTGGCTGGTTGTAGAAAGTACCGGTGAATTTGCAGTTTGAGATTTTTGTGTCACCGTGAATGACATGTGTGCTATAGGTCCTGTTCAGGTCATCAATTACCTTTTTAAGTTCT
>CAYZEZ010000317.1:0-5080 GCA_964477295.1 uncultured Bacteroides sp. | reverse complement strand
CTGGCTGAACAGGGGCTCATTCTGTACGCCGATTGCATAAACATCCAGGTCATGGTCATTCTTCATCCGGTGGACATAATTTGCCAGGTGCCTGGCATAATCATCATAATGTTCCGGCAACAGGTAATTGTTCTCGTCTCCCTCAGATACCCTGGTTGTACTGTTGTTTGCCTTCATCCAGGCCGGCGGGCTCCAGATTGTATTGATTATTTTAAGAGGTTCACCGCTCTCCAGCGCTTTTCCCTTGAGGGCTTTCAGGTAAGGCAGTTGCTTTGATAACTGACCTGTGGTATCGTCTTCAAAAGCACTGGAGGGAGTAAAATCGGGATACAGTTCATTCCTTGTAATAGTGAGACCGAGGTCATTGATTACCAGATCGAGGAACTCATCCGTATAAAAAGGGCCGTTGCCCCACCATACATTCATCGAACCGTGCGCCCCGAATCCTTCAATGGTCTGGAATGTTGTGTGCTGGTCCATATTAATAACCGACTGGGATTGCAGGGTTGTTGCATAATGGCACAGAAGGCAAACAGCAAGGATTTTGTATAGTATAGTTTTATGTAAAGTCATGAACAAATGATTCAGGACAACCATCAATAAAAGTAAAGTCTCAATGAAATTTCCATTCCGGATGGCTCATCAGCCGGAATTTGCCAGGAATGTTATTTACAAATATATGAAAAAGAGGGTGAAATATTGATCTCACCCTCTTTTGTAATATTGAAAACGCGTGATTATTTCTTCACCAGTTTATTTGTCCTTATGTTCCCCGTTGTATCATAAACAGAGATCAAATACACGCTATTTGGCAGGTCCTTTATGTTAATATTCGAAAAACGTTCGTTTTGGACAGGTATGGATTTTACAACCTGTCCCATTAGATTATGAATCTCAATCATGGTAATGCCTTTATTACCAGCAATTTGCAATTGATCGCCGGCAGGATTGGGATATACCCTGAATTTGAAATCATTGCTGGTGACCTCAGGTACGGATTTATAGATTTCTTCCTTCATAATCATAACACCCAGCGTTGAGGGATCGCGCCATGCTTCATCAAGATCATAATACCATCCGATATTGACATCCCTGTCACCTCCATCGTCATCATCTCCCACATGGATATCAAATCCCATTTTATGACCGAATTCGGGATGGCTGGAACCAAACCTTGACTGCCAAACAAATGAAGTAGCCCAGGGCATTTCAACCTCAAATATGTACCCGTTGGCCGTAGTGGACCATGACCAATCAACTCCCTCAATAACATCATGGTGATCAACCCAGTAGGAATCTGTTTTATCACGTACAAAAACAAACTGGAATTCATCGGTCTCTGAAGGCAGGTAGGCAGAGTTTTTACTGTTATTCAAATCGAGCCATATCTCGACACAATCATCACTATAGGGATTCGTGGGAGGACTATCAACCATCTTTATGTCATCAACTATTTCCACCAGGAAGAACAGGGAGACTTCATCCCACAATGTTCTGAATTGTGCACTGAGATCGGTGGGGCCGTCAATAGGACCGTCCCTTAAATTATGAGTTATCTGTTGTGCATCAACAGTTTCCCAAACGGGATCGATCTCTCCATCTACCGATGGGAAATCCTCACGGTAGTAACAGGGCAGAGCAGGAACAAGAATGAGGATATCATATTTTTTTGGATTAGAACCGTCGAGGGTCACATATACCTTCATTGAACCCTCCACAACGTCTGTTCCCTCGGCTTCTATTCCAGCCCTTCCGTCATTACCGGAAGCCAGCATTGTAAGGTCTCCATCAGCAGTCAGCCCGGAAGTCAGTTCGCTTACCGTAGTGCCCTCCGGTATTTCTTTAACGGCTGTCGCGCTAATCTCCCCGATTGTGGCAGATGTAATCATTGCATTCGTTGTTGGTAATTCAGCCTCATCACCAACCATGAAGTCCTCAATTGTTATGGTCCCGCTATAGAGATCTTCGCCTCCCGGATCAGCATTGATCAGGAAGAATGCAATCTGAGTAGAATCCAGGCTCCATAGAGAATCTACCGGATCTTCTCTGTCTGCGCCATGCTGGAATTTCCCTTCCCAATTAAAGTAGTAGGTATTATACTCATCGCCCGGAACAACCCATACATCCGAGCTTGCCTTGTTATACAGGCTGTCTTTATCCATGAGATAGATCCGAAAGTCAACAGCAGTATCAGTTTTCATCTTAAAACTGGCATAGGGATTGTTGGAAAGGTCAATGGGTACTGGAAAATTCAGCATCACACCGTCCCAGAGAGCTTGTTTCGTTATTGTCATGACCAGTTCACCCCCGGTTTCAGAGAGCTCGTAGATACCGGGATTAGAAGCCCACTCGTCACCCAGGCTATTGTCATTAAAGTCATCTGACCACCCTGTTACCTGAGCCTTCAAAGCAATGCCCAGAAACAATAAAAAAAGGAAAGAAGAGTAAAATTTTATCATAAGTAGTAAATTTAAGGTTAATGAATAATGAAAAATTTATAAAATATTATGCAAGATCACATTAATTCTTACCTCTTCGGGTATGCAAGTTAATAAGAATAATAATACAATGTACCGGTCATTATGCAATGGTTTAATTTATCATAAATTCAGGATATCATAAAATCAGTCGGGATCTCATGGTCCCAAACATCATAAATGTCTCATTAACCCTCTTTTGGATTTACCCCGAAAGCCAGTTTATATCTTTTAAGGAATATTATTTAAAATGAGTCCAAATTTTAATAAATGTTTTTATTGAGTTTTTTATGTATTTAACTTTACCTTCTGATGATTTTGTCATTCTTATTTGTACTATTTTTATATATCGATCCATGAGACTCGATCATGATAAATTTTTCTTCTTCCTTCTTACTTGATAACTATAATACATCCCAAACCTAAATACATTTAAATATGGATCAATTTTTTACGCTATCTAAAAAGATCATTTCATCGATAATACTTCTCCTGATGATGAATAATCTTTTTTCACAGGGACGTCAGATCACAGGAACGATTAAAGACGCCAAAGACAATAGTTCATTGATCGGGGCAACCATCCAGATAAAGGGGACAACCCAGGGTTCCGTTTCCGATGTTAACGGGAATTATTCACTCACTCTTCCGGAAGGGAGTAACATCCTGATTTTTTCTTTCGTAGGATATTTGAGTCAGGAGATATCAGTAGATGACCAGACAAGGATCGACGTGTTGCTTGCAGAGGATATTCAGCAATTGGATGAGATTGTTGTCATTGGTTACGGGACACAGAAAAAAACAGATCTTACCGGGGCCGTAACCACGGTCAGCAGTGAAGAACTTGTAAGGCAATCTGTTGCGGGTCTCGACCAGGCATTACAGGGCCGCGCTGCCGGTGTTCAGGTTACACAAAGTTCAGGCCGGCCGGGCGCACCCATTAATGTAAGGATCAGGGGTGTGGGAACAGTGAATAATACAGAACCTTTATATGTTGTAGACGGGATCCCGACTGGTAGCGGGGATGTTAATACCATTAGCCCGAACGATATTGAAAGCATGACGATCCTGAAAGATGCCTCTGCTACTGCAATTTACGGTTCACGAGCAGCAAATGGTGTAGTCCTGATCACTACCAAAAGGGGAAAACCGGGACAGACAAAGGTTAATTTTTCCGCCTACTATGGTGTATCGAATATGTATAAGGTGCCGGACATGCTGAATAACAATCAATACATTGCTTTTGCCGACTCTATGTATTCCGCTGCAGATCTTATCCCGGAATCGGTTTATCGCGACAGTACTGTTACCATAAACAATACTGATTGGATCGACCTGATCACCCGGCAGGGAAGCATGCAAAATTATCACCTCACCGTTTCAGGTGGATCTGAAAATGCAAATTTTAGTGTATCTGCGGGTTATTTTGACCAGAAAGGAATTGTTATCAAATCCGAACTGAAACGCTATACGCTGAGGGCAAATTCTGATTTCAAGGTAGGAAAAAGATTTCAGTTTGGCGAATCCTTATCCCTTTCAAGGATGTGGCAGGATCCGACGGGTGGAAGTTCATTCCGCCAGGCCTACCTTACTTCCCCGATGCTTCCCGTATATGATTCCACTAACCTGGGTGGTTATGCCCAACCATCAGCCACCACAACAGGGGTCAGTGACTATCCTAATGAGTATGCTACCATCATGACACGGAATCAATGGAATACCAGCACCAGGGTGGTCGCCGGCGTATATGGAGAATTTGAGATCTTCCGCGGATTGAAATACAAAATAAATCTCGGGGCAGTTCAGGGTTCCACCAGGAGTTACAGTTATACAAAGGCACACAACAATGGCAATGCCAGTGTAAAATATCCCTCCATCAGCGACAACTTCAGCAATGGTTATAAGCTGATGATCGATAACCTCCTTATTTACGAGAGGACGTTTGGAGATCATCATGTTTCGGCCCTGCTGGGACATTCTGCTGAAACAAACTTCTATGAAAACCTGGGTGTTGGGGTGGAAGATGTCCCTGAACTCTTCACAAACGTTGGAAACTGGGCATACAAGGAGCGGGAAGATGGTACAGATAACCTGCCCAATGTGAATGGTTGGGATGGAATATCAAACAGGTTGATCTCCTACCTCGGCCGGGCGGTTTATAATTATGCCGACCGCATCTATCTTACCGGAAGCGTCAGGAGAGACGGTTCATCCAGGTTCGGACCGGAAAACAAATGGGGTACCTTTCCCTCCTTTGCTGCCAGCTGGCGAATAAGTAATGAATCATTTTTCCAGACAGTTCCTGTTATCAATGACCTGAAACTTCGTGTTGGCTGGGGAACCACAGGTAACCAGGACATCAATAACTTCCAGTACCTTGCCTTTCTCGAAACCGGAGATCATTCCCCTGCTGTTTTTGGTGAAAACCAAGTTTTACATTATGGTGCGGCCCCTATAAACGTTTATCCTAATACTGCCATTCGTTGGGAAACCACCTACCAGACCAATCTTGGTATGGATATGGCCCTCCTGGAGAACCGCATCCTCACTACCATAGATTATTTTATTAAAAATACGAAAGATATGTTGGTGAAGATACCTAT
>CAYZEZ010000316.1:0-5094 GCA_964477295.1 uncultured Bacteroides sp. | reverse complement strand
AGATTCAACTGCCATGATCCTGCTGGATTCCATTGCATATGATCCGACTAAAACACAATATACGGATGAAAATGCCCCGACCGACTATAAAGTTTATTATCAGATCGGAATCAAACTCCCGGAGGTTATCTTGCTATCCGGTGGAAAGAAAGCAGGTTCAGGACCATACAGTCATGCCCTGTCTAACCTGGAAGATAACAGGCTGCAATCGACTACAGGAATAAGAGACCTGGTAACGGGTAAGATCAGGATATATCCAAATCCTGTCACCGATGTCACCACCATACAATTTGAAAATCCGGCAAATAAACCTTACCAGTTCACTATAAGGGATATCTCAGGAAAACTGGTAAGGTCTCCGCAACTTGTCACCGGAAGTGAAATTGAATTGCTGCGGGGTGACCTGAAGGGTGGATACTATTTCGTTGAATTGAGAGGTGATAAGATCTACCGGGGAAAGATTGTTATTGAGTAAGTCATCCTGTCCCGAGTGCTCGGGATCTGAATCTTATAATCTGACAGTTACAGATCCTGAATCAAGTTCAGGATGACCAGAAACATCAAGTTCGGAATGACCATAAACGGGGGGCTCTGTCCCCCTTTTTTGTTTTTTAATATTAACTTTGAATCTTATCCTTTTCAAAGTTTATTACCATTAACCAGTATCATGAACATATCCAATACTCTCATTACAGGGATCCTGCTGACAGCACTGGTCTCTTGTCAGGATACCAAAATGGCTGACCTCATAGTATATAATACCAGAGTCTGTACAGTTGACCAGAACTTCTCCCTGGCAGAAGCTTTTGCCATAAAAGACGGGAAGATAGTTGCTGTAGGGAAGAACCTTGAGATCCTCGATCAGTTCGATGCGGAGAAAGAATTGGACCTTAACGGGAAATTTGTTTATCCGGGCCTCATTGATGCGCACTGCCACTTTTTCAGTTACGGGTTGAACCAGCAGAAAGCCGACCTGGTGGGCACAAAATCATTTGAAGAGATCCTGACAATCCTGAAGGAACACGACCAGAAGTTCCAGTCTGAATGGGTACTTGGCCGCGGATGGGATCAGAACGACTGGGAAGTTCAGGAATTTCCCACAAATAAACAGCTTGACAGGCTTTTTCCCGAAAAGCCTGTATTGATTACACGGGTTGACGGGCACGCAGCCCTTGCAAATTCTGTAGCTATGGAAATGGCTGGCATTACTTCTGAAACATCCGTTAACGGTGGTAGTATCCGGCTGGAAAATGGCAAGCCTGCCGGGATACTCATAGACAACGCAATAAACCTGGTGAGTAAACTGGTCCCTGAATCAACCAGGGAAGATAAGATAAAAGCACTTTTACGCGCTCAGGAAAATTGTTTTGCCGTTGGCCTTACCGGTGTTCATGATGCCGGTCTTGGACGCGAATCCATTAAGCTGATAGATTCATTGCAGCAAACCGGAAAGTTAAAAATGAGGATTTATGCTATGCTGAGCCCCGGTGAGAAAAACTTTGAAGCCTTTATGTATAAGGGAATTTATAAGACCGACTACCTCAATGTCAGATCCGTTAAATTGTTTGCAGACGGGGCCCTTGGTTCAAGAGGAGCCCTGATGATCGAACCATATTCAGATGATCCGGGTAACTATGGATTACAGCTGACTGAAACGGAAAAGTTACTTGAATGCTGCATGAAAGCATACGAATGTGGATACCAGGTGAATACCCATTGTATCGGTGACGGAGCCAACCGCCTGATGCTGAATATTTATGGATCTGTCCTGGAAGGCCAGAACGACAGGAGATGGAGGATTGAACATTCCCAGGTCGTTCATCCTGATGATTTTCAGAAATTCGGACAATACAGTATTATCCCATCCATTCAAACAACTCATTGTACATCTGATATGTACTGGGCAGAGGAACGGGTAGGTGAATCGAGGATACAGGGAGCTTATGCTTATAAACAATTACTCGGTCAAAACGGATGGTTACCTAATGGAAGCGACTTCCCTGTTGAGAATATAAATCCCCTTTTTGGTTATTATGCCGGCATTACAAGGCAGGACCAGGAGGGATACCCCGAAGGAGGGTTCCAGATCGAAAATGCCCTTACCAGGGAGGAAGCCCTGAAGGCAATGACAATCTGGGCGGCAAAAGCGGCCTTCGAAGAAAATGAAAAAGGCAGTATTGAACCCGGTAAATTCGCTGACTTTATTATTACTGAAAACGACCTGCTCACGATGCCGGAAAAAGATATTCCCGGTACAAGAATATTGATGACATTTATTGGAGGCGATCAGGTCTACCCTGGGGAATAATTGATTTCTTATGGAAATCCAACCAGCCACAGAAGAATCTCTGCTGGATGTAATGTACCTGCTTTTTAAATGTGTCAAAGACATGAACAGGAAAGGCATGTTCCAGTGGAACCAGGCCTACCCTTCCCCTGATGTCATAGAAAATGACATTAAAAACAATTCACTTTATACATTAACCGATAACTGGGTCATCAAAGGAATTATTGTTCTTAATGAAACGCAACCAGCTGAATATAAGAAAATTGAATGGAAATTCATAGACAGCAATCATCGGGTTTTAATGGTTCATCGACTGGCGGTACATCCCATGTTCCAGAACCAGGGTGTGGGAAAGAAAATGATGGATTTTGCCATTGAGTATGCTGGTATTAATAATTTTCCTGTCATCCGGCTCGATGTTTTTGAAGGCAATCTTTCTGCAAATAAATTATACAGCAAATTAGGATTCTCGAAGGCAGGTAAGTTTCGTTTCCCGTTTCAGGAAACAGAATTTGTTTGTTATGAAATGAAGATCTAAGGTCATGCTGAATTTAGTTCAGCATCTGCTAAAATGTTATGTAGATCCCGATCCCGAGTACTCCCCCCGAGTGCTCGGGGGGGCACGGCGGGACGGGATGACTTATATTACAGAGTTAATGGATTCCCTCCATAGAAATCAAGTATCTGAGCATAGAAAATATACTGGTACTTGGCCTGCAGCAGATCTGACTGAGCCTTGGTGAGGTTATTCTTTGCTGTATTGTAATCCACAGAATTCAATATTCCAACATTATATCTCTGTTCTGCATAATAAAAGGCTTCCTCCATCGACCTGACGGCATCCTGAAAAGCCTGGTAATCTTCAAGTCCTGCATTGGCATCGGCATAAGCCTGCTGTATCATTTTGTATAAGGTTTGTTTGGTTTGATCCAGGACAACCTGTGCATCCAGCATATTCACCTTGGATCTGCTGATCTGGTTTTGCGCATCCAACCGGTTAAACAGGGGGATATTCAAAGAGAAGGATAATTGCTGGTACCCCTTATCCTGCAATTGTTCGTTCCACCTGTATGGAGCGATGGGATCTAACGGATTAACTGAAATCTCACTATATAGTGTGTAGTATAAAAAACTTGCTGAAAGAGAAGGATACCTTAAACCTCGTGCTGCAGACAGGTTTTTTTCCTGGCTTTTCAGGAGGTATTCTGCACTTTTCACCGCAGCAAGGTTTTCCAGGGCTTCTTCATATACAATGTCTACAGACTTCAGGGGAACCGCATCATCAATAGTCAATTCAGGAACCTCAATTGCAAAAGTATTCAAGTCACCCGATTCCAGGTCCATGTATTGTGCAAGCGTTAAATAGGAAATTTCCAGGGTATTTTCAGCCTTTATCACATTGGCTTTTTCCGTTGCTTCCTGGGCCTGAATCTGAAAAAGATCACCGCGGGACAAAGTCCCCAGTTCTACCAGCTTTTCGTTTCTGACAACCTGTAATTGAGTTATTTCAAGCTGATCCTGTGCGATTTTTAATAACTCCTGGTTAAGCAGGATCTGAAGGTAGGCACCGGCAATATTAACGGCGAGGTTGTCTTTCAGATTCTCTACATTTTCAAGTTGTGCCAGCAGGTTAAAATGATTTCCCCTCATGGTATGATAGTTGTAGAGTCCCTTGAATATGCTGAGCCGGCTCTCTATTCCAACATTGCCATCCTGGAAGGCCTGGTCGACATATTCGTAGGTATCAAAGTTGGGGGCCCGTCCTTTATTAAATGTATAATTCGCAAATGCATTAGCAGTAGGCAATACCTGTGACCTGGAATACCAGAAACCAAACTCCGCAGCACTCACCTGGATCTTTTGCCGGTTTATATCAAGGTTATTCTCATAGCCATGCTGTATACACTCGTCGAGAGTCCATATCTTCTGGGCATTACCAACCGGGCTAACCAACACCATTAGTATTGGCAATAAAATCAATGTTCTTCTTACCATTGCCAGATAAATTTGTTTTAATACGGGTCTGAACCGGCTATTTTTTCATCCTCCTGTACAATACCTGGATATGGGATGCATTTTCACTGGGAGTAAAGATCTGGATCAACTCCCACTCAGGATCATAATTCCTAATAGCCGTTTTCAGCCTGGTTATCCTGGCGAGCGAATTGGCTACATCATCGTCCTCATCGGTAAGGTCATCATCCACTTCCCAGAGGAATGATTCAACCTTGAAATTGTATTCAACTTTCTGGTCCCCTACCCTGATTTCTATTTCAGCCATCTCATTCTCACCAAAATTTGGAATAGGTACACAAAGGTCCTTCATCTTAAATCATTTATGTTACTCTAATACAATACTTCATTTATAGTTTTTCGCTTCGATCGCCGAATGATTGACTAAATTGAGCTAGATTTAAATTTAGTCAATCTAGTCAATTCTTATAATACATGTTTTATATTCTCCGTCACGATATGTCCGTCAAACAGGTGGACAATCCTGTGGGCTTTTTCCGCGTCAGATGGCGAGTGTGTAACCATAACTACGGTTGTACCATCCTTATTCAATTCAGTAATCAGATTCATCACTTCTTCACCATTTGCAGAGTCAAGGTTACCTGTTGGTTCGTCAGCCAAAATCAACCTTGGATTCGTCACAACGGCCCTGGAGATGGCCACGCGCTGTTGCTGACCACCCGATAACTGCTGTGGGAAATGCTTTTTCCTGTGTGCAATTTTCATCCTGTCGAGTACATCGCCAACCTTTTTCTTCCGCTCGGCAGAGGAGACATTCATATAAAGCAAAGGCA
>CAYZEZ010000315.1:0-5110 GCA_964477295.1 uncultured Bacteroides sp. | reverse complement strand
CAGGGTTGGTACAAATTCACCTCCCATCCTTGAGAAAATAAAACCTGTGAAGATCAATGATGCAATAGCCAGTCCAAAGATTACTTTTTTATGGTCATATGACCACCTGATGACCGGGTCATAAGAGCGGTAAAACAGTTTCATGATAAAACGTGTTACAACAAATTGTTTCTCTTTTTCGGGACGAAGGAACAGGGAGGAGGCAACAGGCAGCCAGACCAGACCATAAAACATAGCTCCCAGGAGGGCAAAGCTGAATGACAGGGCCATGGGACGGAACATTTTTCCTTCCACCCCGCTCAGTGAAAGAACTGGGATAAAAACGATAAGAATGATCACCTGTCCGAAGATAGCAGAATTCATCATTTTTGACGCACCAGTAAAAGTGATCCGGTCCATTATCGTTTGGCGTTCATCGCCGCTGGACTTCGATAGTTCATCCCTGTTAACGGTGAGTCGGATAGCAATGAATTCAACAATGATCACTGCTCCGTCGATAATTATTCCGAAGTCGAGAGCTCCCAGGCTCATCAGGTTGGCGTCGATTCCGAATAGGTACATCATCGAAATCGTGAAAAGAAGGGAAAGCGGGATCAGCGAAGCGATCACCAGTCCCGACCGCAGGTTGCCCAGCAGCAGGACTACAATAATAAAGACGATCAGGCAACCGAAGAGGAGGTTCTCAAACACGGTCAGGGAGGTCTTATGGATCAGTTCGCTCCGTTCGAGGATTGGATTGATAAAAACGCCTTCAGGTAGTGTTTCCTGAACTTCTGCAACACGCTCTTTCACTGCATCGATCACTTTGTTTGAGTTGGCATCTTTCAGCATCATGATCTGTCCCAATACTTTTTCTCCTTCACCATTGGCTGTGATGGCCCCGAAACGGTTGGCGCTTCCGAAGCGGACCGTGGCAACATCCTTGATCAATATGGGTACTCCGTGGAAATTGCTGATAACGATGTTGTCCAGGTCATCAAGCGATGTGACAAGGCCGTCTCCCCTGATGAAATAGCTCTGGTTCTGTTTTTCAATATAGGCGCCACCGGCAACACTGTTATTTTTATTAATGGCTTCAAAGACTTCAAGCAGGGATATTCCCAGCCCTTTGATCCGTTCCGGATTAATAGCTACCTCATATTGTTTCAGGAACCCACCCCAGGTATTCACTTCCACTACCCCCGGGATGCCGGAAAGTTGACGTTTCACGACCCAATCCTGGATGGTTCGCAGATCCATGATGGAATATTTGTCCTCATATCCCGGCTTTGTATCAAGTATATACTGGTATATTTCTCCCAGACCGGTAGTGATAGGACCCATTTCGGGTGTGCCGAAACCCTCTGGAATATTTGCCGAGGCCGTTTTAATTTTTTCTGCGATCAGTTGTCGGGGCAGGTATGTGCCCATTTTGTCGTCGAACACAATGGTCACTACTGAAAGGCCGAATTTGGAAATGGAGCGAATCTCTGTTACGCCCGGCAGATTCGACATCTCCAGTTCCACCGGGTAGGTGATGAATTGTTCTACATCCTGTGTTGACAGTTCGGTAGAGGTCGTGATCACCTGGACCTGGTTGTTGGTGATATCAGGGACGGCCCCAACGGGGATCTGAAAAATAGCAAACACACCAAACCCGGCCACAGAGATGGTAACCAGGATCGCAATAAGCTTGTTCTTAATGCTGAAATTGATGATTCGGTTTAGCATGCTGGAGTATTTATATTCGATCTTTTTCCTGAAATAATAATATCACACTAAGATAATCATATCACCGTAATTTCATTATTGCAATTTGCCCTTTCTCTCTAAAAAAATTATTCAGGACGGGGACCATAAAAAACCCTGGTTCCAGAGATAGATTGCTTAGCCTACAACTTAATGGTTACACTTTTTCCGGCATAATGCCCTTGTTTTAAATCAATACTTAATTCGGTTATTTTCTCAGATTCGTTCCAGGATGCTTTGAAGTTTTCCCCGGATTTATCCATTGGGATATTTACCGTGAGGTGCATTTTGTCGAGTTTCCGGGAAGGATCTGATACAGTAATTTCTTTAATCATATCTCCATCTGATTTTATCATTACCATGCCCTGGCTGTTACAGGTGAGGGCCAGGTTTTCTGCAAACTGGATTTTACCCGTTTTGTAAAAAACAACCTGGCAAATATTCAATTGTGAATGTTTAACTGCCTGGATATCCGGAGAATTTTCTATTATTTCAATGGACTGTTTTCCTGTGTATTTATCAATTTCATTTTCAACTGTTGCAGGCACGACAATATACTGATAAGATCCTTTTTCGACGCGGGTACCGTGATCCAGCCAGAGGGTAAAAACATCTTTGCTGATTTCATCTTTTGGGGTGTCATGCTGCCGCGCTATCCTATACCAGCTTCCAAAAGCAGCATTATTGCTCAGCTTTATTGAAGAATTTTCAGGGAAGAGATAAGCTACACCATTATGAAATACCCATTGTACATCATTCAATTCGTGTTCCCCTTTTTCCAGGACCGATTTTTTGTTTTCGCTTAGCACCGTCACATTACCTTCTAATAAACATTGATTAATTGTTGTTACTACAGGAAGGTTTGTCGCGCAGGTAATGCCGGTTCCCAGGCAGACATATTCCTCATCAAAAAAGAACCAGGCTTTTCTGGCTTTCAACAGGTCGTGGGGACTTATGAAATC
Organism: uncultured Bacteroides sp.; assembly: GCA_964477295.1. GTDB lineage: Bacteria > Bacteroidota > Bacteroidia > Bacteroidales > SM23-62 > CAYZEZ01. The sequence continues at coordinate 2,420 of CAYZEZ010000315.1, read as the reverse complement.
AAATGCTGCTGCGCCATATATACCATCGGTAACTGCACCAACAAAATCGGTCAATCCGGGTTTTTGTATTTCTTCTGCAGGGGGAAGTTCCGGTTTTTGCAGAATGGTTGTACCCGGAATTTTCTGATAGTCAAAAACCGGCCATATTTCTTTGTACTCTTCTCCCGAAACAGACAGGTGATTTGAGCCGTCTCCGCGATGGTGATTAAGCAATCCTTCGCTGTTGTATGGCTGTTCCATGTTATGGTTCCTGGTTGAGTACATCCTGACCGATGTAAAATATCCGGGACGCTGATGTGTATAATGCTCGGATTGCCAATAAAAAATGCCGTGCGAGGTGTTGGGTTCAGCTTCACCATTCCGGATACCTGCAATTTCTTTCAGTTCTTCTTTCCGATAATCAGTTATGGATAACAGTTTTTCGGGAATGGTTGCTCTTTCAGGTCTGAGTGCTCCACTCCTGGAGATGCTGCGGTTTTTAGCTCCCGGATCCGGGTACTTTCCATAGACCATATGTTTGCAGATCCCGTCAAGGTAATAATCGATGAGCTGGCGAATCTTCTCCTCCGACAGGGTGTAATCGGTGCCATTCACATAAACCGCCCATTCAACGAAAGCATCGGCATACCCCATACCGTAAGAGAGGGTATTGTTGACCCTGTCAACCCGATGGTGAAAACTGTAATCGTACTGCATACCGCGTCCTGATACAAACTTAATTTCACCTTCAATGATTTTTATTAATTCACCGAATTGGGACTGATCACGGAGGTAGAGGTGGTGCTTAGCAGAGATCCCGGCGATCTTGATCCGGTCGCCGCTCTGACGTGCGCCCCAGGCGTTGATATGTGCACGTCCGATGATCGGCAGGATTTCATTTACGAGGGTTTCCGGAAGCTCCTCATCCATGATTAGAATTATGCTGACAAGGTTATCGGGGGTCCCGATCTGGTTCCACCACCAGTTGTCGCAGATGAAGTCGTTTTTGGTCCAGAACTCCAGGGCTGAAATAATCTTGTCCTTTAGTTCATTACTATTATGAAATGTAGATTTCTCACTTTTATAAGCCCTGCTCATGGAAAGCATATTTCTTAAATGGTTGCTGTGATCAAAGCCGGTTCGCGAAACATCTTCATAGTCAATGTCCAGCCAGCTGCCATCTTCCTGAAGGGTGTTGATAAGGGTTTCTATACGGGAATCGTTCACGGGCGATTTCATCAATTCATCGATGATCCTTTGGCGCACAATTTCCATGTCGTTATCGGAATCCTGAATGTTAACTGAGGCAAAGAGTAAAAGAGATGCAATAATCAGAAGGCTCGAAAGATATTTCATAATTGAATGTTCAAATATTAATGATCATAAAAGTACAAATCCTTTCAGCTTATACCAATTGAAGACAGAAGGTTGATTTCCGGAATATAAGGTTTAGTAAAATAATTTATAGCGAATTACTTATGTTATTTTTTTTCACTAATTTAATATTCCTTTTTACCAACAAAATTATCTACCGATGAAGAAATTAATTTATGTTTTCATCGCAGTAGGCCTCCTGTTTTCTATATATCAAGCGTCCGGGAATAACTGGCCCCCCTTCAAAAGTGACAATTTACCAATGCTATATGGTCTGCCAAACATTACCGGTGTGTTCAGTAATATTCCTTATTACGGGGAAGCCGGGAACTACTCGGAGGCCCAGGAAGATCTCTGGGATGTATTTGATGATAATGGGGAAATGGTATATGGTATTTTCCGGGAGAAGTCGTATGGTGGGATTCGCAGAAGTATTATTAATGACTACAGCCCTGATCCTCAATATATATACGTTTCAGCGGATGTAAAATTAAACAAAAGGCCCAATGTAGTAAGCGACAATGCCTGGTGGGAAGATTGCAGGTTATTCTTTGGATACCAGAATGATACCAACTATGCATATGCTCATTTTTCAAATTCAACCGGGCCTGCCAAGGAAGTTCCGGTCGGGACAGCTGATGCGTTTGGTGTTTCAGGATTCGTGGTGTTTATCAACGGGGCTGAATACAGATTAACCCATTCCGATGAGCCGGGGGACCCTGTTGAGGAGATCCCGGCAGAAACCTGCATACCCTATGTGAATGACCAGAGTTTCAATGATTGGAACCATGTCGAGGTACAGGTTGTAAATTCTGTATTAAGCATGGTTGTTAATGGTGAGATATATTATTCAGTTGACCTTGATACATTGATGTATGCAGAGTATTATGAGGATAATAAATTTGTACGGTTTGAGACGGTTCCGGATAAATTAATTGAGATTTTAATGGGATATGGACAGGTTGGAATCGGTTCTAGCAATGACAAGGTTTATTTTGATAACGTAAAGGCAAAAAACAGGAATTTAGAATTTTTCAAGAATGATATTAGTTGTTTTGGATTTAACG
>CAYZEZ010000314.1:0-5147 GCA_964477295.1 uncultured Bacteroides sp. | reverse complement strand
CAGGGCCTGGCGTGGGATGGTGAATATTTATGGGTGTCTGATAATGAAGATGATATGATCTACAGGGTAAGCCCTGATGATGGCACTGTCATTCATTCATTCAAATCACCGGCAAATAATCCGGGCGGATTAACATGGGATGGAGACTATTTATGGGTAACGGACCATTCCCGTGATAAAATTTACCGGGTCCATCCCGAAAAAGGAATCGTAGTGATGGTGATTGATTCTCCGGGGCCTTATGCATGGGGCCTGGCATGGCAGGGGGATAAGTTATGGAATACCGACTACCAGGAGGATGAGATCTTTGCATTGAATATTTTCAGCGATGAAGCGTATCGCAGAACGAATGAACGATTTGCTGAAATTGAATTCACAAGTGACCTGATCAATTTCGGTCCCGGCACCCTGACTGCATCAGACCTTTACCTTCCTGAACCGGTGAACAGGCCAAACCAGGAAGTTCTGGACATTACCTATTCAGAACAGCCTGACGGTTTTAAAACAGACAAATGGGGGCAAAAGGTTGCTCATTTTAGTGATTCCAATGTATCTCCGGGAGAAAGAATAATAACAACAATGAAAGTCAGGGCAAAGATTTACGAGGTGACTTATAATATCTTCCCGGATAAGGTTGGATCGCTGAATGAAATACCCGGGGACATCAGGGAAAAGTATTTGCAGGACGATGAAAAATACCAGGTAAATCATCCGGTAATACAGGGAGCTGTTGAGGCCATTACCGAAAAGGAGACCAATCCTTACTGGATTTCCAGGGATATTTTCGATTATTTGAGGGAGAAGCTCTTTTATAAGAGGATCGGTGGCTGGGATATTGCACCAACTGTGTTGAAAAGAGGTTCAGGTTCCTGTTCCGAATATACGTTTGTCTATATTGCTATGTGCCGTGCTGCAGGAGTCCCTGCCAGGTATGTGGGGTCCATGGTCGTTAGGGGAGAAGAGGCAAGTTTTGATTATGTATATCACCGCTGGGTGGAAGTATACCTGCCGTTTTATGGGTGGATACCCGTAGACCCGAGCGGTGGAGACCAGGATTTGCCGGCTGACCAGGCCAATTATTTTGGACACCTTTCCAACCGGTTCTTAATAACAACCGAAAGTGGCGGGGGATCTGAATACCTGGGTTGGGATTATAACTATTCCCAGAAGTGGCAGGCAGACGGGCCGGTTCAAATAAGGGAAGAGAAAATTGCCGAATGGAATCCACTGAGTGAGGAAAAAAAGGAGTAGTAAAAAACCTGACGTTTTAAGTGACTGTTCAAGGAATACATTAAACGGGGTCCATACTCGTAACTCTCACTTTTGAACCTTCTCCGGATCCTTACTTTTGGTGAGATATTGCTGGTGGTTAGAGCGTCGTATTTATAATCATCCTCAGAGCAGTTAATTCCCAGCAAGGCTTTATGCGATTTTTCCCATAAGCAGGAAATTTTGTGAACCGGTAATGATATATTGTCCGGCTTTTGAACGCTCATCAACAATTCCCTGGATGTAGGAGAATAATTCTGGTATATTTTGACTTTCTCAATAAAGTACCTATGATCAGTTCATTCCGGAAAGTTATGTTAAATTGGTATCCGGAACCTCCAATTGCCTGCAAAAACTTTCTTCAATCTTTTTCAAGCACTCCCTGCTTTCCAGTTGGTCTGCCTATCTCTGTTAACATAACCAATTGGGAAGATATGATGCCATATGCGGCTTCCTGGATAAAACGTCTGCAAGTTTTATCCAGATCTGCAGAATGCAACCTCATATTTTTTAAATTTCACATGCTGTTTACCCGAAAGGTAGGGATGATAAGCTAAACAGATAGAGTCCTAATTAATTCCGGGGTATGTCCAAATTAATGTCAAGCTTATCTCTTATCTAAATTATTATTAATTTTATAATCATTCTCATTCTTATTCTCAATTTATTCTCTCTCATCCAATAACTAATAGATAATCATGAAACTACGCAATTGTCTTTTTTTAATTCCTATTATTATTGCAAGCTCCGTACAATTTGGATCTTGTCAGAAATCACCTGTTAAATTCGGTAAGATTGAGATTCAGGAGCTTCAAAAGATGATTTATGAAATTGACTCAAGTGCAAATGCAGTCATTTTATCTGATTATGGATTTTCACAATTTATTTATGCAGATACAAAAGTAAGTTCTAAAACCGAGAGCCACTCAAAAGGTTTTCAGTTGAAATTCATTCGTCATATCAGAATAAAAATATTGAATAATAAAGCTTACCATTGGGCTGATTTTTCAATACCCTTGTATCGCAGGGGTATATCTAATGAGGCAATTGTTTTTTTGAAAGCTGTAACCTATAATCTGGAAGATGGGAAAATTATAAAGGATAAGCTATCAAAGAACGATGCCATTTATGAGGATGTTGACGAGCATTGGCAAAAGGCAATATTTACTCTGCCAAATGTAAAGGAAGGAAGTATTATTGAGGTCAGATATATTATTGTATCAGATTTCCTTTTCAACTTACCAGATTGGCAATTTCAATATTCAATTCCTGTTATCCGGAGTGAATATCAAGTTTTTATTCCAGAATATTTTCATTATAACCAGACACAAAAAGGTTATATCCCGATCAAGACTGAAAGTGATACCAGGAATAATCAAATAACCATCACGTATACTCAGGAAGCTGAAGGAGCAGGCGTTAAAGAATCAACATATACTTCAGATTATGATTATATTGACAGGACATTCAGTTACCTGGCTGAAAATGTTGAAGCTTTTCCTGCAGAAAAATATTTAACTACTTCAGAAAATTATCTATCCCGGATCGAGTTTGAACTGGCATCAACTCAATATCCCAACAGTAAGCGAAAAAATTATACAGATACCTGGGAATCAATAAATGAATTATTATTGAAGGATGAGGATTTTGGCAAGCGAATTTCAAGGACCGTATTTATTAAGGATGAAACGGAGGCATTTTCTCAATTGTATCCTGATCCGGTGCAGAGAATGGAAGCCATATTCAGCTTCGTTAAAAGTAAAATGATGTGGAATGGAAAATACAGTAAATATACATCAGAACCATTACGCAGGATTTATGAAGCTGGTACGGGGAATATTGCTGATATAAATTTATTGCTAACATGTATGCTTAAAGAATCAGGGATTGAATCTTCCCCTGTCATTTTAAGTACAAGGGAAAATGGTATTATTTTTCCATCACATGCCTCGATCACTCAGATAAATTATGTAATATCCTCTGCAAATATTGACGGTCAGTTGTACCTTATGGATGCATCTGATCCTCATTCTACAATAAACTTATTGCCACCGAAATGCCTGAATGGAAGGGGAAGGATAGTAAATGAAAGTACAGGTTTATGGGTTGATCTTTCAAATAACCAGCCTTATTCTGTCTCGAAAAAATATAATCTGGACCTGGATAAGGAAGGTAAATTCATCGGGACATATACAAATGTCTACTCAGAGTATGCTGCTTATCGTATAAGGAACAAGTTTAAATCATTTACCGGAGAATCCGAATATATTGAAAGCCTTGAAGAAGATGTTGTAAATTTAGATCTGTCGGATTATAGTATAGCCAATATTGACAGCCTGGATCAGCCGGTTAGGGAATCATATAAATGCGAGTTAACCAATTGCTCTGAAATGGCAGGTGATTTGATCCTGTTCACACCGTTATTTTATGAGAAAACAACAGACAATCCTTTTAAATTAAAGGAGAGAAAATATCCTGTTGAGTTTAATTATCCCATAACGGAAAAAATAGTTCTGACCATAACAATACCGGAAGGGTATACTGTAGAAGCTTATCCGGAACCATTGGGGATTGCCTTGCCTGAAAAGGCGGCAAAGTTTATTTATAATATTTCAATTTTAAATAATACAATAATCTGTAGCAGTACATTTCAAATAAACAAAACAATTTTTCTGCCGGAGGAATATTCAGACCTTAAAGAGTTTTACAATCTGGTAGTTGCCAAACAAGCTGAACAGATTATCATCAAGAAAATATAATATTCTGTGCAAGTTGAGATAATAGCCCTGGGAGTTGCTCTTATTTTCAAGCTCCTGGCTCCTGCAGATAACCCTGCTTATGATATTAAAAATATATCTGAGGATCTGCGGAAAAATGCTTATGCAGTAGTGAGATCCAGTGATGTTGAATTCATTGTGCAATCACCGTGCAGTGTAACAAAAAATGTAAAAGCTGTTATTACTGTCCTGCACAACAAAGGAAGGAACTTTGGTGATCTTTATGTCGGCTATGATAATTTTACAAAGCTAAATATTAAGAAATGCTGGATCTATAATGCATCAGGTAAATTGATCAGAAAAATTGCAAATAATGGAGTGGTGGATAGAAGTTATTATCCTGATTATACACTTTACTCCGATAGCAGGTTAAGTTATATCGATGTACATGAAAAAAACTGTCCTTATACAGTTGAATATGAGTATGAAATCAAATATAATGGATTAATCGCTTTTTCGGCCTGGCAACCTGTGAAATATCATTATGTCTCTGTAGAAAAATCAGAATTGAATGTTTATTTAAATGCAGGACAATCAATTAATTTCAATGAATCCAATTTTCCGGAACAAGTATTGATTTCTGAAGATAAAAAAGGCATCAAATATCATTGGGAAGTTAGCCATTTCAATGCGGTTGAGAAGGAACCGCTAAGTCCACCACTTTCTAAATTTACTCCAGTTGTCTTTCTTGCTCCCGGATCCTTTAAATACGATGGTTATTCAGGTAATCTGGACAGCTGGGAAAATTATGGCTATTGGATTTTCGAATTAATCAGGAACAGAGATTATCTTTCAAACGAGACAATTTCAGCAATCCACGAACTTGTTAGTGGAACAGAGGATAACACTGTTAAGGCAAGAATGGTATATGAATACATGCAGTCTAAAACGAGATATGTGGGAATTCAGCTTGGGATCGGTGGATTCCAGCCTGCTCCGGCTAGTGAGGTAGATCAAGTGGGATATGGTGATTGTAAAGCATTATCTAATTATACCAGGGCGCTTCTAAAGGCAGTAAATATTAGATCTTATTATGCAGAAATTAGCAATGGATCAAGTCAGAAAAATCTATTCGAAAATTTTGCGAGTGCAAGTCAAACT
>CAYZEZ010000313.1:2781-5189 GCA_964477295.1 uncultured Bacteroides sp. | reverse complement strand
GGTGTATTTGACCAGGTCATCGAATACGAGCTAACCATTTACAACCGCTGGGGTGAACGTATATTCATCAGCAAGAAGGTTAGTGTAGGCTGGGATGGATATGTGAACGACAAGCTGGCTGAGCAGGGCGTATACATATGGCAGGTACGCGGGAAATACGCGAATGGTAAGACGTTCAACCGCAACGGGGATATAACGCTACTGCGGTAAGATAGTGAAGAGTGACGAGTGACGAGTGAAGAGTGACGAGATGTGTGGGTGTGGGTGTGGGTGTGGGTGTGGTTTGGGAATTGAGAGTTTAGTCGATTATATTAAGCACAGACTGCTTTTAAAAAAAAAGAGTGGCATTTTGCCGCTCTTTTTTTTAATAATTGTCTCATAATGAAACATATATTAATAGATTACGTTTAAATAAGTATATTTTAAATGAGAATAAAAGATTGTTTTGTGCGTAAATTATACGGTTGTTTATAAATGGAATATTATATATTTAAGGTTTTTCGTTATTTTAGTTGATTAATATCTTTCTCAGTACCCTAAATTGAAAAGAATTCTCACCATATTATCTGCAGTTTTTCTGGTCCTCGAGAGCTTTGGACAGATTGATCCGCAGCTCACACAGTTTTATTCCGCACCGCTCTACCTGGCGCCATCCTTTGCAGGCGCCACCCAGGAAAACAGGATTGCCTCCACTTACCGGAACCAGTGGCCGGGTCTTGAAACCAAAGCCTTCGTAACGTATGCACTGTCGTACGATCACTTTTTCTCCAACTTCAACAGCGGTATTGGAGTATTGATTATGCGGGATGTGGCCGGTTCGGGACAACTGAGTACCACCAATATAGGGGTTCAATACTCATACGATATTAAAGTCACCGACGTATTCAGGATCAGGCCGGGCATTAACTTCAATTATACCCAGCGCGGTATTGATTTCCAAAGACTGCTGTGGGGTGACCAGATCTCACCCACAGGCATTACACCTACGATCGAGGTCCCGACTGACCGGTCCAAACCGGATATAGATGCCTCCTTTTCGGTTTTGGCATATACTGACAGATACTGGGGTGGTTTTTGTGTTGACCACCTCTTCAGGCCCAATTTATCGCTCTATGGCGATATGACCAAGCTGGGCATGAAGTTTTCACTTTTCGGCGGGATGCAGGTCATACGGCGCGGGAGATTATTGAAGCCTATTGATGAATCGCTCTCTGTTGCCTTCCTGTACAAGAACCAGAGTGAGATAAACATGCTTGACCTGGGATTATACTGGTATAAAAACCCGCTTGTATTCGGATTCTGGTACAGGGGAATTCCCATTATCAATAACGAATCACGGGGAGATGCACTGTGCTTCCTGGTCGGTTATAAGATTGAACAATTCAGTATCGGATACAGTTACGACTTCACCATCTCCAAGCTGGTATCCTCAACCGGGGGTGCGCACGAGATCGCCCTTATCTATGAATTCGAGACTTCCCACCGCAAGAAGAAGCGCCATATGGTTCCTTGTCCCGAATTTTAGAAACTTCTGCCTTACCAGTTTCAGGTGACCGGTGATTTATGAAAACCTGGCAAGGCGGTCAAAAAAAAATAAAAATACTTTACCAGGCTATTTCACTGATTCCCACGAATTTTAGAATTTACCTTCCTGGATTTCGCTTAAAAAACTATATTTGCAGGGAATTCTTAACACACAAAATATGAAACGAGCATGAATAAATTTAATCTGTTACTTCCCAGAAGGGAATGATTAAATTTTTCATGCGAGAACGAGTGTAACGAGTGGTTACATTCGTTCTAATTTTTTTAATTAGTATAGTATATGATAATTAATAAAAATTAAACGAATGAAACACTTATCTCTTATCTTAAATGGCGTATTGTTTATTGCAGTAGGTTTTTTGTTTTACCTTCATTTCGCCGGCGGATCGGCCAAACCAGGATCTGATGCCTCACCGGGAACGATGCAGACAGCTCCTGCCGGCGATATGTCGATCGTTTATATCAATATTGACACCCTGCTTAATAATTACGATTATTTTGTTGATCTTCAGGGAAAGTTCAGCGACAAACAGGCAGAGCTGGAGGCACAGATGAATTCAAGGACCAGGGCGTATGAAGCCAATGCGCGCGATTATCAGAATAAAGTTCAAAAGGGATTGGTGACCCGCCGTGAGGCAGCTGAACTTGAGCAGCAGCTTCTCCAGGAACAGCAGAGCCTCTACAGCCTGAGGGATGAGTTAACAATGCAATTATCGGAAGAAGAGCAAGTCAGCAACAGGAAGCTGATCGACAATATCATGGAATTTTTAAAGGTATATAACCAGGACAAAGGATACCAGTTTATTTTCAGTAACAGTTTCGGGGACAACGTGTTGTTTGCCAACGAGAGCCTGGATATAACC
>CAYZEZ010000313.1:0-2681 GCA_964477295.1 uncultured Bacteroides sp. | reverse complement strand
CTTTGAACCAAGTTCAGTATGACGATGCTTTGAACCAAGTTCAGCATGACGATGCTTTTAAGCAAGTTCAGCATGACGATGCTTAGTAAAAATGCCTTTTGCAGATCAATACCTTGCCCACCAGAGTGTTTCGGGCTGGATTAAATCTACACCCCGCCCGGACCTCCATTATATTGTCGTTATTCCCTGTTACGACGAGCCGGGGTTGCTTCATACACTTGATTCATTGTGGGATTGCGAAAGGCCGGATGGGGCAGTTGAGATACTAATTGTGATCAATTCTCCTATTGATGCTCCTGACCCGGTCATAGAACAAAATCGTCAGACCATTGCAGGAGTAAGTAAATGGGCCAATGCGCATACCAGCCAGAAATTTCAGGTCTTTAATACGAACGATTTTGGTCTGCCAAATAAATATGCCGGTCCCGGCCTGGCACGCAAAATTGGCATGGACGAAGCCGTTCTACGGTTTAACAAGCTGGGCAGGCCTGACGGGGTGATTCTTTCGCTGGATGCAGATTGTACCGTTAACAGGAATTACTTCGTTGAGGTTGAGCGACAGTTTGCCCGGGAACCGGAGACCAGGAGTTGTGCTATTTATTTTGAGCATCCACTGGAAGGCGATGCATTTGATTGTGCTGTATACGAAGCCATTGCTGCATATGAATTGCACATGAGGTATTATATCCAGGCGATCCGGAACACCGGGTTCCCTTATGCCTATCATACGATTGGATCCTGTTTTTGTGTTACGGCGGAGACATATGCAAAGCAGGGGGGAATGAATAAGAGAAAAGGCGGAGAAGACTTTTACTTCCTGCAAAAAACAATACCCCTTGGCGACTTTTACGAGATCAATTCCACCTGCGTGTATCCTTCCCCCAGGCCATCCCGCAGGGTTCCGTTCGGCACCGGGCCTGCTGTCTGGGAATACCTGTTACGGGGGGAAGAACTGTTAACATATGATCCGCAGTCTTTTTTACCACTCAACCTGTTATTTGATAGGCCTGAAAAGCTTTTCCTGGCCGGTCCGCTGCCTGTCCGGCGTTACCTTGAAGCCTTGCCTGACCCCATACGATCCTTTCTGCAGGATGAATTTGAGGCAAAGATAACAGAGATAAATTCAAATTGTGCTTACCCGGAAAGCTTTAGCAAGCGCTTTCACCACTGGTTCAACATGTTCAAAATCCTCAAATACCTCCATTCCGCCCACGAAAACAATTTTTCAAAATTGCCTGTAAGCAGGGCTGCTCATGATCTGCTGAAGGAAATGGGATTACCAGCCAAAACAGACATACCCGGACTGCTGGTTACATACCGGAACCTCCAGAGAAATCAATTGCCATTTGCTTCAGTCAATGAATAAGGTGGCCGATCCATACCTCCCTTTCCATGCCAGTTTCTCCGACTCCCCGGATCAATAAAAAAATGAATATTCTTTACATACTTACTAATGGTTCGAGGCGTTACCCCTGCCCCGGGTACCCCGGGCGGGGAAACGAGTTCCTGAGTTCTGCGAAGCCAATGCGCTCACAGGATTCAGAAAATATTCATAATAAGCCCTGGTATTTCAGGATCCGGACATTTATGCCATTACAATTTCCCTATTAAAAAAACAAGTTTTATAACACATTTAAAACCTGTTAAATGTCATTTACTTCATTTACCCTATTCCATATTTTTGTTCTGAGTTAAAAAATTGAACTTGAGAATATACATAGGGGTTTGAGTATGGATCTATATCTTACTGCGCCTCCCGGCGCAGTAAGATATTATAAATTAATTACTTATGTCACAGAAACTATTTGCCGTACCGGAAGCTTTCAACGAGCCTATCAGGGAATACCTGCCCGGATCGCCTGAGAAAGCCAGCCTGAAGGCTGAACTTGAACGTCAATACAATGACAAGGTGGAGATAAAAATGGTTATTGACGGGAAAGAGGTAAAAACTGACAGGAAAGTGGATATTTTTCCTCCACACAACCTGAGTAAAAAGGTTGGCTACTATTACCAGGGAGATGCCGGTCATGTAAAGATGGCCATCGATGCCGCATTGAAAGCCAAAGATAGGTGGGCCGCTATGTCGTGGGAGCACCGTGCCTCCATTTTCCTGAAAATGGCCGGTTTACTGGCAGGACCTTATCGTGACAAGCTGAATGCCGCCACCATGATCAGCCAGTCGAAAACAGTTTACCAGGCTGAGATTGATTCTGCATGTGAATTAATCGATTTCTTCCGGTTCAATATACAGTTTATGGAAGATATCTACCTTGAACAGCCTATATCGGCAGAAGAATCCTGGAACAGGCTCGAATACCGGCCACTGGAAGGATTCGTTTTTGCGCTTACCCCGTTTAATTTTACATCCATCGCGGGTAACCTTCCCACTGCTCCTGCGATGATGGGCAATACGGTAGTATGGAAATGCTCCAGGACACAGGTATATTCTGCAAAAATACTGATGGACCTGTTCCTGCAGGCAGGATTGCCGGATGGAGTGATCAACCTTGTCTTTGCTTCAGGGCCTGTTGTTGGAGATGTGATCCTTGAACATCCCGATTTTGCAGGTATTCATTTCACAGGATCGACAGGGGTATTTCATGATATCTGGAAAAGGATCGGGAACAATATTCATAAGTATAAAACCTATCCCCGAATTGTTGGTGAGACCGGAGGGAAGG
>CAYZEZ010000312.1:1912-5190 GCA_964477295.1 uncultured Bacteroides sp. | reverse complement strand
GTTTATTCAGTTTGTATTCTGCCTGGAAGAATAGTCCTCCCCATCTGACCAATCCTTCCTCGTGGTAGCTTATGGTATCCCCTTCATATTTCATTGCAAGCGATGGATTGGTTGCGTAATCATTCCGCTGGTCGTATTTATCTATGACATAATCGCCTCCAAAAAGATCAGTTACTGTGGTGTAATGGATCCCCTTGTAAGATCTGAGATCAATTCCTGCAGCCAGGCTGAGTTGGTTATTCACCTGGTAATTTGCTGTTGAAAGCAAGCCGTACCAGAAATGATCATTGTGCTGCTCGGTGATGTAATTGGTGGAATAATAGAGACTGTCGCTATAATCCTTGTTGATAGGGTATAACTGACCAAAAGGAGTACTTGTAGGTTTTGAATTTACGTCATAGATGGATTGCCAGTCAATCGTCCCATAATGGGGATTTTCCGGATCTGAAACGAGTTCATTATCATCAATACTGCTCCTTGGCTGCACACCGCCCCCTTTACCAACAGAAAGGTAAAGGATATTGGAAACAGACAACCTGTTTGAAGGGGTCCAGAAATCCCTGAGGGTAAACTGTGGCTTATGATAAATATTGGTTCGTTCGGAGAGCATTTCTTCAGGGGCATTTGCATCGTATCGGTCGCGCCGGAGATATCCCCAGTGCTGGTTGTATGCAATTCCGCGGTCATAGATTTCCGGACGATAGGGATAGTTTCCCTGGTCATCCACCGAGTCGACCTTGATACCCAGTTTTTTAGCATATTCTGCATCATAGGTGGCAATGGGTCTTTTATACGATCGTTGATTATGTTTTTGTGGCGCTCCCATGGCAGTGACAGAAAGGATGTGTTTCGCTAACCGCTTATCTACCTTTGCATAATAGAACCATCCCTCGGAGAAAGTATTTTCCACCCATCCGTTTCCCCGTTTATAAGATCCGGCAACGGTTATCCCCCAACCATTTGCAAGGTTCCCGCTGGTAAACCCGATGGACGTACGGATTTTTCCTTCACCGTCAATTTCCTGCTTGAAATTGGTTTCGCGTTTTGACTCCAATCCTTTGGTAATGATATTTAATGTGCCACCGACTGAAGGCAGTGCCAGCTTGGATGCGCCCAGTCCGCGTTGCACCTGGATGGTACGGGTTACTGCGTCCAGCCCGAACCAGTTCGACCAGTATACCCAGCCGTTTTCCATGTCATTCACCGGGAGGCCGTCGATCATAACACCGATATTTCGCTGGTTAAAACCACGGATGGTGATCCGGGCATCCCCGTCGCCGCCTCCCATCTGGGTGGCATATACTCCCGGGGTGGAATTCAGGATCATAGGGATATCCTGTCCGGCCAGTTCTTCCTCGATCTTCTTGGGCAGCACATTGGTAAAGGCAACCGGTGTTTCCCTGCTGCGGGCCACGTCGGCTACGACGATAACCTCATCAATGACCAGCGATTTAAGCTCGAATTCAAGATAAACAGGTTTTCCGGATACCTCAATGGCCCGTTCAGCCGTTTCATATCCTACGTACGAAACCTTCATGTCATACCTGCCATCTGCTGCCTGTATCGCAAATTTCCCGTCGAAATCAGTAACGGTTCCTTTTCCTTCACCGATCAGGATATTTGCACCGATCAGGGTTTCACCGGTCTGAGCATCTGATACTATACCCCGGATAGAACCCTGCTGGGCGAATGCAAAAGAGGCCACAAACAACAGTATGAAAGATATAACTAAAGACCGCATTTCAACTAGAAATCCTTTATGATCTCAGATTAATGATTAACGATTTTTGATTTATGAAGTATACACCTGCAACATGCAACTTGTATCCTGCAACCATTACAGTTACTGTATAATAAATTTCTTCACCAAAACCTGGTGTCCTGGTGTCTTTGTCCGGATAAAATAGATGCCGGGACGATAACCGTAAACAGAAATGGTGCGTCTTCCTGTCGATAGGGATACCAGTTCCTGCTTCAATACCTGACCGGTTATCGACAAGATCTCTACATATTCAATATCTCCTGTAGTATATAGAGTAAATTGTGATCCGGTAACAGGATTCGGAGCAATAAAGAATTCCGCAGGATGAATGGTATTTTGTACCCCGGATCCCGATGCACAATCACAGGTATGATCGTTAAGGTAAATCCATGCATCCTGGCCACCCGGCACAGTATCCCATTCCAGTTTAACATTAAAGGAATCGGGTAATAATGTGACCCCATGTTTAATGTTTTTTTTCCGGAAAAGGGATTGATCGGAAGTCCAGGGTAACCAGTAGTATCCCTCCGGAACGATATATTTACTGATCCAGGTGCTGTCCCTGCCAATCAGGTCTTCACCATCATAAATATTCCTGTAGGCCCAGGCTTGTGTAAAGGATGCCCAGCCTTCATCGGCTGATTGCATGCCATCAGCAATAGCTCCGAACAGGTCAATTGGTATAAAATCTGAATATTTTCCATCTCCAACCGGATCCTTGAACAAAGCCATGGCATCGTTCCCGTTCATATATGTTGGCGACGGGTAATCGCCGTCCAGCATACCATTTACTTCAGTCCCTTTGGCCTGAAGGGCAGGGTCGCACTTGGGTGAGGTAGAACCTCCTCCCAGATCAGTGTCTTCAGTCTGGCCGTTCACCAGGATAAACGTTGAATAGGGCAGGATAAATCCTTCCAGCTGTGTTTTTCCGCCGGCATCATAAACAGGGCTTCCATTGCTGAAGCGTGTAACCCAGTATTGACTCAAATCAATAACCTCATCGGTAGGGTTGTAAATCTCAAGACATTTATTATTCCCCGATCCCTCAACATATTCCGAAAAGAATAGGTCCTCACAATCCTGGGCGGAAGCTATCAGGGCTGGTAGTATAAAAATGAAGAGTAATAGTTTTTTCATAGTATAGTATTTTATATAAAAGACTTGCGGAAGGTAAGAGTAACGAGTTACGGGTTACCAGGCAAATCTATGTAGAAAGATACCTCGCAACTAATAACTCGCACCTCGCAACCAACTGATAAAAATACTGATTTCGGGGGATAAAAACGGTCGTTGTTAATAACTATTATCTCCGGGTTGAAATAATCTTCTCCGCCTTTTCCAGATCTTCAGGAGTATCGATCCCAAGGTTAATCTGATCGGTGAGACAGATACGAATATTCTTCCCATTCTCAAGCCACCGGTTCTGTTCCAGTGATTCGGCCAGCTCAAGGGATGATTGTGGAATTTGAACTATTTCCTGGAGGGTATTATATCTGTAAGCATAAATTCCAAGATG
>CAYZEZ010000312.1:0-1812 GCA_964477295.1 uncultured Bacteroides sp. | reverse complement strand
ACAATGGAAATACAAAAAATAAAGCAAAGGTTCGGTATCATAGGGAACCATCCTGTCCTGCACAGGGCGATCGATATTGCTATCCAGGTGGCTCCTACCGACCTTTCTGTATTAATATCAGGAGAGAGCGGTACGGGAAAGGAATTCTTCCCGAAAATCATCCATCAATACAGTTCCAGGAAACATGGTACATCAATAGCCGTAAACTGTGGAGCCATACCCGAAGGAACGATCGACTCGGAATTGTTTGGTCATGAGAAAGGAGCATTCACAGGGGCGACCGACAGCAGGAAGGGCTATTTTGAAGTTGCTGATGGCGGGACCATTTTTCTGGATGAGGTTTCCGAACTGCCCTTGTCTACACAGGTGAGGCTGCTGCGTGTTTTGGAAGCAGGAGAATTTATCCGTGTGGGATCATCGAAGGTGATGAAGACAAATGTGCGTTTGATCGCTGCAACCAATATAGATATCATGGATGCAATACATAAAAGTAAATTTCGTGAAGATTTATATTACCGGTTAAATACTGTACCTATCTATGTTCCCCCTTTACGTGAGAGGAAGGAAGATATCCATCTCCTTTTCCGGAAGTTTGCGAGCGATTTTGCCGAAGTTAACAGGATGCCAGCCATTTCACTTACCGAAAGTGCACGGATAATGCTTACCAATTACCGCTGGCCCGGGAATATCAGGCAGCTGAAGAATATCACCGAGCAAATGTCTGTAATTGAGTCTGATCGGGAAATTGACGAGGTGGTACTTAGTAAGTATTTACCTGATTATCAGCCTATAAAACTTCCAATGTTGTATGAAAAACCCATCGATGAGGCAACTTTTAATTCAGAAAGGGAGATTTTATATAAAGTACTGTTCGACATGAAGAGTGATATGCACGACCTGAAGAGATTGGTCCTTGAGCTTATGCAAGAAGGAGTCGAAGGCACTGACCTTCAGCAGAACCATGCGCAGACTATTGAAAGGCTTTACAGGAATGCAGATACCCCAAAACCCGATATAAGTCATGGGAATGTGACCATTCCAACTGAAAAATCTGCCAATATTCAGGACACAGAGGAAATAATTGAAGAGTCTTTATCGTTGGAAGACAAGGAAATTGAATTGATCCGGAAGGCTCTGGATAAACACCTTGGCAAAAGAAAGTATGCGGCTGAGGAATTGGGGATCTCGGAGAGGACTTTATACAGAAAGATCAAGGAATATGATCTTGAATAAGAGTTCCGAGGTACGAGGTATCCTGCTACCCGGATGCGCCTCCTAACCCGCAACTCGTAACTCGATGGGAATTTATATGAATTATGAAAAGAATAGTTTTTTTAACCATATTGTTTATTGTCATTTTGCAGTCGTGCAAAGTCTCCTATTCCTTTTCCGGTGCCAATACAGGTAACCTCCAGACCGTTTCAGTGCAGTATTTCGCTGATCGTTCTAACCTGGCTCCTCCGAACATGCCGCAATATGTGACCGATGAGTTGAAGGATATGATACAGAGCCAAACCAAACTGACCCTGATGAATGGATTGGCAGAAGCTAATTTTGAGGGTGAGATCAGGACATATGACGGACAGCGGCCGGTGGCCATCTCAGGGGATGATGTGGCTTCTCTTAACCGATTTACCATTGCCGTTAAGGTAAAATACACCAATTCCATTGATCCCGACCTTGATTTTGAGGAAACCTTTTCACAGTACCAGGATTATGACAGCAAAAGAAGCTTCCAGGATGTGGAAAATGAATTATCTGAAGATATAGTAAAACAAATTATAGAGGATATTTTTAACAGGGCTTTTGTGA
>CAYZEZ010000311.1:0-5288 GCA_964477295.1 uncultured Bacteroides sp. | reverse complement strand
ATCTTTAAGCATGCTATCCTGATTACCGCCTTTGTGATGGTGATGATGCTGCTCGTTGAATACCTTACCGTGCAGACCAGGGGGAGCTGGAGCAAACCGATTGAACGCAACCGCTGGCTGCAATTGATCTTTGCCGTGTTCATGGGAGCCCTGCCGGGTTGCCTTGGGGTATATGTGATCGTCGTATTGTATGCTCACCGGCTGGTTAACTTTGCCGCGCTGGTAGCAGTCATGATAGCCACTTCGGGGGATGAGGCTTTTATCATGTTTGCGATGATCCCCGACAAAGCCTTGCTGTTGATAGGATTGACTTCAGGTATAGCAATGCTGACTGGAGGAGTAATGAATCTATTACCGTTTGGCCGGGGGTATATGTCGCTTCCCGAAAATCATTTGAAATTACATTCAGGGGATGACGATTGTACCTGCTTTGAGCCATCGCTTATTCTTCCACAACTAAAAAAGATAACATTTGAGAGGGCTGTTTTAATTTTGGTCGGATTGCTATTCACACTTTTTTTAATAAGCGGGGATATTGGTCCCGCGACCTGGAACTGGAAACGCATTATTTTCCTGGTTATCTCTATGATAGAGCTGTTTATTGTAGTGACTGTTCCCGATCATTTCATGAGTAAACATCTCTGGGGACATGTGATCAAAAAACATTTCCTGAAGATTTTTTTATGGACATTTGGTGCATTCCTGGTTATACATGTGGGACTTGAATTTCTTCACCTGGAGGAGTGGGTACAGAATAACCTGGTCACCATCCTTATCATTGCATTGCTGGTGGGGATCATTCCTGAATCGGGACCACACCTGATCTTCCTGACCCTGTTTGCCACGGGAAGCATCCCGTTAAGTATCTTCCTGGCCAATTCCATAGTGCAGGACGGTCACGGAGCATTGCCTTTACTGGCCGAATCGGGAAAGGGATTTTTGAAGATGAAAGTGGTGAATTTGATTGTTGGAGCGTTGGTAGGTGGTTTGGGCCTGGTATTTGGATTTTAAAAAAATTGTTCCAGGTTGCAGGTTACAGGTTACAGGTTAACCTCGATTATAGTATCTTGCAACCTGTAACTTGCAACCTGTAACTTGCAACCTGTAACTTGCAACTTGTAACCTGTAACTTCTTTCTATGTACACAATACACCAAACAGTAATACAGGAAGCCTGGGAAAACCAGGTTATGCTAAAGGATCCTGATGTACAGCAATCTATCCGATATATTATAGATGAGCTGGATAAGGGCCGTTTAAGGGTGGCCGAACCAACCGAAGGAGGATGGAAGGTAAACGAATGGGTAAAAAAAGCGGTTATTTTATATTTCCCGATCCAGCAAATGGAAGTAACAGAGGTTGGTCCCTTTGAGTACCATGATAAAATAGCCCTTAAAAAGAATTATAAGGAGATTGAAGTCAGGGTAGTGCCGCATGCATTGGCACGTTATGGTTCCTACCTTGCCAAAGGCGTGATTATGATGCCATCGTATGTTAACATCGGGGCATATGTTGATGAGACTACCATGGTAGATACCTGGGCAACGGTCGGATCCTGCGCTCAGGTTGGTAAAAATGTTCACCTGAGTGGCGGTGTTGGCATTGGAGGTGTTTTGGAACCGGTTCAGGCGGCACCTGTTATTATCGAAGACAGCTGCTTCCTCGGATCACGCAGTATTGTTGTGGAAGGGGCCAGGATCGAGAAGGAAGCGGTACTGGGAGCCAATGTTGTGATTACCGATTCGACCAGGATCATTGATGTGACAGGTGAGAAGCCGGTGGAGATGAGGGGGGTGGTACCGGCCCGGTCAGTAGTGATACCAGGCACCTATCCAAAAGAATTCCCTGCAGGTACATTCAACGTATCCTGCGCATTAATTATCGGGAAAAGGAAAGAATCAACCGATAAAAAAACATCATTGAACCAGGCACTGAGGGATTACAACGTATCGGTATGATTGATCTCAGAATAATGATTAACGATTTTAAAATTACGAAGTAGAAGACAAACCCACCACCCAAATCCCACACCACCTGGCAAACTCGCACCTGTGGACCAGGAACCAGGAACTATGAACTGAGATCCACCATGAAAATAGGATTTGACGCAAAACGTGCATTTTTCAATTACAGCGGGCTCGGAACTTACAGCCGGAACATCATCCTGTACCTGCAGAAATTCCACCCTGATCATTCCTATCACCTGTATGTCCCCCGCAAAAGGGAAGGCATGGGAGATCGTCTTGAACCAAACCAGCAAATTCATTTTCCTTCATCGTGGGCGGGCAAGAAGTTTTCTTCTTTCTGGCGGAGTTACTGGCTGCCCGGAAGGCTTGAAGCAGATGAGGTCGATCTGTATCACGGACTGAGCAATGAAATACCCTTCGGGATCCATAAGAAAAAGATTAAAACGGTCGTAACTATTCACGATCTTATCTTCCTTCGTTATCCACAGTGGTATCCTCCTATTGACCGGAGAATATATTTGCGTAAATCAAAGTATAGTTGTCAGGCAGCCGGCCGTATCATAGCCATATCGGAACAGACAAAGCAGGATATCATTGATTTTTATGGTACCGGGGCAGATAAGATCGATGTGGTTTACCAGGGATGTGATCCGATTTATTATGAGGAGGTTAGCGAAGCAAAGAGGAGAGAAATTCAGATAAAATATGACCTGCCTGGTGAGTACTTGCTGAATGTGGGGACCATTGAAAAAAGGAAAAACCTTCTTGTGCTTGTTCAGGCTTTGCATAGCCGGAACATAGATAAGCCCCTGGTGGTAGTCGGAAGGCCCACTCCGTATGCTGACGAAGTGAAAAGTTATATCCGGCAACACAGGATGGAGCATATTTATTTCCTTGAAAATGTGCCCAACGAGGAACTGCCTGCTTTATACCAGATGTCGATACTTTTCATTTATCCATCGCAATTTGAAGGATTCGGGATACCTATCCTGGAGGCATTGAATTCCGGAGTGCCTGTGATCACATCCAGAGGGGGTTGTTTTGCAGAAGCCGGAGGGGAATATTCAATGTATGCTGAACCGGGCAATGTTGATGAATTGGGGGAAGCGATTGTGAAAGTATTGAATGACAGTGAATTACAAAAGAGGATGATTGAAAAGGGATACAACCACGCCCAAAGTTTTCGCGAAAATGTTATTGCCGACAATATTATGAAAGTCTACGAAGAGGTTGCAGGGTAATCGTTGCAAGGTGGCGGGAAGTTTATATCAATATCTATGAAAGAAGACATCAACAGATCATTGCAGGTGTTGAAGGATGGAGGGATAATACTTTATCCGACAGATACCATCTGGGGTATAGGGTGTGATGCGACCAATGCTGAAGCGGTGGCCCGGATCTACCGGATCAAAAAACGCGAGGACACGAAAAGCATGCTGGTATTGGTAGATAGTGAGGATAAACTCTACCGGTATATTTCCAGGGTTCCTGACATGGCCATTGAGATCAGCAGGGTTGCAGATAACCCAATCACCATTATATATCCCGGTGTGGTCGATCTTGCGGAAAACCTTATCCCGGAGGATCAAACCATGGGTTTCAGGATAACTTTTGATCCCTTCTGCCAGCAGCTGATACAAAAGTTAGGAAAACCACTTGTTTCCACTTCTGCCAATATCTCCGGGAAAAAATCCCCGGTCAATTTTTCACAGATCAGCGACGAGATAAAATCCGCGGTTGATTATGTGGTCCGCTGGCGACAAAATGAAACGAGGAAGGGCGTGCCTTCCTCGATCATTAAATTCAGTAATAAAAATGAGATTCAAATTATTAGAGAGTAGGCTACCAGTTCCAAGACCTTGAATAAATGCACACCAACCTCACTCCCTCCATACTCCCTTACTCTTTAATCAATACTTTCCACTCTCCCTGATCCCGAAGAATGGGCATTAACCTTTGGCCTGCCCTTGTAGTAAACCTTTCCGCTACCGGAAATGGCTGCTTCCAGTTCTTCCACAACTTTGACCTTGCATGATCCGGAACCGCTGATAGCGATTTCACACCGCTCAATTTCAAATCCTGTTGCTTCTACATCGCCTGACCCGCTGATAGATATTTCGGCACGATCGGCTTCTCCGGCCAGCATAACATTTCCAGATCCTGAAATAGCAATTTCAAGATCATCCGTGACCAGGTTGGCAAATTTGATCTTACCGCTGCCGCTTACGGACAGATCAAAATCATCCGAACTAATTTCACCTTCGGCAATTACTTTTCCGGATCCGGCAACTGCCAGGCTGTTAATTTCCGGGACAGTAACCCAGACCTTTACTGTTGATTTGAGTTTAGTATTAGACGGTTTACATTTAATTTTAAGTGTACCGTCTTTTACCTCGGTGACCAGTTTTTCCAGGTCTGCCTCATCTCCTTCAATAACTACTTTCTGGGGGCTCCCCTGGGTAAGATAGAGTTCGCCACTGATGGCAAAACCTATTGAAGTAAAACTGCCAACATCCCTGTCTTCTTTCTTCTGTGCATAGGAGGAAAGCATGGACATTGAAAACAGGATGATTAATACAAGTGATAAATGTGTTCTTTTCATGATCTGAATATTTAGTTTAACGTTGAACCTATAAGGAAAAGACGTTTAAAGAATTGAAGCGTTGCACGGAAAACATATATGCGAGTTTTGAGTTACCAGTTCCAGGGTGTGTGGGCATGGGTGTGTACCATTAAAGTTCCAGCAGTCCTTCCGGGAGGTTCATTGTAATAATTTTACGTTTGTGGTCGACTTTTTCGATCAACTCTTCGGAGATAGGGAGCTGAATTTCGGTACCCCTGAAAGCAATCACGGCCAGGTCATTTTGTGGGATTTTAATGACCTCTTTGATAAAACCAATTTCTCCAAACTGTTGATCAATAACAAGATAATCTGCAAGGGCCCCGGGATCGAACACTTTCTTCTCCAGTATAATGTCTTCCTTCCGGATATAGAGATTTAAACCAGCGAGTGCACCGGCAAGTTCTGGTGAGGTGATATCATCCAGGAAAATGATCAAATCATCCCTTGCCCCGGATTCACAGGATGAAATAAAAAAGGGAACCAGTATTCCGTCAATTTCCAGGAATACAAATTCCCATTTTTCTTTCAGAACGTATCCTTTGATACTGGTGATCGCCACCAAGCCGCCGGATATGCCATGTGTCTTTGAAATAGTACCAAGGAAAATGCAGTCATCCCTGGTCATAAGGGCAATTTTTTGGTTGCAGGTTTCAGGTTTCAGGTTTCAGGTTTCAGGTTTCAGGTTTCAGGTTTCAGGTT
>CAYZEZ010000310.1:0-5299 GCA_964477295.1 uncultured Bacteroides sp. | reverse complement strand
TCTGTACCTGTAAGTGTTAAGCTAAGTCCTTTCTACGCCAATCCGCTGAATGTGATCTCCAGGATGGATAAAACAGGAGTGGATGGAATTGTAATTTTTAACCGGTTGCTCCAGCCCGATATAGACCTTGACAGTGAAAAGCATGTTGTCCATTTTCCCTTGAGCACGCCCGAGGATGGAAAACTTTCGCTGCGTTTTGCCGGATTGCTTTATGGAAATGTTAAGGCAAGCATCTGTGCGAA
Source organism: uncultured Bacteroides sp. (assembly GCA_964477295.1). GTDB lineage: Bacteria > Bacteroidota > Bacteroidia > Bacteroidales > SM23-62 > CAYZEZ01. Next base: position 5,057 of record CAYZEZ010000310.1, on the reverse strand, counting down.
TACAGGTATCCATACCGGAGCGGATGTAGCCAGGATGTTGCTGGCCGGAGCAGATTGTGTGCAGGTGGTTGGCACCTTGTACAAGAACAAGATAGGATATATTTCCACTATGCTCAAAGACCTTGAAGGATGGATGAAGTCTAAGAATTATAACTCACTGAAAGACTTTAAAGGCAAGCTTTCCAATAGTACTATCAATGATCCCTTTGTATACAAGAGGGCTCAGTATGTTGACTTGCTGCTAAAATCAGAGGAGATCTTCAAGAAGGAAGGGCTAATGTAATTGAGCTAAAATTACGATTGACCAGATTGACTAAATTTAATATCCAATTTTAGTTCAATTTAGTCAATTTAGTCATTTCTTCGGGTGTACTATTTTGTAGTTGATCTCGCCCTCTCCCCTTGATATCGCTTTCAGCTTATTTTGAAGCAGGCGTTTTCTTAACGGGGCAACCTTATCAATGAATAATATGCCGTTGAGGTGGTCTGTTTCATGCTGTATGATTCGTGCTTTGACCCCGTCAAATTCTTCCTCATGACGATTGAAATCCCGGTCAAAATATTCGAGTATAATCTTCGGTTTTCGGTACACCTCCTCCCGGATATTAGGCAGGCTAAGGCACCCTTCATTAAATTCCCATCTTTCTCCCTCTTCCATTAATATTTTGGGATTGATCAATTCGATTTTAAAATCTTTCAGGGAAGGGTCATTTTCATCTTCAATTTCACTTGCATCGATGACGATCAGGCGGATTGATTTCCCGATTTGCGGTGCTGCCAATCCAACCCCGTCGGCATAATACATGGTTTCAAACATGTCGTCGATCAGCTGATCAAGCTCCTTAAAATCCGGTTCTATTTCCTTTGCCTTTTTCCTTAATACCGGCATTCCATATACGTAAACTGGGAGTATCATTTCATAAAAAAGTTACAAATTACTTGTTGCAGGTTGCAGGTTGCAGGTTGCAGGTTGCAGGTTGCAGGTTGCAGGTTGCAGGTTTTCCGATTCACGATTGCCCGGCTCGCACAAGGCTATAGTCACAACCTGCCTTGCGAGTCACGGTTCACGTACTCAAGATAAGATTGCAAAATGATAACCGCACTTACTTTGTCCACTAATTCTTTATTCCTGCGTTTTATCTTTTTTACACCACCATCGATAATGGCCCGGTGGGCCATTTTCGATGTAAACCTTTCGTCCATCCTGTCCAGCTTTACTTCCGGGAATGTTTTACCGAACCAGGTAATGAAAGGGTCTATGTACCTGACTGATTCTGATGGAAGGTTGCTTAATTGCTTCGGCTCTCCTACAACAACGCAATCAATTTCTTCTCTCTCCAGATAACCGATCAGAAAATCCTTAACATCCCTGGTATCGACAGTATCCAATCCATTGGCTGTAATCTGTAAGGTATCGGTTACAGCCATTCCCACTCTTTTTTTCCCGTAGTCCAGTGCCAGTATCCTGCCCAATCTCTATTTATTTAATCTGTTTATAAATTACAAAAATAATAAAATAAATAATTGAATCTCCACGCCGCAAGCGGTGAGGAATATTCGATCCTTTATTATTTATTTTTTTGCACTCGCTAACCCCGCCCGCCCCGGGTACCCGGGGGGGAACAAGTTCAGGATAACCCTGTAAATTTTTTTGAGACAGCCTCCTTGAATGCTATGAATGAATAGTCCTATTCATCTTTGGAGAAATCCATCGCAGCCATTCGTTTATAGCTGTCATATCTCCATTTCGCAGCATTTTCAGCAGCAGAAAATAATTCTGCTGCTACCTCAGGAAATGATTTTTTCAGTGAAGTATACCTGACCTCTGATCCAAGGAACTGCTGGAAAAGGCTCCAGTCAGGTTCTTTTGAATCGAGGGTAAACGGGTTCTTGCCCTCTTTTTCCAGATCAGGATTAAAACGGTAAAGATGCCAGAAACCAGATTTAACGGCGTTATCCATTTGTTCCTGGGATTTTGACATACCTGCCCGTATTCCATGGTTAATACAGGTAGCATAAGCAATCACAACCGATGGTCCCTTATAAGCTTCTGCTTCTTTAAAGGCCCTGAACAGTTGTGAATGGCTGGCTCCCTGGGCAACCTGTGCAACATAGACATATCCATAACTCATCGCCATCATTCCGAGGTCCTTCTTACGGACCCGCTTACCGGATGCAGCAAATTTTGCTACCGCCCCGATGGGTGTTGATTTGGATGACTGTCCACCTGTATTGGAATATACCTCTGTATCCAGAACAAGCATATTAATATCCTTGCCCGAGGCAATCACATGATCGAGTCCCCCATAACCAATATCATACGCCCAACCGTCACCACCGATTACCCAGACAGATTTTTTAACCAGGTATTGTTCGAGTGTCATGATCTGCTTTGCAATATCATTTTTCTCTTTCTTGCAAGCTACAATGACCCTGGCAGAGGCTACCTTTGATCCTTCTGCATCCTCTTTAGATTCGATCCATTCTTTGAAGGCTTCACTGGTGGCAGGTGCAATGCCATTCTTCATCGATTCCTGCATCATTATGCCAATCCTGTCCCTCATTTTATTTACACCGAGTGCCATCCCGAATCCATATTCTGCATTGTCTTCGAATAAGGAATTGGCCCAGGCCGGCCCTTTGCCTTCTGCATTTACTGTATAAGGCGTAGATGGAGCGGAGCCACCCCATATAGAGCTACAACCAGTAGCATTGGCAATCATCATCCGGTCGCCGAACAGCTGGGTAAGCAGTTTAACATAGGGAGTCTCACCACAACCGGCACAGGCACCTGAAAATTCAAACAGAGGTTGTGCAAACTGGCTGTTCTTAATGGTTTTATATTTGTCGACGACGGTATCTTTATAGGTCACATTATTCAAAAGGTGACTCCAGTTGTCCTGCTCGTGCATCTGTGATTCAAGGGACTTCATGATAAGGGCTTTTTCCTTTGAAGGGCAGATATCGGCGCAATTGCCACAGCCGGTACAATCGAGCGGGCTAACCTGTATCCTGTATTGATAGCTGGCCAGTTCCTTACCTTTACCGGCCACAGTTACCAGATCCTTTGGCTTGTTTTTCACATCTTTCTCATCAAGCAGGAAGGGACGGATCACGGCATGTGGACATATATAGGCACACTGGTTGCATTGGATACATTCATCCGGCTGCCATTCAGGCACATTTACGGCAATGCCCCTCTTTTCGAAAGCAGTTGTGCCGGGAGGGAATGTTCCGTCTTCCCTGTTCAGAAAGGCACTGACCGGCAGGTCGTCCCCTTTCAGGCTGTTGATGGGGAAGGCGACATTTTTAATAAAATCAGGCAATTCATCGTGTACTTCGGGCTCTTCCACCTTCAGCTTTACCCATTCTTTCGGGACCTCAACCTGCTCCAGCTCACCTCCGCGGTCAACCGCAGCATAATTCATTTTTACAATCTCCTCACCTTTTCTCCCGTAACTCTTCACAATGAATCTTTTCATTTCTTCAACTGCCTGATCATAAGGTATAACCTTTGAGATCTTAAAAAAGGCCGATTGCATAATCGTATTGGTACGGCCTCCCAGCCCAATCTCGACAGCGATCTTCGTGGCATCGATCATGTAGAATTTGATATCATTCTCCGCAAGGTACTTCTTCATGGAATTGGGAAGCCTGTTCTTGGTCTCTTCCGGATCCCATATGGTATTCAGCAGAAAAGTACCCCCTTTTTTCAGGCCTTTTAACATATCATACTTACCCAGGTATGAAGGCACATGGCAGGCAACAAAATCGGGAGTCCCCACATAATAGGTTGAACGGATCGGATGATCTCCAAATCTCAGGTGAGAAATGGTGATGCCTCCTGATTTTTTTGAATCATAAGCAAAATATGCCTGGCAATATTTATCGGTTGATTCACCAATGATCTTGATACTGTTCTTATTTGCACCTACTGTTCCATCGCCACCCAGCCCATAGAATTTGGCTTCAAGGGTCCCTTCCGGGACTGCGCTGACATCGTCGATTAAGGGTAAAGAAGTGAAAGTGACATCATCTGTTATTCCTATCGTAAAACGGTTTTTTGGCTCAGCCATTTCCAGGTTATTGTAAACTGAGATCATCATGGCAGGAGTTGTGTCTTTAGAACTCAGTCCGTAACGGCCTCCAACGATAACAGGGGTATTATCTCTTTCATAGAAAAGATCACGGATATCCAGGTACAATGGTTCTCCATTGGCTCCGGGCTCTTTCGTCCTGTCTAAAACAGCAATTCTCTTAACAGTCTCAGGCAGGGCTTTAAAAAAATACTTAGCGCTGAAAGGCCTGTAAAGGTGAACGGCCATCATACCTGTTTTTTTGCCCTGTTTATTCAGGTAATCGACTGTTTCACGCAGAGTCTCAGTAACGGATCCCATAGCCACTACAACATTTTCAGCATCAGGTGCACCATAATAGGAAAATGGATGGTACTCTCTGCCGGTCATCTTTGTTATCTCCTTCATGTAATCCTCAACGATATCAGGAACAACCTCATAATAACGGTTCGCGGACTCACGAGCCTGGAAATAGATATCCGGATTCTGAGCAGTTCCACGTGTTACAGGATGCTCAGGATTCAATGCGCCATCCCTGAATGCCTTAAGTGCCTTATAATCTATTAGTTTTGCCATTTCCTCGGTGATTGGAGCTTCCACCTTTTGTACCTCATGGGAGGTGCGGAACCCATCAAAGAAATGAAGAAATGGAATTCTTGATTTAATGGCAGCCAGGTGTGCAACACCAGCAAGATCCATTATTTCCTGCACACTTCCGGTGGCAATCATGGCAAATCCTGTATGGCGTGTACTCATGACATCACTGTGATCACCGAATATCGACAGAGCCTGGGCTGCAAGGCTCCTGGCAGATACGTGAAAAACAGCCGGAAGCAATTCGCCGGAGATCTTATACATATTAGGAATCATCAGCAATAACCCTTGTGATGCGGTAAATGTTGAAGTCAGGGCACCAGCCTGCAAAGATCCATGAACAGCTCCTGAGGCGCCTCCTTCAGATTGCATCTCAACCACCTCCAC
>CAYZEZ010000309.1:0-5302 GCA_964477295.1 uncultured Bacteroides sp. | reverse complement strand
GATATTTCAATTTTCTTTCGGTTATATCCTGTCCCAGAAAATAAACCTTAAAAATAGTACCGTCTTCATCCTTAACGGGTGTGAAGGTCGACATGATCCAGATCTGGTCTCCCGTAGGTTTTGACCTCCTGATCACTCCGCGGTATGGCTTATTCTTGACCACATCGTTCCAGATCTTTTCAAATTGATCTTTTTCTGACCGCTGAAGGAAGATCCGGTTATTCTTTCCAATCATCTCCTTCCCTGAATACCCGGTTACGTTTTCATAATTTTCGTTACATTCAAGTATCTGGCCTGCAGGAGAATATACGCACTTAATAATGGCCTGGTCCACTGCATCGCTGAAGGTCTGCATTTCCACGTTGGCCCTTGATATTTCACTGGCCTGCCTTTTAAGTGATTCCTGCTGGCGAATTGTCTCTGATATGTCGGTAGCGATATTCAGGACCTTAAAGGGGGTCCCGTCTTTGTCCAGGATGGGTGAATAGGTTTGCCTTAACCAGATCTCATTTCCGGTAACCAGTTTTATTTTTTCTACATTCGATATCGTTTCTCCATTACTGAGAGATTGCCAGAATTTCTTATAATCATCTGTATGCCTGCTGACACCGATTATCTCGTTGTATTTTTTTCCGAGAATATGATCCCTGTGGGTTTCCAGCAGCAGCAGGAACTTATCATTGATTTCAATGAGTTCTTCATTCATATTGTATTCGGCTACAAGCGAGGAATTATGGATCCCATTCAGGATACCCGTTATTTCAGACTCTCTTCTGGCAGACTCCTCCTGGGTGGATTGCAATTCTTCCATCTGCATGCGAAGCTTTTCTTCCTGCTCGGCCATTTCCCTGGCCTGTTCCTGTGATTGTTCGAGCAACTGGCTGGTCCTCATATTTATTCTTGCAGATGAAACAGCTGATGCTATGCTTTCCCCGATTTTTTCAACAAACTCTATCTCATGGTCCTGTAATATCAGCATAGAAGCAATTTCCATCACTCCCAGCAGGTCATCCTCAAGATTTAGCGGGACGAGCAACAGGCTTTTAGGCCTGGAATCACCTATTCCTGTAGAAATACGGATATAATCTTCCGGGACATCAGTGATGAAAATTTTTTGCTTTTCAATAGCACATGTGCCAACGAGCCCTTCACCCAAACTGAACTTATCTTTCAGGTATTTCTTACGGTCGTAAGCGAAGGCCGAAATAAGTTCAAGGGTTTCTCCGGAGCCGGGATTGGTAAGGAACAAACCCCCAACGGAGGCATTCAGGTATTTAACCAGGTTTTTAATTACATTGTCGGCTAGTACTTCAAGGTGACTGCTGTGGATCCTTAATATTTCTTCAAATTTTGCAAGGCCTTCATTAATCCAGCGCCGTTTTTCTGATTCAGCTTTGTGCTTTCGGTCTTCTGCCTGGATGGATTGTAAATGATCTCCCATATCGAGAAGTGCTTTTCCCAGTGCATCCTCTTCACTGAGCATTTCGGGAAGGTCAGTATTTTCATTTACGCCAATCTCCGAGGTAAAACGTATTTTATCTTTCAGGTTCCCCGATAAGGTATTCAGGTCATGAGCAATTCCGGTAAATTCATCATTTCCATTATATTGATAAGGATCAGGAAGCTTTCCGCGTGCCATTTCCCGGATAAATGACATTAACCGGCTGAGGGGTTGTTGCAATGAACGGGAAAGAAAAATAATACAAAGTCCGCTTGAGATTAGTGCCAGAAGGATAAATATCGATATACCATACCCTGCTCTTCTTTGCCGGTTGGAAAAATTCAGATCAACAAGGTAGTTCATTGTCTTAATCTCTTCAATAATGATCTCGAAGTTTCGATGGATATCACCCTGAAGGCCTTCAAAAATGGAGTGACCGATGGATTTATCCAGTTCTGCCAGCTCCGTCAGGCTATTCCGGAGGACACTTGCAGATGCCAGCATCCGTGATATTTCAGAGTTATTGACCGACGTGCCGGCGCGATGGGATTCTGCTTCGAGGGAGGAAATAATCTGGCTCATAAGATCACCCAGCTGCTGAGCCTTGATAACGCTGGGTTTGAGTAGATAATCATTCAGCAACCGTTGGAGCTGGCTGACCTGGTTCTTCAATTCGGCTGGCCCGTTTTGATTCGTAAGATCATATAAATTCTGTAATTGTCCGGTCACCTGGTTATGTTGGCCATAATTACTGTTTCCGCGCTCTCTTAACCTGGATATTAACTCCTTCGCCATCCCATCCAAACTGGTCAGATAGTTGCTGAGATTATTAAGTTTTTGAGTTATCAGCGGAACCCTGCGGAACCCGGGAATGGTTTTTAATTCATTAACCTGGTTATAGGTGTTGATATAAATTTGACTGAGCTGATTTATATAATCACTGTTCCCCGTTTCGTAAAAATCACTTCTCAGCACATCTTGCTGGCGAATATCATGCAGGGAATTCTCCATCTGTAATACTTGACCTGAAAGGGCATTGATTTTCATTGAGATCTGGTGGTCCTGCCTTATAGATTCCAGGTAACTGAATAGTATTATGCCGGCTAATAACCATAATAATACTGAAAAAACGGATAATAGAAAGAATCGTGACCTTATAGGTATTTTTCGGATTAGCATATCGCCCGAATTCAATATTGAATGTTTAAAATAGTTTATTTTTTATAATAGACCTGATTTTTCTTAATAAAAAAAGTTGATACAGGACCTAAAATTGTTTCATGAGCACCAAGCAAAAGACTTCCGCCAGGCTTTAATCCATCGTAAAACAGCTTAAAAACCTTATTCTGAAGCTCATAGTTAAAGTATATTACAACATTCCGGCAAATGATAATATCATAGGTAACAGGGAATGGATTGGGATCAGATACAAGGTCCTGTTTTTTGTATACAGGCTTCTCAAGGAGGAATTGATGCATCCTGATCTGATCGCGGGCCTTTTCGATTGAAAAATACTTCGAATAAGGCACGTCTAACAGCCCTCCGTTTATATCCTGCCTGATAACCTTATCAAAATTATCCAGGTAGTTGACATTGAAATTATACTTGTAAATTCCCCCGCTTGCATAGGTCAGAACATCAGAATTAATGTCTGTGGCATAAACCTTTGATTTTTGAAAGAGATCCATTTCGTAAAGCAGGATTAGCATCGAATATACTTCCTGTCCGGTTGAACAGCCTGCATGCCAGACCAGGATCTCAGATCTGTTCTTAAAAGCAGGTAATATTTCATGGCGCAGGGTATTCCAGATGGGTGGATCACGAAACAATTCAGTTGTATTAACAGTAATATTTTTTACGATTTCTTCCAAAAAATCCTTGTTGCTACTGATATTTATAAGCAGGGAAGGAATGGTAAGTTTTGTATCCAGTAAAATTTTTGCAACACGGCGCTTCAATGATTTGTCGGAATAGTCAGAGAAATCATACTCTGACAAGCTTTTCACAGTATCAATAAACTTTCGCAGATCCTCGTCTCCAACCTCATGTTCTTCTGAAGCTTTCACTCGTAATTATTTAATTTAATTAATTGGCCTCGCGAAACTTGTGAAATTATTTAAGATCCTGCCGGCTCGTCTCAGGCTGGTAAACTGACAGACAATAGATTCTTTCTTTGATGAAAAGATCATCTTCATTTCATCCGTCTAAAATTACGAATTAAAATCCATGTTCATAAATCAACTATTTTCCTATCTTTAACCACCAGATCCGAATCATGGAGTGAGCTTGAAGAATCTAATCAATTGATTCATTGCCAGAGATGATTAAATTATTCATGCGAGAACGATTGCGACGAGTGGTTTGTCTGTCAGCTGGCGGTTTCTGAATTAAAAAATAAAACGTGTGAAATTTGGCGTTGTCATATTCCCCGGTTCCAATTGTGATCATGATATGATCTATGTTTTACGGGATATATTGGATCAGGAAGTGATTGAACTGTGGCATAAAGATAATGATCTGCAAGGTGTGGATGCTGTTGTATTGCCTGGTGGCTTTTCTTACGGCGATTACCTTCGGTCCGGGGCCATTGCGAGGTATTCACCTATCATGGACAATGTAATTGAATTTGCTGACAAAGGTGGATTCGTTTTCGGCGTATGCAACGGGTTCCAGATACTCTGTGAGGCCCGTTTGTTGCCCGGAACATTGCTTCTCAACAGCAACCAGCTATTCATTTGCAGGAATGTATTTATCATGCCGGATAATGATTCAACAACGGTAACCTCCGGACTCGATAAAGTGAAAGCCTATAAAATCCCGATAGCCCATTCCGAAGGACGCTATTTTGCAGATGAAGAAACCCTCAAAACTTTACGGCAAAACAGGCAGATATTATTCCGATATTGCAATGAAAATGGTATTATTACTGCAGAAGCAAATCCCAACGGGACCATCGACAACATTGCAGGTATTTGCAATGAACAGCAAAATGTTTTTGGCATGATGCCCCACCCTGAACGTGCAGCCGATGATGAGCTTGGTAATACCGACGGACGAAAGATCTTCGAGTCAATTCTGAAGAATTTAAATTAAATACTGCCTTTGGGACAATGGATTGCTAAAGACATTATCGTTGCCAGGTCTGAAAACTTCAACAAAAAAGGAAAACTTACCGGTTATTCTAACCTGCCAAACCAGAGAATCAGTTTAATTGTGTCAGGAATTAAAAGGGTTGAAAAGAAGAAACCCTGAGTAATGCACCGGTCTATTCCTGTTTATGAAGAAAGAAACAGGTAAGCTTTTCTGTGATCTCCATCTTAATGATGCGGAAACAGATCAGGGTGGATAAAATCTCTTCTGCCATCTTAGTTGAAATCCTGGCGATCCGGCAATACTTTGAAAGGGTAATCTGTTCATGGTGCTCCAGGTAATGCAGCAGGATCTCCTCTTTTTCCGAATACCTGAGGATAGAGCCTTTTTTCCTGTTCTCCTTTTCCCAGACCTTCAGTAATATTTTATTGGCCAGTAAATTCTGGTCTTTTCTGCGTATATAGGCCATCCATTTATTCTCATCGTTCAGTGCAAAAAAAGGTCTTTTTGAAGCTTTTGGGATATCTATTTCCAGGATGGATTTTCCTGATATATCCCATTTTATCACTGTAAATTTTACCTCAGGCCTGCAATACATCTGGGCGGCCGCCTCGACCATGTAATACTCCTCATCCGAGTATATCCCGGTGATATTGCCATTGTCCTTGACACCAATCAACAGTTTTCCGCCATCGGTATTTGAAAAAGCGACAAGAGTCCTGGCAATTTTCCTGGCATCAGAGATCTCAAATTTAAAATCGAGCTGCTGGT